>DASZPT010000131.1:0-4599 GCA_035549935.1 Gemmatimonadales bacterium
TGAGGCGGGGGCGGGGGTGGTCCCCTTCGCGGCTCAGGTTCGCTCTCAGGGAACGCCCTCAGAAATGACGGGCTCACTTACGCCGCTCCGGGGACCACCTCCCGCACCCGCCTCACCCGGTCCCGGCCCCGACCCCCGACCCCCGACCCCCGTCCCCCGTCCCCCGTACTCCGACCCTCGAGGCCCTATCCGTCCCCCTACTTCCCCGCCAGCGCGCTCACCACCAGCGCGCTCATCACCCGCATCGCGACCGGCACCGTGCCGTCATCGGCATAGAAGGTGGGCGTATGGTGCCCTCCGGACACCTTGCCCGGGGGGACGGCGCCGATGTGAATCATGAGTCCCGGCACGGCGCGGGCGAACCAGGAGAAGTCTTCCGCGCCGGTCAGGGGCGGCGCCTGCCGCACCATGCCGGGCCCGAGCACCCGTTCCATGACCGGCTGGAAGCGGCGGACCAGTCCGGTGTCGTTGATGACGACCGGATACGGCTCTTCGAAGTCGAGGGTGAAGCTCGCCCCCGCCGCCTTCGTGGTCCCGTCGAAGATCTCGCGCATCCGCCGCTCGATGGTGGCAAAGACGCTGTCGTCGAAGGCGCGGATGGTACCCTCCATGTACGCCTCGCCCGCGACAATGTTCTGCCGGTCGCCGGCCCGGAGCACCCCCACCGTCACCACGTTGGGGGAGAACGGCGAGAGGTTGCGGGACCGGATGGTCTGGAGGGCAAGGATGACCTGCGAGGCGGTCACGATCGCGTCGATACCGAGGTGCGGCGAGGCGCCGTGCGCCTGCCGGCCGATGATCTTCGCGGTCCACTTGGTGGAGGACGCCATGGCAGGCCCGGCGGCGAAGGAGACGTGCCCCAGCTGCTCATCGACTCCCGCGGCACCCGGCGGCGAGCCATTCGCGTGGAAGGCGAAGATCATCGCCGGGCGGGGATCGCCGAACGCCCCTTCGGCGAGCATCTGCTTGGCGCCACCGGTCTCGCCGGGAGGCGCGCCTTCTTCGGCCGGCTGGAAGATGAACAGCACGGTGCCGGCCAGCCTCTCCTTCATCCCCGCGAGCACGTTCGCCACGCCGAGCTGGGCCGCCACGTGGGTATCGTGGCCGCAGGCATGCGAGACCCCGGTCTCGCGGCCGAGGTAGTTGGTCGTGACCACCGATCTGAAGGGAAGGTCGGATTGCTCGGTGACCGGGAGAGCGTCCATGTCGGCACGGATCGCCACGACCGGGCCGGGCTTCGCGCCGCGCAGGATCCCGATCACGCCGGTGTGCGCCACGCCGGTGCGGACCTCGAGACCGAGGCGCGTGAGCTCCTTCGCGACCAGGTCGGCGGTGCGGAACTCCCGGTTGCCGAGCTCGGGATGCTGATGGATGTCGTGCCGGATCTCGATCATGCGGGGCGCCACACGATCGATCGCGGCGCGGAGCTCGGCATCGGACTGGGCGGCCGCGGGCCACGCGGTCCCGGCGAGGAGCAGGGGCAGGAGAAGGATACGCATGGGTTCGGTGCGGGGGTGGGACGTCGTGTCGCGGCGAGGTGGGAAGTTTTCCGCCCGATCGGGGCGGGCGCAAGGGGGAGGAACGGCAAAGCGAGGCAACCCGCGGCGGACTCCCGGGATGCCTCGCTTCAGTCGGACCGAGAGGTGCTACGACTGGACTTCGAAATCCACCGCGGCCACCGTCTGGTCCCACACGAAGTGGAACTGTCCCTTCCCACCCTCGTCCGCGATGTGGATGAAGAACTTCTCGGTCACGTCGCCCTTGGTGGCGACGCTCATCGGGATCTTGTAGAGGTCGCGCTCGGCCTTGTGGTCGGTGCCCCACTGCCCCGTCTCACTGTTGACGATCAGGGTCCAGCCATCCGGGGTCGGGATGGTCCAGAGGGTGTACTTGCCGGCGGGCACCAGCGTCCCACCGAGCTTGACGGGCTTGTCGGTGCTGAACTGCGTCGCCGCATTGGCGCCGGTGCGCCAGACCTCGCCCCAGGGCACGACGTTGCCGAAGATCACACGGCCACGCTTGGACGGTCGGCCATAATCGATCACCAGGTGCGCGCCCGCCGCGTCGGCCCGGGCGGTATCGCGGGGCGAGAACTGGCCGGCCATCCCCTGGGCCTTCTCGCGGGCGAGGAAGTTGGCCGCCCAGGTCTGGATATCGGCCGAGGGAAGGCGCTCGAGCGAGAACTGCTGGGTCCCCTTGATGGGCTTGAGCCCCAGGATCCGTCCTTCCTTGTCGACCTTCGCGTGGTAGCGGTCATAGGTGGTCTCGATATCGATCGAGTCCGCCCCGAGGCGCCGCACCGCGACCCAGTTGATCTCCGTGTCGGTCAGGAAGTACATCGGGAGGCGGAGCGAGTCGGCCTTCATGCGCGCGCGGCGCATCGACATGCGCTCGTACAGGAGCCACATCGACCCGGCCGGTGTCTCGGTACCGGGCGGAACTTTGAGCCCGAAGGGGCGCACCGTCGTATCGGCCCGCATCGCCCCGGCCATGGAGTCTCCCTGGATCCGCGCCGTGGTGGTCTGGCGGGCCGGGGCCGCCGGGGCCGCCGGATCGAGGGCCTGGATCTCGATGGCGCTGAACTCGTCCTGCCTGCCAAGGGTGATCACCGTGTGCCGGAGGCCGGCCCGCGGCGCCCTCGTCGCCGTGAGGATGTCGATCCTGCCTTTACCGAATTCGAACTGTTCGATCGCGGTCGTATCGTTGCCGAGGCGCACGAGGAAGGCCCCCTTGCTCTGCGCGACGGCGTGACGGGATGCCACGGCAAGGAGGGCGAGGACCAGCAGGACACCGGGTGACCGACGCATGAGGACTCCAGGGAGGTGAATGCCGTTGTACGGCGCTCGGCGAAATTCGGTTCCATCCGAGCCGGCAGGTGGACGCCGGACGCCCCCTTCGGTGCACAGTGCGACGGACGCCCCTCCTAACGGGACGCCACCCTCGCCCGCAGGCGGATATCGCGCGAGGAGGCACCGAGCGCGATGTCGAGCGCGCCATCCCCCGCGCGCTCCACCTGGAACTCCAGGGTCACCCGGGCTCCCGGCGCCAGCGCGACGCGCCGGAACGCAGCCAGCGACAACACCGGCCGGGCCAGCTCCGAGACCGGGTGGTGGAGATACAACTGCACGACCTCGTCGCCCTCACGGGTGCCGGTGTTGGCGATGGTGCAGCGCACGGTTACCAGGCGGGAGGCCGGCTCCGGGATGACCTCGAGATCGGACCAGGCAAAGCGGGTGTAGCTCAGCCCGAAGCCGAAGGGGAACTGCGGCAGCCCGGTGAGATCGTCGTAATCGTCGCCCCGGCCGGTGGGAAGGTGATTGTAGACCAGCGGGAGCTGGCCTTCGCTCACCGGGAAGGTGATGGGTAGCCGGCCCGCAGGTGCGGCGTCGCCGAACAGCAGGTCTGCCAGGGCCTCGCCACCCGCCTCACCGGGATACCAGAGGTCCAGCACCGCTTCCGTCCGATCGAGCCACGATCGCATCGTGACCGCGCCGCCTCCGATGACCACGACCACGGTCGGCGTGCCGGTGGCCGCGACCTGGCGGATCAGCTCCTCCTGGCGGCCCGGCAGCGCGAGCGAGGCGCGATCGCGGAACTCTCCCTCCTCGAGGCCCACCATCACGACGGCCACCCCTGCCCCGCGCGCCGCCTGCACCGCCTCGGCGATACGCCGCTCGCCGTCGTCCACCACGCCGACATCCCAGACGAGCCGCACCCGGCCGTTCCCCGCAGGTTCACGGAACTCGAGGCGCACCGGCACCGGCGTGCCGGCGCGGCACCGCACGGGCACCAGCCGCTCGCTCGCGCCCTGCTCGGTCCAGGCGTCAATGACCAGCGAGTCGCCGAGGAAGAGGCGGAATCCGTCGGTGCCAGCGACGCCGAGACGGATGGTGCCGGAGCGCGGCGACGTGATCGTGCCACGCCACCTGGCGCTGAACCAGGCCGGGTCGAGCCCCTCCGCGGGTGGAACGAAGGTCCAGTGGAAATCGATCACCGGGTCGACCCGTGAGACCACGGCCGCTCCGCCCAGGTCCGGGCCGGCGAAATACTCGGCGCTGAGGCCGGGAGATCCCGCGAGACTCCGGAGCGCCACCGCCGGCACCGTCACGAAGCGTGGCGACCCGCGCCCGGGGCCCGGCGCGTACCGTACCCGGGCGGGGCCGAGCCGGGCACGGAGCGCGTCGCGGGCGGACACCACTCGCCGGCCAGCACCGGAGTAGCCACCGAGCCGGGGCTCCCCGGCGTCGACCCCGATCAACGCCACCGAGGCGAGCCGCGCCGGATCGAGGGGGAGCACGCCCCGGTTGCGGAGGAGCACCGCGGAGCGGACGGCGGCTCGCCGCGCCAGGGCGTGCGCGGTCGAATCGCGCAGAAGGCGTTCGGCTCGGGCCGCGTCCGCGAAGGGGGCATCGAAGAGACCGAGGGAGAACTTGAGCCGCAGGACCCGGGCGGCGGCGCGATCGATGACGGAGTCGGGCACGAGTCCCCGGTCGACGGCGGCCTGGAAGAGCGGCGCGCGCGCGAGATCGCCCTGGAAGATCACGTCCAGGCCGGCGTCGAGCGCCTGGGCGGTGGCATCGGCATAGCCGGACGCGGTGC
>DASZPT010000132.1:0-2354 GCA_035549935.1 Gemmatimonadales bacterium
ACCCCTGACCCCTGACCCCCGACCCCTGACCCCCGACCCCTGACCCCTGACCCCTGACCGGGGACTCGTCTACCCGACCGCGCCTGCCGTCCCTACACCCGCTGGCCCGCCATGGCCCGGACCAGGTCGGTAGTGGACACGACCCCGACCAGCCTGCCATTGTCCTCGACGAACAGGCGGTGCACCTCGAGGTAGAGCATCCGCTGCGCCGCGTCCTTCACCGTGGCATCGGAGGTGATGGTCTGTGGCCGCGCGGTCATGACCTCCTGAACGGTGGTCTCCTCGAACAGCCGCTCCCGCTCTTCCGGGTCGGCCTTGTCGGCGAGGGCCTCGAGGATGTCGCTGTTGGAGAGCACGCCGACCAGGCGTCCCCGTTCCGCGACGACCGGGACGCCCGAGACGTGGGACTCCGCCAGCAGTGCGATCGCTTCCCCGATCGTGTCCGTGCCGCGGACCGTCATCAGGTTCGTCTGCATGATCTCGGCGATTCTCACGGAGGCCTCCCTGTTGAGCCTGCCTCAAACAACAACCGCCGGATTGAACGCACCGTGAAGGCCCCATGAGAATGCCGGTCCGGATTCAAACCCCGGCGGGGCGGCCGGCATCCCAGCCGTGACCGATGCGCACCCGAGGCCCGTGACCGAGACGGTTCGCCGTGCCCAGCAGGGCGATCAGGCCGCCTTCCAGGCCCTCTACCGGGACCATGTGGGGCGGGTCTATGCCCTCTGTCTTCGCCTGGCCGGCAACCCCGGCGAGGCGGAGGAGTATGTCCAGGACGTCTTTGTCCGGGTCTGGGAACGACTGGGGAGCTTCCGGGGCGAGAGCGCCTTCTCCACCTGGCTTCACCGGCTCACGGTCAACGTGGTGCTGCACGCGCGGCGGTCCGCGGCGCGGCGGAGCGGCCGGGTGCGGCTGGCGGAGGATCCCCTCGAGCTCGAGTCGGTGGCCGCCCCGGCGACGGCGCCCGCCGGGGACCTGGGCCAGGCCATCGCGCGGCTCCCCGAGGGCGCCCGGATGGTGTTCGTGCTGCACGATGTGGAGGGCTACCAGCATGACGAGATCGCGGGACTGCTCGAGATTGCCGAAGGGACCAGCAAGGCGCAGCTCTTCCGCGCGCGCCGGCTGCTCCGGGAGATGCTGAAACGATGACCTGCGCCGACCACCGTCCGCTGCTCGACGACTACGTCGACGGCGGCCTCGATCCCGCGCGGAGCCGGGAGCTGGAGTCGCACCTCGCCCGGTGCGGCGCCTGCCGGGAGGAGCTGGCCGCGCTCCGCGCGATCGTCACCGAGGCGCGGACCCTGCCCCGCACCATCGCGCCCCCGCGCGACCTCTTCGGCGGAATCGCCGCGCGCCTGCCCGCGACCCGGCCCCGCTCGCCGGCGCGTCTTCAGCGCCCGCTGGCCCTCCTCGCCGCGGCGCTCTTTCTCCTCATTGCGGGCGCCACCCTGGCCACGCTCTACCAGCGGGGGCGCGAGGCGCCCATGACCGCGTTCGCGCGGGAGCAGGCACGCTACGCCCGGGCGACCGCGGAGCTGGCCCGCCGGCTGGCGGACGATCCCGCCCCCCTCAGCGCCACGACCCGCGCGGTGGTGGAGCGGAACCTCGCCATCGTCGACGCCGCGATCCGGGAGGCGGAACACGCGCTCGCGAGCGATCCCGGCAATACCGAACTCGAGCAGATGGTCCTCGCCCGCTACGCTCAGCGGCTGGCCCTGCTCAAGCACGCGACCGACGCCGGAAGGCGGGAGAGCTGATGCCAGGCCACGCGCCAGCCGGCACCCTCCGCGCCTTCGCGTGTGCCGGTCTCCTGTGGGCCGCCGCCGCCTCGCCGCTCGGCGCCCAGGCCGCCGTCTCCGACGGCCGGGCCGCGGCCCGGGACGCCGCGATCCGGGTCTTCGTCGTCACCGGGTCGCTCCGGGTGACGGCGTGGGACCGCGACAGCGTCAGCGTGAAGGGCCGGGTGGACCCCGCCGCGGGCCGCTTCTTCTTCGGCGGCACCGCCAACGCCCTCAAGCTCGGCGTGGAGCCGCCCGACCGCGGGAGCCCGGCAGGCAGCTCCGACCTCGACCTCATGGTGCCGGCGGGGACGCGGCTCTGGATCAAGTCGACCGCGGCCGACGTGGACGTCTCCGCGCTGGGCGGGAGTATCGAGGTGACCGGCGCCTCGGGACGGGTGCGGGTGGCGGGAACCCCGGCCGAGACCAGCGTCGAGACGCTCGACGGCAACGTGGAGCTGGTGATCCGCGGACGGATCGCGCGGGCCCGCACGGCGAGCGGCACGATCGTGGTGCGCGGGGTGCTGCAGGACCTCGACGCGTCGAGCGTGAGCGGACCGCTCCTCATCGGGATGG
>DASZPT010000133.1:0-4692 GCA_035549935.1 Gemmatimonadales bacterium
ACCCGCCTCCCCGCCTACCCGCCCACCCGCCTACGGCACCACCCGGACCGGCGCCCCGTCCACCGCGAGCGTCGCCCCCCGCACGATCACCCCTTCCCCGCCCCCGAGTCCGCGGCGCACCTGGATCTCGTTACCGCTGATGTCCCCGAGATCGACCAGCGTGAGCCGGGCCACGCTCTGGCTGTCCTTCTGCTCCACCACGTAGACCGCGAAGCCGGTGTCGCTGCCCGGTGGCCGCACCACCGCGTTGAGCGGCACCAGAATCCGGGCGGCAGGGGCCGCGGGCGCGCCGTGATCCACCTCGAGTGCCGCGATCATGCCCGGCTTGAGCCGGCCGTCGCCATTCGGGATCGTGACCTCGGCCTCGAACATCCGGCTCGCGGGATCGGCCACCGGCGAGATCCGGGTGTAGCGCCCCTCGAAGAGGGTGCCCGGCACCGCATCGACCCGGACCTTCTGCCTGGCGCCCGCCTTGAGCGAGCCGACCATCACGTCGGGCACCCCGAAGACCACCTTCACCGCGCCGAGGTTGCCGACCTCGAAGGCCGGGGAACCGGGCGCCACGAGCGAGCCCACCTCGACCGACCGCGCCAGCACGTAGCCGTCGAGCGGGGCGACCAGGGCGCAGTCGTTGAGCGCCTGCACCGCCCGGTCGTGCTCGGCCTGGTCCGCCTGGTAGCGGGCGTAGGCCGCGTCGTAGTCGGACTTCGCGACCGACCGGTTCTCGTAGAGCGAGGCGGTGCGGTCGAAGTCCGCCTTGCTCCTGGTGAGCGCCGCGGCCGCCTGGGTCACCGCGTCCTGGTACTCACGGGTGCGGATCCGGGCGAGGACGGTACCGCGCCTCACGAAGTCGCCGTCCTGGATCGGGCGGAGCCGGCCGTCGGCGCCGCGCACCTGGAGGATCTGCTCCACGTAGCCGCTCACCTTGAACGCGGCGCTCACCTGCACGTCCGGCGTGAGGCTGGCGGAGTAGCGGGTACCCCCGCCCGACTCGCCGCCCGCCACCCGCACCAGGGTGACGGGAAGGGGGGGAGCCTGGGGCTCCTCGTGGCGGCCGCAGCCGGCGAGCGGCAGGGCCAGGGTCAACAGCAGCAGTCGGGTACGCATCGGGTCTCCAATCACGGAAGAGGCTGGCCCGCGGCGGCGAAGAAGCCGGTGAGCTGCTGGTACCAGGCGTCGCGTTCGTCGGGGGTGAGGAAGAAGTCGAACGCCCCCTGCGCCCGCTGGGCGTTCATGAGATCGATCAGGAAATCGTAGACCGCGTTGGCCGCCGCCTCGTTGGCCTCGAGCGCGGCCCGCTGGGCATCGAGCAGCGTGATCACGTTCACCGCGCCGCGCCCGTAGGCGTCGCGCACCAGCTCGAGATTCCGGCCGGCAGCCTCGGCGGCGACACGGGCCTGGGTGATATTGGCCCAGCTCGCCCCGGCCAGTTGCAGCGCGCCCCGCACCTGCTGCGCGATGGTGAGCGCCGCCCCCTGGCGGGTGAGCGTCAGGCGCTCGACCTCGCTCGTCGACTTGGCCACCTGGGCGCGCCGGGCGAAGCCGGTGAAGAGCGGCAGGGTCGCCTTGAGCTGGAGGCTCCAGGTCTCGTCCGGTCCGCGCTGGAGCGGGATCCCCGCGATGGTGGGCGTCTCCGCGCCGGCGCCGCCCCGGCTCAACACCGAGCTGGCGCCACCCTCGAGCGAGAGCGACGGGATGAAGAACGAGCGCTTCGCGGCGGTCCCGCGGCGTTCCTCGGAGGCGATCTGCGCCTCGAGCGCCTGGATCTCGGGGGACGCCTTCACCCCTTCCTGCGCGCTGAAATCGCGGAAGAGCGCGAACGTGGCGGGGGTCCCGAGGAAGCGGAGGAGCCGCGGGTCGCTCACCAGGAGCGATGGATCGTCGGTCGCGGCATCGCTGGTCTGGAAGGCCTCCTCGAGCGGGCGGTTGAGGCTGCCGTTGAGCTCGAGCGCGGCCACCTGCACCCGGGCATCGGCATCGAGCACCCGCCGACGGCTCTGGGCCAGCTCCGCCTGCCAGCGGTAGACATCCGACAGCCCTGACGCGCCGACCTTCTCCTTGAGCTCGGCCACGTCGAGGTTGCTCCGGGTGAGGGAGAGATTCTCCCGCTCTACCCGCGCGATCGCCCGGGTCCGGAGCACGTTGAGATAGGCGGTGGTGGCGCGGAGCACCGCGTCCAGCTCGGTGCGGCGGCGGTCGGCCTGCCGGGCCCGCTCCCCGTTCTGCGCGATCCGGTAGTTGGCCCAGTGCTGGTCGTCGTAGATGGACTGCGAGAAGACCACCTGCGCCGCCCCGGTCCGCTCCGCCCGCTGGCCCAGGCTCGCCGCGGCGGTGGCCTCACGGACCATCGTGCCCGTCGCCTCCGCCTGCACCTGCGGGAGCAGGGCCGAGCGGCCGAGGCGGGTGTCCTGCACCCCGCTCGCCACCGCCTGCTCCGCCACCTTCACGTCGAGGTTCGAGGCAAGCGCCTGGCGGCCGACCGTCGCGAGCGACCAGGTCGGGCCGGAAGCCGGGGCATCCTCGTGGAGCAGGGTCGCATCCGTGAGCACCTGCCAGCCGGGCGAGAACCCGATCGCGCGGGCGGTGGCCAGGTTCACGGTGAGCTGCGGGATCGACGCGAGCGCCACCGGCAGCGTCCCGGCATCTTCGCCATCGTGAATCCGCTGGATGGTGCTGGCGATCCGGCGCGCCCGGCGGGCGAGATCGTCCTCCGCGGCGTACGAGACCAGCGCGCCACGCTCGGTCAGGGCCCGGCCGGGCAGCGCAAAGGCCGGGAGCCGCCGGGCGATGAGGCCCTGGAGCACACTGTCCGCCGCCGCGCTCGAGAGCTGCTCCAGCGAGGCGAGGTAGACGGCGTCGGTGCCGGCGGGAATCGCGGCGAGCGCCTGGGCCGCCGAGCCGGTCACCGGCACGATCGTGAGCGTGGCCCCGCCCGCCTCCGCCGCCTTGCGCGCCTGGTCCGCCAGACCGGGGATCGCGGCCGGAACGCCGGGATGCACCAGCAGCGCGAGCCGGCGGTAGGGCACGACCTGGCGGAAGACCTCGAAGGTCCGTGCGAGCGGCAGGGCGATATCGATGTAGCTCAGGTTCCTGACGCCGCTCGAGACGCCGCTCTGCGGGAGCCCCTGGAGCCGGGCGTCGATCACGAGCGCCGCGATCGCCGGCTTCGCGAGCGCGGTGCGCTGGGCCAGCAGCTCGGAGCCGATCGGGCCCAGCGCCAGGACCAGGTCCACCTCCCGGTCGGCGAGCAGGCGGTCGATCGCGCCGTTCACGCCGGCCACGGTGTAGTCGCCGGTGAGGCGGGCGCGCGCCGGGAAGACCGCTCCCGCGCCGGGCCCCGAGGCGAGCACCTCGCGCTCGAGCACCATGCGGGCGGAGTCGGCGGTGGCAGACGGTCCATCCAGCACGACCCCCACCTGGAACGCCTTCGGCTGGGCCCGCTGGGCCTCGGCCGCGCGCGTCCCGCCGATGAGCAGCGCGCCGATCATCAGGACGTTCGCCACCACCGTCGTCACCCAGGCCCCCCGCTGGCTCACCTTCTCCGGATCGGGCCGGGTGCGGTTCTCGCGCCACCAGGTGCGGGCATCGGCCTCGGTCCAGGGACGCGCCGGATAGAGGGACAGCGAGAGGCGGCGCGAGAGCTCGCCGGCGCTCTGCGGCCGGTGGTCGGGGTTCTTCGCCAGGCAGTCCATCACCACCGCCTCGAGCTCGGCCGGGATATCGAACTCGCCCCGCTCCGAGGGCCGCATCGGGGTCGCGTGCGCGTGCTGGAGCAGGATGTCGACCGTGGTGTCGCCCTGGAACACCATGCGGCCCGTGAGCAGCCAGTACGCCACGCAGCCCAGCGCGTAGATGTCGGCGCGGTGATCGACCTCGGCGCCGGAACGGACCATCTCGGGCGCCATGTAGGCCGGGGTCCCGGCGGTGCGGGTCGGCGCGGTGAGCCGCACATCCTCGGTGTGCCGTTCCTTGACGAGGCCGAAGTCGAGCACCTTCACGAAGTCGAGCGCGAGCCCCATGCGGCAGGCGAAGATGTTCGACGGCTTGATGTCCCGGTGGACCAGGCCGCGCGCGTGCGCCTCCTCGAGCGACTTGCAGGCCTGCCGGACCAGGTGCACCACCCGCCCCGCCGGGAGCGGCCCGTGCCGGCGCACCAGCGACTCGAGGTCGAGCCCGTCGAGCAGCTCCATCACCAGGAAGAGCCGGCCGTCCTGGGCCACACCGAAGTCGTAGAGATTCACGGTGTGGGGCGAGCGGAGCGACGCCACCGCCTCGGCCTCGCGGCGGAAGCGCTCGCGCATCACCAGCGCGTGGTCGGGCCCCTGGCCGCCCATCGCCTCGGGACGGATCAGCTTGATCGCGGCGGGACGCGCGAGCATCCGGTGCGAGGCGCGGTACACCTCGCCCATGCCTCCGGCGCTCAGCCGCTCTTCCAACCGGTAGCTGCCGAGCTCACGGGCCTCCTTCACCTGCTGGCCCAACTCCCGGATCAGCCGGGCATGTACTTCCGCGAGGCCGGCGCAGAGGTAGTTGGGCAGAAAGGCGAGAAGCAGGTCGAAGCCGGTCGCGTGCACCGTGGCACCGGTGAGCCACACCACCACCAGGGCGAGCGGCGCCATCGAGGCCGCCACCAGGCCCACGATACGGGTGGTCGACGGCGTGTTCGGCACCAGCCCGGCGTAGCCCAGGATC
>DASZPT010000134.1:0-5735 GCA_035549935.1 Gemmatimonadales bacterium
GTCGCTCGCGCATGCCGACCCCGCGAGCGACATGCCCGCCGTGATGCTGGCGCTCGGCGCCGAGTTCCAGCTCCGCTCCAAGTCGGGGGGCCGCCGCACGGTCAAGGCGCGCGGATTCTTCCAGGGCGCCTTCGCCACCGAGATGAACGAGGGCGAGCTCCTGACCGACATCCTGATCCCGGGGATGGGCCGCTCGGCCGCCGCCTACCACGCCTTCGACTCGGCGGCGTCGGGTTACGCCCTGGCAGGGGTGTGCGCGGTAGTGGCGCGCAAGCGCTCGACGATCTCGGAGATCTCGGTGGCGTTCACCGGCGTGAGCGACGTCGCCTTCCTGGCCTCGACCTTCGAACCGGTGGTCGGCACCCGGTGCGACCTCGCGGTGGTGGAGCAGTGCGCCCGGGACGCGGTCGGCGCAGTCGAGGTCGGCGGCGACGTGCACGCCCCGGCGGAGTACCGGCGGCACCTCGCGGTGGTGGCGGCGAAGCGGGCGGTGCAGGCGGCGTACGATCGGGCGGGGTAAGGTTCCGCGTTCCGCGTTCCGGGTTCCGCGTGCGGGGACCGTGTTCCGACGCCGCCCTCCGGCGGCTCTCACCTGAAGCGGCAGGCCAGGCACCTCGTGAGCGATAATCCGGAACCCGGAACGCGGAACGCGGAACGCGCGCCCCATGCCCTCCTCGTCGCCGCCGGCCAGGGCGCCCGCTTCGGCGGCAACAAGCTGCTGGCGCCGCTCGAGGGGCGGCCGCTGATCGACCACGTCGCCACCACCCTCGCCGCGGCGATCGGCGGCGGGATCCTCCGCGGCGGGGTCGCGGTGGTGCCGGTGGGGGCCACGGCGCTCCTCTGGCCGCTCGACACCGCGGGGCTCACGCCGATCGAGAACCCCCGCGCGCCGGAAGGCATCGCCACCTCCCTCCGCCGGGGCCTCGACGCCCTCGCGGCCGAGACACCCGGGGTCGAGGGCGCGCTGATCATCCTGGCGGACCAGCCGGCGCTCCGGCTCGACGTCATCGCGGCGGTCGTCGCCGAGTGGCGGAGGAGCGGCCGCACCACCCGGCCGCGGTATCTCGGTGCGCCGGAGGAGCCCGGGCACCCGGTCCTGCTCGACCGGCGCGACTGGCCCCTCGCCGACCGCCTCACCGGCGACCAGGGGCTTCGGGCGCTCCTCGATCAGGTATCCGTGAGCCTGGTCGACGTGACCGGTGACAATCCCGACGTGGATACGCCGGGCGATCTCGGACGATTCGAGGAGTCCCGCTGATGCGTCTCACATTCTCCGGCGCGCCTGAGGTCCCGGCCCCGCTCCGCGATGTCTGGCCCCGCATTCTCGATCCTCACTTCGTGGCGAAGCACGGCCCGGGAGTCGAGTCGGTCGAGGTGCTCGACCCCTACCGCTTCAAGGTCATCACCGGCTTCGGCGTCGGCAGCATCAGGCTCCGCTTCGGCATCGATGTCGAGCTGGTCGAGGTCATCCCCCCGACCCGGTTCACCATGCGCGCGCGCGGCAAGGCCCCCGGTTCGGCGGTGGAGATCACGGCGCTGATGCTGCTCGAGGTGCTGGAGGAGACCCGGACCCGCCTGGCCTGGCAGGCCGACACCAGCATCAGCGGCACGGTGGCGAGCGTCGGCGCCCGGCTGATGGAGGGGACGGCGCGGAAGCTCACCGAGCAGTTCTGGGCGAAGTTCGCGGTGAGCATCGCCGATGCGGGGCCCTACACCGGGCCGGAGAACCCGATCGCCGAGCGGGTCGCCCAGGCCGGAGAGACGGCCGCGCCCCCACCCCCGCCCCCGCCCCCGCCCGACACTCCCGACACGCCGCCAACCCCGCCCGCCGCTTGACCGGCAGCGCCCCGAGCGGGGCGGTGGAACGGTTCCTCACCGTTCGCGGCCTCCGGCACTGCGTCGACGAGTGGGGCGCCGGACCAGCGGTGCTGCTCGCCCACGGCATGTGGTGCGACAGCGGGATGTTCACCGCCCTCGCCCGCCGCCTCGCCCCCCGCGCCCGCGTCATCGCCCCCGACTTCCGGGCCCATGGCCGGACCGAAGTACCGGACGCACCCTGGACCATCGGGGATCTGGCCGACGACCTGGCTGCGCTCCTCGACCAGCTCAAGATCGGGTCCGCGGTGCTGGCGGGGTTCAGCATGGGCGGGATGGCCGCGGTGGAGTTCGCGCTCCGGTATCCGGAGCGGCTCTCGGGCCTGGTCCTGATCGGGACCAGTGCCGCGGGCGAAGACCTGGTGCGGCTGCTCCAGATCAGGTCGCTCGCCCGGGTCATCGACCTCGCCGGCCCGGCGCGCTTCCTCCCTGCCGAAGCCGCCCGCGCCACCTTCAGCGCCCGGTTCCGCAAGAAGAACCGTGAGGAGATCCGCCGGTGGGAGAGCGTGGTGCGCGCCATGCCGCGCGAGGCGCTCAGCCAGTCGCTGCGGGCCGTGGGCGGGCGCCGCCACCTGCTGGGCCAGCTGGACAAGATCACCGCACCCGTCACCATCATCGCCGGCGCCGCCGACCGCGTGGTCCGCCCCCGGCTCTCGGAGATGATGCACCGCCGTATCCCGGGCTCGAAGCTCCTGATTCTCCCGGGTGCGGGGCACGCCGTGCCGACCGAACAGCCGGAGGAGGTGGCCCGGGCCATCGAGGCCCTCCTGCCCCGCGCCGGCTGACCGGTTTTGCGGTGCGTCCCGGGACGTGCCACATTTGTGGCCGGCTCCATCTACCCTCCAGGATCATCGCCATGAAAATCCCCCAGCTCCTGCTCCGGCAGCTGTACACCTTCGGCTCGCTCACCAACGCGCCGGACGGCCTCCGGTTCAGCCTCAAGAACCGGCTCAGTGACGTCACCCTCACCCGCATTGTACGGGTCCGGGTCGGGGAACTCGAGATCGGCGCCAGCGCGCTCGAGGTGGACCTGGGCGACGGGACGTGGCGGAAGGCCACCTCCGTCTCGCCGGAACAGCCCCGGGAGTTTCCCCTCCGGCAGGTGGCGCACCTGCGGGCCCCGGGGCACCGGGTCACCGACGGGACCCACGAGATCGAGATCGCGATCGAGGTGAAGGGCGTCGGCAGCCTCGCGGTCAAGGTGAAGGACCATGTGAGCGAGCCCACCGCCCGGCCCCGCTCCGTCCCCTACTCCAAGGACGACAACTACGCCCCCGGGATCATCGCGGAGCGGCAGAAGTTCATCGAGGAGGTGAGCGGCACGAAACTGCAGCACATCAGGAGCTACAGCTTCGACCCGAACGTGGTGAAGGGGAACATCGAGAACTTCACCGGCGTGGCGCAGGTACCGCTTGGCTTCGCGGGACCGCTCCACGTGAATGGCGAATACGCCCAGGGGGAGTTCGTGATCCCGCTCGCGACCAGCGAGGGAACGCTGGTCGCTTCCTACAACCGAGGCATGAAGGTGCTCAACCTCTCCGGCGGGGTGATCACCACGGTCCAGGGCGATCACATGCAGCGGGCGCCGGTGTTCGTCTTCGACACCGCGCGCGAGGCCCGTGCCTTCCGGGACTGGGTCGATTCCCGGATGGAGGACATCCGGCGGGAGGCGGAGGCCACCACCAGCGTGGGGCGCCTGCAGTACATCGAGACCTACCTCGCCAGCAAGTTCGCCTACCTCCGCTTCAACTTCTCCACCGGCGACGCCGCGGGCCAGAACATGGTGGGTCGCGCGACCTTCGCCGGCTGCAGCTGGATCCTCGAGAACAACAAGACGATCCGGCGGTTCTACCTCGAGAGCAATCTCGCCACCGACAAGAAGGCCTCGCAGGTGAACCTGATGCGGACCCGGGGCAAGCGGGTGACCGCGGAGTGCGTCATCAAGCGCGAGGTGCTGCTCGACGTGATGCGGGTCGAGCCGGAGAGCCTGCACTACCACTGGGGCGTGGCCAACGTCGGCTCGATCCTCTCCGGCGCCAACAACAACGGCCTCCACTCCCCCAACGCGATCACGGCGATGTTCATCGCCACCGGCCAGGACGTGGCCAACGTGGCGGAAGGGTCGGCCGGCATCGTCTATACCGAGCTCACCCCCGAGAAGGACCTCTATCTCTCCATCACCATCCCGTCGCTCATCGTCGCCACCCACGGCGGCGGCACCGGGCTCCCGACCCAGCGCGAGTGCCTCTCGATCCTGGGCTGCGTGGGCAAAGGGAAGGTGAACAAGTTCGCCGAGATCGTGGCAGGGGTGGTCCTGGCCGGCGAGATTTCCCTCGCGGCGGCGATCTCGTCGCTGGAATGGGTCTCGTCACACGAGCAGTATGGGCGCAATCGCTGAACAGGAGGCGGGCCAGGCCGAGGCCCTCCGGGCCCAGGGCTACGAGGTGATGCAGCGCTGGCGGCCGCAGGGACTGGTCAGCCGGCTCCTCACCACCTGGCGTCACTTCCTGGGTCTCCTCTTCGGCGGGCTGGCGGCGAGCGTCCGCCACCAGCGGGAGGAGGGCACCGGCCGGGGGCTCCGGTTCCTCGTCCTCCGGCTCCTCGCCTTCCTGACGACGCCGTTCGTCGCGGGCGACCTCCGCCGGGAACCGTTCCCGGTCCAGCTCCGCCGGCGCCTCGAGCGACTGGGCCCGACCTACATCAAGCTCGGCCAGATCCTGAGCCTCCGGGAAGACCTCCTCCCGAAGACCATCACCGGCGAGCTCAAGCACCTCCTCAACCGGTTGCCGGTGGTGCCCCTGCCGGTGCTGGTCGAGATCATCGAGCAGGACCTCAAGCGGCCGGTGGAGGAGATGTTCCTCCAGATCGACCCGGTGCCGCTCGGCTCGGCCTCGATCGGGCAGACCCACCGCGCCACCACCCGCGACGGCGATCCCGTCATCCTCAAGGTGGTGAAGCCCGGGATCCGGGAGACCCTGGAGCGCGACGCGCGGCTGCTCCGCACCCTCGGGAGCATCCTGCAGATCCTGATCCCGCGCTTCCAGCCCAGGCAGCTGGTCAACGAGTTCTGTGACTACACCCTGCGCGAAGTGGACCTCCGCCGCGAGGCGGACAACGCCGAGACCTTCGCCGCCAACTTCGCGGACATGCCGGACGTCGCCTTCCCGGCGATCTACCGCGACTACAGCGGTCGCAGCGTCCTCTGCATGGAGTTCTTCGACGGGATCGCCCCCGACTCGGAGGAGGCGCAGGAGCTGCCCGAGGACGAGCGGCGCCACCTGACCGATCTCGGCGCCGAGTCGATCATCCGGATGCTCTACAAGGACGGCTTCTTCCACGCCGACCTGCATCCCGGCAACCTCATCATCCTCCCCGGTCCCCGGGTCGGCTTCATCGACCTCGGCATGGTGGGGCGGCTGGACGAGGACCTCAAGCGGGCGCTGCTCTACTATTTCTTCGCGCTGGTGATGGGAGACGCGGAGAACGCGTCACGCTACCTGACCGCCATCGCGACGCCGGGACCGGGCGCCAACCAGGCAGGGTTCAAGCGCGAATGCGCCGAGATCTCGAGCCGGTGGAAGCGGGCGTCGAGCTTCGAGGAGTACTCGCTGGGACAGCTGATCCTCGACTCGCTCTCCCGCGGGGCCCAGTACCGGATGTACTTCCCGGTGGAACTGGTGCTGATGGTCAAGGCGCTGGTGACGTTCGAGGGGGTCGGGCACGTGCTGCTGCCGGGCTTCGATGTGGCGGAAGTCTCCAAGCGTCACATCCGGACCCTCTTCCTCCACCAGTTCAGCCCGCTCCGGCTCATCGCGGAAGGCATGCGGGGCGCGCCGGACCTGGTCGACGCCGTGGCGAAG
>DASZPT010000135.1:0-18831 GCA_035549935.1 Gemmatimonadales bacterium
CAGGCCCCAGGCCCCAGGCCACCTTCCCCCTATCGCTTCAGGGAACCCCAGCCCCCGGCGCGTCGAGCTTCGCGATCGTCGCCGTCGAGGGTTGGCGCTCCTTCTGGAGGCGGGCCGCGACGACCTCCGCCTGCCGCAGCGCACGGAGCACGTTCTCACCCGCGAGCTTCTTGAGGTCCGCATCGGTCCAGCCGCGGCGGATCAGCTCGGCGAAGAGCGCCGGGAACTTGGAGACATCCTCCAGTCCTTCCGGTCCCGCCTCGATCCCATCGAAGTCACTTCCGATCCCGACGTGATCGACCCCGGCCACCTTGCGGATGTGGTCGATGTGGTCGGCCACATCGGCGATAGTGGCCTTGGGCGCGGGATGGGCCGACCGCCACGCCCGATACTGCGCCCGCCGCTCGGCCGAGTCGCCGGGCGCCTTGCTCAGGGCCTGGCGCACGCTGTCGGCGGCGCCCTCGTAGTCCCGCACCGCGTTCGAGATGAACCCCGGGACGAAGGTCACCATCACCACGCCGCCATTCTTCGGCAGGCGGGCGAGGATCGAGTCGGGGACGTTGCGGGGATGATCGACGATCGCGCGGGCCGAGGAGTGCGAGAAGATCACCGGCGCCTGGGCGACGTCGAGGGCGTCGCTCATGACCGACGGGGCCACGTGGGAGAGGTCGACCAGCATCCCGAGCCGGTTCATCTCCCGGACCACTTCCTTGCCGAAGGGGGTGAGCCCTCCGTGCGTCGGCTCCCCCAGGGCGGCGTCGGCCCAGTCGAGGGTGACGTTGTGGGTGAGGGTCATGTAGCGGGCACCGAGGTCGTAGTAGGCCCGGAGCGCGCCGAGGGAATTCTCGATCGCGTGGCCCCCCTCCATGCCGAGCAGCGAGGCGATCTTCTTCTGCTTCTTCGCCTTCACGATATCGTCGGCGGTGAGTGCGAGGGTCAACCGGTCGGGGTAGCGTTCCACCATCCGGCGGGCGATGTCGAACTGCTCCAGCTGGACCCGCGCGAAGCCGCTGTCCTTGATCTCCCCGGGGATGTAGATGGACCAGAACTGGCCGCCGACCTCGCCCGCGGCGAGCCGGGCAAAGTCGGTCATGCCCTTGGTGGTGGTCCGCAGGTCGTAGGCGGCCACGTCCATCGGCGCGTCCTTGGCCGTGCGGATCTCCCACGGCAGGTCGTTGTGCCCGTCGATCAGGATGGTCTGGGCCAGGAGCCGCCTGGCGTGGGCGAGGTTCGGATCGGTCGTCTGGGCCGACAGGGGCATGGCACCGGCGAGCAGGGTGACGGTGAGCAGGCGGGTGGCAAACACGGTTGGGCGATGCATCCATCCTCCGAAAGGCGCGGCGGGTGCGGCGGGCGGGAGCTCGGAATACTTACGTCGATCGGGGCCGGTCCGTTGACACCGGGCCGGCGGCGACGCGCCGGCGGATCTCCTTCAGATCGTCCCGCTGGACAAACTCGGGGCAGATCGTCTGGTCGTAGCGGTAGGGACCGCCGGTTTCCGCGTCGACAAACGGGAAGCCGCGGCAGACCGCCGGGTAATGCGGATCGGCATGGATCGAGCAGGCGTTGTCGACCAGGAAGACGCACTTCCCCTGCTTCACCCGGGTCCGCCATTCGCCCCAGCGGGACTTGTACATCAGGTGGTGGCCGTACCGCTCGCCGAGGGCCTGGGCCTCCTCGTCGCTCAGCGTCACGCCCCAGGAGCAGCAGTTGGAGGCGTGGGGGCAGGGGAAGCAGGGGAGCGGGGGGAAGTGGGTGGTGTCGAAGCGTTCCTCGACTTCCTGTTCCGCGACTTCCCGTTCCGCGACTTCCCGTTCCGCGTTCCCCGTTCCGCGTTCCGCGTTTTCCTGCGGGGATCCTTCGTGCAATTGGGCCTCGCCTGGGCGGTCGGCAATGTGATAATGCTGTATGGCAGCAGTCCGCAGATTCGAGGAACTCAGGGTGTGGCAGGAGGCTCGACTCCTGTGCGCACACATCGATGAAGCATGTGAGGTCATCGCCTCGAAGCGGAACTACGGCCTCGTCGACCAGATGCGACGGTCGGCAATCTCGATTCCCTCCAACATCTCGGAAGGGTTCGATCGGCGATCACCCGCATCGTTCCGATACTTTCTGCTCGTCGCCAAGGGATCGGCGGCGGAGCTGCGTAGCCAGCTGTATCTCTGCCTGGACCGAGGTTACCTGGCGCCCAGTTCAGTCGACATGCTCCAACAGCAATGCGAGGCGGTATCCCAAATGCTCTGGGGTCTCATCCGCTATCTGGAGCAACTCATCCAGCCACAGCGTGGGCAGCCAACGTGGAACGCGGAACGCGGAACCCGGAACCCGCCTACCTGAGGGCCCCCTTGATCACCCTCCCATCCACCTTCTCGCCCACCTTCACGCCGAGCAGCTTCGCCAGAGTCGGCGCGATGTCCACCGTGCTCACCGTGTCCGCGTGGCGTCCCGCCCGGATGCCGGGGCCCATGAAGACGATCGGGACGTTGACGTCGTCGGGATTGCTGGTACCGTGGGTCGTGGAGCCGGGCCCGTCGGACCAAATGTAACCCGGCCTCGGGACCGCGCAGACGAGCCAGGGGAGATCCCGCGGGAGGCTCCGGCGCCAGCGCGCCGCCCCGATGTTGCTCGGCAGCGGCGCACCCAGGGTGCCCGGGGTCCACGCGTCGACGACGCCCGGGAGCTTCTGCACCTGCGCGGCGAGCGCGGTCGCGAGTGATTCCCGATTCACGCGAACCGCCTTGAGCCGCATCGTATCGACCAGCACCAGCCCCGAGCTGGTGCGGAGCGCGCCACCCACCGCCGGATTCACGCTCCGCACCAGCCGCGAGAGCGGGATCCGCCCTCCGGGTTGTCCCAGCGCCGCCGCCCGCTCCGGAAACGAGGTGACGCCGTGATCCGCCGTCACCACCACGAGGAGCTGCCCCTTCCCCACCAGGGTCTCGAGCGAGTCGAGAAAGGTGCCGAGCCAGCGGTCGACACGGAGCAGGTGGTCGTGCACCTCCCGCGAGTCGGGTCCCCAGTCGTGCCCGATGTAGTCGAGCCCCGAGAGCGACACCGCGAGGAGATCCGGCCGGCCCCGCTGGCCGAGGCCCAGTGCCCGCGCGCCGGTGAGGGCGAAGTCGAAGGTGAGCGAATCGATCCAGGGCCGGTCCGCCAGCGCCTCCACCGCCCTGGCGGTATCGCGCGGGAGATCGTGCGGGAAGGTGGTCTCGCGTCCCCCGTCCTCCCAGGGCTGATCATCCGGCTCGGCGTAGGCGGAATCGGGGAGCAGGAGCTGCCAGCGGCTGCCGGCGAGGCGCGGCGCGCCACCCCGGGCGTCCCACGCCGTGACCCAGGCGGGAAGGGTGTCGCTGTACCAGGTACTGGTCGTGAACCGGCCGCCGCTGTACCAGAACACCGGCCCGCGTGACCGGCCGATGGGGAGAATCGCGCCGCGATCCTTCCGCGACACCGAGAGGAACCGGACGGCGGTGTCGGCGCTCCGCAGCCAGTCCACCAGCGTCGTCCCGCGGAAGCGGCGCGGCGACGCCCCCATCCCCGCGACCCCGACCAGCTGCACCGTCGAATCGGGCACACCCGCGTCATTGTAGGCGATCCCGGTGTGAACCGGGTGACGGCCGGAGAGAATGGTCGCGTGTCCCGGCGCGGTCTCGGTGAGCGCGTGATCCTGACGGCCCTCCAGAAAGACCGCGCCCTGATCGAGCAGGCGCCGGAACCCCCCGGTCCACTGCGACTCGAAGCGCGGGAGGTAGTCGGGCCGCAGCTGGTCCAGGGTCAGCACCAGGACGAGGCGCGGGAGGGCAGGCGCCGCCGGCGGCGGGGCGACCGCGAGGAGGAGCAGGGCCAGCACGGCGACGAGCGGAGGGCGGAAGCGGGCCATCCTTAGAGGATTCTCCGGAGTTGTCACGGGAAAATGTCGGCGGTGTTACCAGATCGAGGTGTGGCGCGGGACCATCGGCTTTCCCGTGGCGTCGCTGCGATTCGGGGCGGGCCACTGATCGCTAACGCATTGTAAAACAGACACTTAACAAATGGCACCCTTCTCGCAATCTTCGGGGGTGTCCGACAACCGTTCACCTGGGTTGGCGTACTACTGAACCGCCCGACAAGAGCACACCCGGAGCGATCCGGGGCCGCAAAACTAGAGGTCTCCAGCGCCGGTTGGAAGCGCGCGAGATAGCTCGGTGCCGAAGGTGGTAGCACTGCGGAGCGGGATGCCCCCGGCATCACGCTGATGTGTTCAAGGGCATGGGAAACGGAATGCAGCTCATGCCGAAGATTCCGATGCCGATGTACTGTCTCGCCCTGCTGGGAACCCTGGCGGCGTGCGAGGCGCTTGGTCCCGCCGATCCGCTTCCTCCAACCGCGCAGGAGATCGTGCCGCCCGAGGCCTACCGTGAATGGTGGTCGCGGACCGAGGCGTGTTCGGGGCGGGTGGGGAACTTCACCCGGGTGCAGTGGTATGTGGTCCCCGACGCGCAGACCTTCGCGACCGATGCGGGGGAGAAGGTCGGGCTCTGGACCCACTCGAGCGCCGGTGTCCGGATCATCATCGCGGGCAACTACGCGGACAACGAGCTGGTGGTGCGGCACGAGATGCTGCACGCT
This sequence comes from Gemmatimonadales bacterium, assembly GCA_035549935.1. Classification (GTDB taxonomy): domain Bacteria; phylum Gemmatimonadota; class Gemmatimonadetes; order Gemmatimonadales; family GWC2-71-9; genus JADJOM01. The sequence goes on from DASZPT010000135.1 coordinate 4,609, forward strand.
CTTCTCGACCGCGAGGGGCACCCGCCGGAGTACTTCCAGACCCGGTGCGGCCTGACCTGGGAAGCCTGGGGGTCGCACCAGGGGTAACGCAGCGCGCGTCGCGGGAAGACGGGTCGGGAGTAAGCGGCTGGACGATCAGAGAGAGGCGTACTCGCTAACGCCTCTCCTGGCCCCAGTCTCCTTGCTCCCGACTCTCGCGTATCAGGCCCGCACCTTCCATCCCTTCGCGTAGAGCGGCCACAGGATCGCCAGCCAGAGCACCACGAACGCGACGGCGTAGGCCAGCGACCCGTTGAGCGCGCCCGCCCATCGCGCGAAGAGCTCGCGATAGAGCCACTGCTGCACCGGGATCGCGCCCTCGGCTCCCGCCACCGTCGTCCGGATCAGCACCCGGGCCATGAGCCCGGAGCCGACGAAGGCGAGCAACGGATTGGTGCCGAAGACGTACGCCGGCACCGCCCACCGGCTCCACCCCTTCACCTCGACCAGGAAGTAGCAGCAGGCCAGGCCGAGCAGCGCGGCGCCGGCGGTGAAGACGACGTAGCTGCTGGTCCAGAGGCTCTTGTTGATGGGGAACCAGCGGTCCCAGATGAGGCCGGTGGTCACGAGAAGCCCGCCGACCGCGGCGAGCCGGACCGGCACGCGGGCGGCGGGCTCCTGCTGCCGGATCCACTCGCCCGCGAAGGCGCCGAGCAGGCAGGTCGCGATCGCGGGAAGGGTGCTGAGGAGGCCTTCCGGATCCCACTCCGGCTTCCAGGTGTGTCCCGCCAGAAGCCACGCATCGATATGCTGCGCCAGGTTGCCGACCGGCTCCAGGTGCCCTGCCCCATGGCCCGGGACCGGCACGAGCGTCATGAGCGCCCAGTAACCGAGGAGGCAGCCCAGCGTGACCACCGCGACGGCGCGACGGGAACAGAGTACCCACAGCGGCGCCGCGACCAAGTACACGAGACCGATCCGCTGCAGGACCCCGGGGAACCGCATGGTGGCGAGGTCATACCGGGGGAAGCCGTTGAGCAGGAGACCGACGATGATGATGACCAGCCCGCGCGCGACGATCTTGCCGAGGAGCCCCCGTCGCTCCGCGCCCGCCTCGCGCCGGCGCGCGAGGGAGAGGCTGAGCGAGACGCCCACACTGAACAGGAAGAAGGGGAAGATCAGGTCGGTGGGCGTCCACCCGTTCCACTCGGCGTGTTCGAGGGGGGCGTAGACGTGACTCCAGCTGCCGGGGTTGTTGACCAGCAGCATCGCGGCAACGGTGAGGCCGCGGAACGCGTCGAGGGAACCCAGCCGGCGGGAGAGCGCCATCGGGGAGAGCAATCTACTCCCGCCGTCCGGGTGGCGGAATCAGGGATTCAGGTAGCAGTAGTGCTTGACCAGTTGACCCTCGGGGTTCGGCATCGAATAGATCGAGCAGAGGGCGCGATTGCCCATGCACCCCATCCCGGGGCAGGTGCCGATCCAGCCGCTTTCCTTCCAGTAGGCGAGGACCGGCAACCGGACCGGCGCGACCGCCGGCGGGAGGAGGGTGAGCGGCAGCAGGACCAGCAGGAGTCGATTCATGGGAGTCTCCACGGAAAGAGGGAGCTCCAAGGTCGCGACGGACCGACACCCGGGCGCCAACCGACGGGAGTGGCGGGAGAGCGCACCGGCACATCCTCCTGCCGCACGGCCTCCGGCCGGCCCCGCCACATCACCTCATCGGTCGACCATCCGTTGGGCGCTGTCGGAGTACCGCGCGCCGTGCACGGTGAATGCGGAGGCCGCGGCCTCGATCGTCGCGAGATCCGCGGGGGCGAGCTCGAGGTCGATGGCGCCGAGATTCTCCTCGAGCCGGGACAGCCTGGTGGTGCCCGGGATCGGCACGATCCACGGCTTCCGCGAGAGGATCCAGGCGAGCGCGATCTGGGCGGGCGTCGCCCGCTTCCGCTGGGCGATGGAGGCGAGCAGGTCGACCAGCGGCTGATTCGCCTTCCGGTTCTCCGCCGAGAAGCGCGGCACGGTATTCCGGAAGTCGGCGGGGTCGAAGGTGGCGTTCGCGAGGGTGCCGGTGAGGAAACCGCGTCCGAGGGGGCTGAAGGGGACGAACCCGATGCCGAGTTCCTCGAGCGCCGGGAGGATTTCCGCGTCGGGCTCGCGCCACCAGAGGGAGTACTCGCTCTGGAGCGCGGCCACCGGCTGCACCGCGTGGGCCCGGCGGATGGTCTTCACCCCGGCCTCGGAGAGGCCGAAGTACCGCACCTTCCCCTCGCGGATCAGGTCCCGCACCGCCCCCGCGACCTCCTCGATCGGGACCTCGGGATCGACCCGGTGCTGGTAGTAGAGGTCGATCGTCTCGATCCGCAACCGTCGGAGCGATTCGTCGGTGCGCCGGCGAATCTCGTCGGGTCGGCTGTCGAGTCCGGCGATCTGCCTTCCCGCCTCGTCGTAGCGGAACCCGAACTTGGTAGCGATGATGACCCGGTCGCGCACCGGGGCCAGCGCCTCGCCCACCAGTTCCTCGTTGATCCAGGGGCCGTAGACCTGGGCGGTGTCGAAGAAGGTCACCCCGCGATCGACCGCCGCGCGGATGAGGCGGATCATCTCCTGCCGGTCGCCGGCGGGGCCGTAGCCGTGGCTCATCCCCATGCAGCCCAGGCCGAGGGCCGAGACCTCGAGACCGCTGTCGCCGAGTCGCCGTGTCTTCATCCCCACCTCCGTCTCCTGAGCATCCGGCGCGTCGCTATCGCGCACCCGCCTGCAGCAGCTGGGCCCAGTCGAGCTCCGCCCAGTCGAGTTCCTCCTGGATCCGCTGGAACGCCGCGTCGCCGATCGTGCCGTCGGTCCGAAGCGCGAGCAGCCGGCGGCGCTGGGCATCGGTCGCGGCGCGGACCACGGCCGCATCGGGGTCGGGGTCCGGCTCCCCGCCGGCGGCGGGCGCGGCCGGCGTCGCTTCGGCACCGCCCGCGCCATCGCTCTCCGCCCGCCTGAGCTGGAGTTCGTAACGATGCCGCACGAGGGCGGCAGCATCCGCGTCGCCCGCCGACGCGAGGGCCGCCAGCGCGGCGCGGAGGGTCTCGCGCCGGGCCAGGCGGACCTCACCCTCCACCGCGCCATCGTCCTCGAGCCGCAGGTAGATGAGCAGCGGGCGCAGGGTGAGCCCCTGCAGCACGAGCGTGCCGAGGACGACACCGAAGGCGGTCACCAGGATCAGGTCGCGATAGGGAAACGCCGCTCCCCCTTCTCCACCGACCGGGAGCGCCAGGGCGGCGGCCAGGGTGACGATGCCACGCATGCCGCACCAGCCGACGACGGCGGCGGCACGCGCGCTCAGCGCCACGACGTCCTTCTTTCCGGTCGCGCCGGTCGCGGACGGCCGGCAGCGCCAGCGGCTCCAGGCCGCCGCGGCCATCACCCAGGCGATGCGCGCGGCCATCGCGGCGGCACACACGGCGACGGCGACGACGACGTACTGGAGGCGCATCTCACCGGTGACCCGTGCGGCGATCGACTTGAGCTGGAACCCGACGATGATGAACGCCAGGACGTTCAGCACGAAGACCGCGACCTCCCAGACCGCCCAGGCCGGGATCCGGATGCGGGCGGGCTGGATCTCCGGCGCCCGGCGCGAGGCGGCCATCGCGAAGACCACCGTCGTGATGATGCCGGAGAGGCGGAGCCGCTCGGCCAGCATCCAGAGGCCGAAGGCGCCGCAGAACTGGAACACGACGGAGGTGGAGACGTCCTCGATCCGCGCACTCACCCAGAGGATGACGCGCACCATCACCAGCGCCAGGACGGCGCTCCCGACCGTCACGCCGAGGAGGGTGGGGACGACGCTCCAGCCGGAGAGGGTTCCGGTGAGGGTCGCGGCGACGGCGAGGCGGAAGATGAGCAGCGCGCTCGCGTCGTTGAAGAGGCTCTCGCCCTCGAGGATGACGAGGAGGCGGTGGGGCGGGCGGAGCTGCTTGAGGACGGCGGTGGCCGCGGCGGCATCGGGCGGCGCCACGATCGCGCCGAGGGCGATGGCGGCGCCCCAGGGGAGATCGGGCACGAGCACACGGGCGACGATGGCGACCACGACGACGGTCAGCGCCACCGCGCCGAGGGCGAGGCTCGCGACCGGGCGCCAGTTGGCGCGGAGGTCGCGGGGCGAGGCATCGAACGCCGCGTCGAGCAGGACCGGGGCGACGAAGAGCGTGAGGGCCAGCTCGGGGTCGAGGGTGAGCGCCGGGACGCCGGGGACGAGGGCGAGCGCGGCGCCGGCGAGGGCCACGAGCGCCGGGTAGGGCGCGCCGATCCGGCGGGCCACCGCGGCCAGCGCGGCTCCGCCGAGGAGCAGGGCGATCACCACCTCGAAGACGGGCACGGGAGCACGATACCATGAATCGCGAGGGACGGGAATGAGAGGTGGAGACCCCGCATGCCCGGCCCTGAGGCGCGGTCCCGCTAACAGCCGAGGCCGCCTCGGACTGACGAGGCGGCCTCGAACGACATCGGAAAATCAGGTGGAGCCGGCCCGCGCTCAGTGAGCGCCCGCGAGGGCCCCATGCCGGTCGTGGTGCCGGGTCCGCTGCCCCATCCACACGCCCCGCCGCGGCCCGCCGCCACGGAACTCGAAGTGCTCCTCGACCAGGATCCGGTCGACGAACTCCACGTGCTCCCCCTCGGTGACGATCCTGGTGCCGCGCACCAGTCCATCCACCGCGGCGGCCGTGTACCAATGCCCGGGGGTCAGCGCCGGATAGAGATGGGCGAACTCGACCTTCAGGCAGACCTCTCGACGCATGGGTTCCTCGTGAAATTGAGCCTCCGCATGGTACCGCAACGCCCCCCAAACGAGCGTGAGCGCAGAATGAAGGTACGGAACCCTGCCCGGCCGTCGAGTCCTTGACATGTAACAGAGGCCGGCGGTCGGATTTCGTTCATGGTGCCACCGCCCAATCATTTGACACCGGGAGGTCACCCGCCCGATACCCGCGGCCGGAGCCGCGGGATGAACCAGGCTTCCACGATGACCAGGTTCGTCACCCAGCAGAGCCACGTCACCGCCCGGTAGGCCTCATCGAACGGAATCCCGAGCACCACCGACGCCGGCATGTAGATCCGGAGGGTCACCGCCGACAGGCTGAGGGCGTAGCTCCGGTACATCCACCGGTGGTGCGCGGGGATATCCCTCCGCCAGATGGCGGCCAGGGCGAGCAGCGTGGTGCCGAGCCACACGAGCGCCAGCGTCGCGAGTCCTGACCGCGCCACCAGGTCGGCGCGGGAGGTCACCGAGAGTTCGAGCGCGGCGTTCCCCGACATGACGACACCGAGCACATAGAGCATCCCCAGCCGGCGATGCAGCCGCCAGCTCCGCTCACGGAACCGGCGGTTGACCTGGAATGCCCCCGCCACCAGCGCGATCGTGCCGCCGCCGAGATGGAGGATCGCCGCGACCGGCGAGTGCGCGAAGACCTGCGCCATGTAGGGATTGCGGGTGCCGGGCGCCGCGATTCCCAGGACCGCGACCCCCGCGACGTAGAGCGCGAGGATCGTCACGATGAGCCAGGTGGGGCGCATGCGCCGCTCCTAGAAGCGGTAGCCCAGGCCCGCCCCACCCGAGACCTGCGCGCGCCGCCGCACCAGCGGGCTCGCCGCGGCCTCGTCGCTCAGCCGGTCCACGCCCCCGAAGCCCACCACCGCCCAGTGCGACGTCACCAGCCAGGTGAGCGACAGCGACGCCCCCACCTGCCGGAGACCCGCGTCCGGCCGATACGCGCGGTCGTCACCGGTCTCGAGGCGACGGTCGCCCGCGGCGATGAGATCCCGCCGCCGCGCCGCCTCCGACGCGGTGACGCCGAAGTCCCAGCGCATCTGGCGCGCGTTCGCGAAGGTGGCCCCCGCCCCTACCGACGCGATCACCCGCCGCCCGAGCGCCTGGCTCACACCGAGCCGCGCCGAGCCGAGGAGACCCGCGCCGTCGTTGAGCCCCTGGCTCGCGCTCAACGACGCCTGCACCGGCCCGATGAGATAGGAGAGACTGGCGCCGGCGGTGGCCACGAAGTCGCGGTCCTGCATCCCGGCCAGCGCGTCGGCTCGCGATGCGGGACGGTTCTGCAGGAACCCCAGCTCCACCGCGAGTCCAAGCCGCGCCGTCCGGATGGCATAGGCTCCGAGCCCCGCGCCACCGCCGGTGTTACTCTGGCCGAGATAGACCCGGTTCCGCCAGGTCACCTGGGTGAGCGGGAAGGGGAAGGCCTGGTACTCGTCGGCGCCGGCGTAGCTCGGCGTCACCACGGCGCCGGCGCCGAGGGTGACGTCCCACACGGGAGGGCGGGCGGGCTGCTGTGCCGCGAGGGCGGCGGCGGTGAAGGGGGATAGAAGCACGGCGGCGATCGCGAAACGCATGGTCCTGGCTCCTGACGGTGTCGCACATGGGTGAACGGAACTGCCTGCGCGACCAGTCTGTCAGGACGCCGGCGATCTGTCGTCCGAGCCGAAGGGGCTGGTCAGGATGGTGGATTCGGCCGCGTCCGAACCCATGGGGAGCGACCTGGACCCCCTGGATTTCGGGTGGACTTCGGAGTCAGGCGGGGGTGGCCGGGCCGGCGCGGTACTGCGAGGGGGTCTGGCCGGTGGAGCGCTTGAAGAAGGCGTTGAAGGTGGCCTTGGAGTTGAACCCGGAATCGGTGGCCACCGCGAGGATGGTGAGGTTGGCGTGGCGGGGGTCGCGGAGCCGGCGCTTGGCCTCCTCCACGCGGTAGCCGTTCACGAAGTCGTAGAAGTTCTTCCCCGCCTGGGTATTGATGACCTCGGAGAGGTTGTGCGGAGAGATGGCGAGCTCTTCCGCCAGGTCCTGGAGCGTGAGCTGGCTGTCGAGGTAGGGCCGCTTCTCCGCCATCACCCGCTGCAGCCGGTCCATCAGCGACGCCGCCTCTGACTCGGTCAGGCCCGACTTCTGGTAGGCCCCGTCGTCCCCCGCGTCGAGCGGCGTCGTGGGGGACACCTCCGCCGCATCGCCGTGCCCCGGCATCGCCGCGCCGAGCGTCTCACCGGGACCCGGGACCACCGGGGTCCGCCGGCTCGAATGCCCGTGAAAGATCTCGGGCTGCCGGAGCCCGAGATACCCGGCGGCGTAGACCAGGATCGCCACGCCGACCGGGGTCAGGCGGGACTCTATCGGCCCGAGGACGATCCCCGCGAGTTCCAGGAGGTGAAGCGCCGTGGCGAGGGCCCACACCACCGCGACCCCGATCGTGAAGTTCCGGAGCCAGCGCAGGTTGATGTGCTCGATGGAGGAGAAGTTGTCCTCGAGCCGCCGATGGTGCCGCCGGAGGAGGGAGATGGTGAGGAGGACGTAGCAGATCCCGTGGGGATACAGGAGCTGCTGGATGAGGTTGAGGTCCGCCGGGGGCCCGTTGCGTTCGAGGGCCTGCAGGTAGGCGAGCTTGGCACTCCCGGGCGAGAGATAGAACGGCGTCAGGTACAGGACGACGAGCGCGAAGGGCACGAAGTGCAGCAGCCAGATCTTGCGGAAGCCGTGTCCCCCGGCGCTCACGGTGCGGGCGTAGAGATAGTGGATCGGCCCGAAGGCGAAGGGAAGCGGGACCGACGCGCCGATGAAGGCCGGCACCGCGAGGTAGTACTCGCGGGCGTAGTACACCCCGGCGAGGATGTAGAGGGAGAACGAGAGCATCGCCACCGCGAGGAGGCGGTTGGCGGTGGAGTTGGTGTGCTTGGTGGCGAGGAGAACGGCGAGAAAGAGGCCCTGGGCGGCCCCGAGAATCAGCAGGGTGTTGAGGATTTCGGAGGCCACACTGCAATGCGCCGCGTAGGAATCGAACCTACAACCTAGTGATTAAGAGTCACTTGCTCTGCCAATTGAGCTAGCGGCGCTTTCTACATGCGAACGGCGCGCCTCGCTCTGCGCGCCGCGGGTTCTCATAGCCCCAACGGGAATCGAACCCGTCTTTCGACCTTGAAAGGGTCGCGTCCTGACCGATAGACGATGGGGCCGTTGGGGCCCATCTACTGCCATACCGCTAACGGGATTCGAACCCGTGTTCCAGCCTTGAGAGGGCTGTGTCCTAGGCCTCTAGACGATAGCGGCGCGACACCTCACAGGCCCGGAGGGAATCGAACCCCCAACCCCCGGTTTTGGAGACCGGTGCTCTACCAATTGAGCTACGGACCTACGTTGACCAAGGGTGGCTGACGGGGATCGAACCCGCAACCTCCGGAGCCACAGTCCGGCGCTCTAACCGATTGAGCTACAACCACCACGGCGGTTTTCCGGGACCCACAAGCCCGGAGAAACTATCGACCGGCCCGCACCCGGTCAAGGCCAGAAGGCCCGGGCCAGCCGGGGCGTATCCGGGTGTGGCGGCACGGGTTGGCCCCCCAGACTCGCCACCGGAACCGGGCCCCGGACCGCGTTTGCGACCACCAGCGACCGCCCCTTGAGCCCCTCGGGCCCGACCCGCCGTTCCATGATCGGGCCCAGTACCGCCGCGAGACGCGCCCGGGAGACCGCCGGGAGGATGCCCAGGTCCAGGGAGGGCGCCGCCAGCTGAGAACCCTCCCACCAGAAGAGCGTCCATATGGCGGACTCGGCGACGAAGCCGTCGCGGGTGAGCAGAATCCCGTCATCCGCCCCGGCCTTCCGGGCCTCGTCCAAGGTTCGGTCGAACTGGCCCCGCGCCGTGGTCTTGTGGCGGTACGGCTCGTGCACCACGCTGCTCCAGACGAGGTGGACCGGCTCGAGGGATCCCAGCGGGCGTTCACTGACCACGGCCCCCGCCGCGCTCACCTCGGCGCGCAGGGTGCGGTCGGGACCCGCCGAGGCGGGATCGAGCGCCGGAACCGGAAGGCCGAGCGCCCGGCAACTCGACTCGAGGCGGCGCCGGTGCAGGTCGAGAAGCGGAATCCGCCCAGCCCGGACCCGCATGGTCTCGAGCAGGGCTGGCGCGTTCGAGTTCATCTATCGAAGATAGTGATACCCCTTACGCCCCGATCGCCATGCGAAAAGTCCGCCGCTGGATGACAGCCCTGCTGGCGCTGGTGGCTGCGTGCTCCTCCGAGTCGAAGGATGGCCCGGACGTCGATGCGCAGCTGGTCGACCTTCTCAACAAGGCCAACGTCACGCCTCTCACCGTGCCGGCGCAGAACCCGGCGCAGGTGACGCTGGGCCAGGCGCTGATGTTCGACAAGGTCCTGTCGGGACGGAAGAACATCGCCTGCGCCACCTGCCACCACCCGCTCCGCCATACCGGGGACTCGCTGCCGCTGTCCATCGGCCAGGGCTCGACCGGGCTCGCCCCGGTGCGGCAGCCGGTGCCGGGCGCGCTCATTCCGCGGCATGCGCCCGACCTGTTCAACCGCGGCGCCAACCAGTGGCAGACACTCTTCTGGGACGGGCGGGTGGCCGCGAAGATCGGGGGCGGCGGCTTCAATACCCCGGCCGGCAACAACCTGCCCGCCGGCGTCGCCAGCGTCCTCGCGGCACAGGCAATGTTCCCGGTGGAGTCCCGCGACGAGATGCGGGGTCAGCCGGGCCAGGCCGGGAACGAGCTGGGCGAGATCGCCGACGCGGAATTCCCCGCGGTCTGGGATGCCCTGATGGCGCGGCTCCGGGCGATTCCTAGGTACGACACGCTCTTCCAGGCCGCCTTCGGCAAGTCGGTCGACTCGGTGGGCTTCGAGACCGCCGCCAACGCGATCGCCGCGTTCCAGGCCGCTGCCTTCGCCAGGTACGACACCCCGTTCGATCACTACCTCGCGGGTGATCGTTCCGCCCTCACCGACCAGCAGAAGCGCGGGGCGGTCCTGTTCTTCGGCAAGGCCAACTGCGGCAAGTGCCACCTGGGACCGCTGCTCACCGACCAGAAGTTCCACAACATCGCCGTGCCGCAGCTCGGGCCGGCGCGCGGGCCGCTGCAGGGCCAGGGGCTCGACGTCGGACTCGAGGAGACCACCGGTTCGCCCAGCGACCGGTTCAAGTTCCGGACGCCGCCACTGCGCAACGTGCAGCTCACGGCGCCGTACTTCCACAATGGCGCCTTCGCCACGCTGCTCGGCGCGGTGAAGCACTACGTCAACGTGAGCCGCTCGCTCCAGACCTACGACAAGAGCCAGCTGCCCACCTATCTCCAGGGGAGCGTGCAGGAAGGATCGGCCGTGTGGAACCAGGTCCTCGCGACGCTCGACCCCATCGTGGCCGATACGCTCACGATCCAGGATGCCGAGGTCACGGATATCGTGGCGTTCCTGCAGTCGCTCACCGACCCGAGCGCCCAGGACCTGAGCGGGCTCGTCCCGGCGAGCGTCCCGAGTGGGTTGGACGTCGGGGATTGAGGGCTTCGGAACAGAATGTTCCGAGTTCCGAGTTCCAAGTTCCGAGTGCCGAGTGACGACTTGCCGCCTGTGCCAACGCCCGCTGACGCTCCTTGAAGCGCCGGCGGGCGTTTGTCATCGGGTGCCGTGCCAGCAGGCGGCGCACCAGGAGCGGGCCGCGAAACAGGCGCGGGAGCGTGACGCGGCAGCGGCGCGACTGGTCGAGCAGGGGAAGGCGAAGCGGCTCGTGCCAGATCCGGAGCGGTATCCCGTCGTCCACATGCCGGCGCAGACCCGGCCCCTCACCCCGCTCTCCGAGAAACGCCGCCGGGCCTTCGTGGCCCACCTCGACCAGCTCCTGGCGCAGTCGGAAATTCCACCCGATGCCCCGCCGCCGCCCCGGCCCACCGCGCCGGGGACACTGCCAGTCCTCCTCACACCGGCGCAGGAGGCGGTCTCGGTCCAGGGATGCATCGGCTGCGGCGGAGCGTGCTGCCAGACCGGGAGCACGCATGCGTGGCAGGACCTGCCATCGATGGTCCAGTACCGGCGGGATCACCCTTCGCTCTCGCGCGACGAGGTCCGCGCGGCGTATCTCGCCCGGCTGGGTAGCGCGCCGACCTACGCCGATTCCTGCGTCTATCACGGCGCCACAGGCTGCCTCCTGCCGCGGGAGATGCGCTCGTGGCGCTGCAACACCCACTGGTGTGGCGAACTCCGGGAGGTGCAGCGGGGGATGGCGGGAGACGAACGGGCGGGGGTCTTCATGGTCTGGCCCCGCGGACCAGGTGGCTGGCGCGGGGCCTTCGTGACCGCGGAGGGGGCGCGCGACGTCGACGGCTGACTAGCCCGCCGCGGGCACCGATTCCACCCGCCGGCTGTCGAGCCACGACTTCACCGCCATCGCCCCCATGATGAGGGCGCCGCCCAGCAGGGCCCACGGCCCCGGCGCCTCGCCGTGGACCACCCAGGCCCAGAGCGGGTTGAGCGCCGGCTCGAGGAAGAGCAGCAGCGAGGCCTCGAGCGCCGGGACATGCGGAATCGCCCGGGTGAGGAGGGCGTAGGCGAGCCCGATCTGGAAGATGCCGAGATAGAGCACCACCGCCCAGTCTCCCGCCCCGTGACTGCCGAGTGGGAACATCGCGGGCGCCGCGGCGAGGAAGGCGAAGATGTTCCCCAGCGCGGCCGCGGCCGCCGGCGAGCCGCCCCGGGTCCCCATGTAGCGGAGCCCCATCAGCATCGCCGCGTAGGTCACCCCGGAGCAGATCGCGAGGATGTTGCCCCGGACGGGGTCGGGGGCGGTGGCGAAGTGGTTCTGCCGTCCCACGAAGAAGAACGCCATGCCGAGCCCGATGGCCGCCATGAAGCCGAGATCGCGGCGGTGGATGTGCTCGTGCAGGAGGATCGGGCTCAGGAGCAGGATGTAGAGTGGCGCGGTGGACTGGAGGAAGATCGTGTTCGCCGCGGTGGTGAGCTTGTTGGCGAGCACGAAGAGGACCAGCGTCGCGGCGTAGGCCACCGCCACCATCAGCGTGATCCGGCCCGTGCCCCGCAGGATCCGCCGCGAGGTGGGGAGAAAGAGCAGGACGGCGATCGCGGCGATGCCCGACCGGAGCCCCGCCACCTGCCAGCTGGTGAACTGGGCCGCCTTGATCGCGGCGCCGCCGGTCGAGAAGAGGCTCGCGGTGACGAGCAGCTCGAGCCGGGCCCTGGTTCTCGGGTTCACCCTCAGGCTCCCAGCCGCTCGGCTTCGGCGGCGGCGGTTTCCCAGGCCGCGTACGCGGCGTGCAGGTCGGTCTTCATCGCCTCGAGTTCCCGGGCCAGTGCCTTGGCGCGGGCGGTGCCGTCGGGAGTCGCGTAGAGATCGGGCGCGGCGAGCGCCGCGGTGCGGCTGGCAATCTCCTGCTCCAGCTGCTGGACCCGCTGCTCCGCCTGGTCGGCCGCGCGCCGCGCGGTCCGCTGCGCCGAGGCCTGGGCCTTCCCGTCCCTCGCGGGTGCGCGCTTCGCCTCGGCGGCCTTCTCCTTCGCTCGGCGCTGGGCCTCCGCCTCCCGCGCGGCCGCTTCGGCCTGGCGCCGACGGGCGTCGCGGGCCTCTTCCCACTCGCCGAAATTGCCGTCGTAGTCGGTGATCGTCCCGTGCTCCAGGTGCCAGACCCGCGTGCTCAGGGCATTGAGCAGCGCCCGGTCGTGGCTCACCAGCAGCACCGTGCCCTCGTACGCTTCGATCGCGTCCTCGAGCGCCTCGATCGATTCGACATCGAGGTGGTTGGTGGGCTCGTCGAACACCAGGAAGTTGACGTGCTCGAGGGTCATCATCGCGAGGGCCACCCGGGCCAGCTCGCCGCCGGAGAGGGAGCCCGCCCGCCGCAGGGTCTCGTCCCCCGAGAAATCGAAACGGCCGAGGTGGTCCATCACCTGGCCGCGGGTCCAGGCGGGCCGGAGGTCGTGGATGATGTCGAAAAGGGTCTTGTCCCGGGGGACCTGGGCCAGGTCCTGGCGGTAGACGTTCACGTCGACCGTATCGCCGAGCCGGGCGGAGCCCGAGGCCGCCGGGCGCTGGCCGAGGAGGGTCGAGAGGAGCGTCGTCTTCCCGGTCCCGTTGGGGCCCACCAGCGCGACGACATCGTTCCGCCGGATGACCCCGCTGAACCGGTCGAGGAGCACCCGGTCGCCGACGCTGACGGTGAGCCGATCGGCGACGAGGACCTGGTCCCCGCCCCGGCCCCCGCTCTTGAAGCGCACCGCCATCGCCGATTCATCGCCCGGCGGCGGGGAGAGACGCGGGAGCCGGGAGAGCCGGCGCCGCCGGCCCTTGGCCTGCTTGGTATTCTGCCCGGCGATGTTCCGCGCGATGTAGTCCTCTTCCTTCGCGATCATCCGGCTTTGCTTCTGCCAGGCCCGGCCCTGGGCCAGGCGGCGCTCCTCGCGCTGCGTCACGAAGTCGGAGTACCCGCCGGTATAGGCCTGGGTGGTGCCGGCCTCGATGTGCAGGACATGATCGGCGACCGCGTCGAGGAAGGCGCGGTCGTGGCTGATGATGAGTGCCGCGCTGTCGAGTCCCTTGAGGTGGTCCACCAGCCAGGCGGTGGTCTCGAGGTCGAGGTGGTTGGTGGGCTCGTCGAGGAGCAGCAGGTCGGCGGCGGTCACCAGCTGGCAGGCGAGCCCGAGGCGCCCACGCTCCCCGCCGCTCAGGGTGGCGAGGGGCTGGTGCTTCGCGGTGTCCGGGTCGAAGCCGAGGCCGTGGAGCACGGCGCTCACCCGGGCCTCCATTTCGTAGCCCCCCTCGCGCCGGAAGCGTTCCAGGTCCCGGTCGTAGCGGTTGAGTTCCTCCTGGGTGAGCCGGTCGCCGCGGGCGGCGATCGCCTCGCCCTGTTCCTGGAGGGAGTGCTCGAGGCGGAGGAGCTCGGCGAAGCCGCTGCAGGCGGCGTCCCAGACGGTGCCGGCCCCGGCGAAGTCCCGGTGCTGGTCGAGCACGGCCACCTTGAGGCCGGAGGCGCGGCTCACCGCGCCGCGGGCCGGGTCGAGGTCACCGGTGATGATGCGGAAGAGGGAGGTCTTGCCACTGCCGTTGCGGCCGATGATCCCCCAGCGTTCGCCCCGGGTCACGGTGAGGGTGATGTCCGTGAGGAGGGGCTCGCCGCCGTACTGGATGGCGACGCCGGAGAGGGAGAGGAGGGTCATAGGCGGGGACTAATCTAGCAGGACCTCGGGCTGTTGCGTCGCGGGGGCCGAGGCGGGGCTGGCCTGGGCAGTTCAACGCAGAGGCGCAGAGGACGCAGAGGGCCGCAGAGGGGTCCGTGCGGTCGCCAAGCCAGGGCGGCTCGCGAGCTGTTGTTGTTGTTTCTTGTTGTTGTTTCTTGTTGTTGTTTCTTGTTGTTGTTTCTTGTTGTTGTTTCTTGTTGTTGTTTCTTGTTGGTCGCTTGCGAG
>DASZPT010000136.1:0-36315 GCA_035549935.1 Gemmatimonadales bacterium
TGACGGCGTTCCCGGGGATGCCCGGCACGTCCGGGGCGGTGCCCCGCCCGAAGACCACGTCGTCGCTGAGCCGCCGCTGGCCGAAGCCGCGGAGCGAGTCCTGCTCGGCCGCCGACATCGCGAAGACCGAATCGCGATTGAAGTCGAGGTAGCCGGTGTAGCTCTCGGTGCCGGCATCGAACCGGACCCGGGCCCAGCTCCGGGTGCTGAGCGCGCGCCCGCGGGCGAGCTCCAGATCGCGCACCAGCTGGTCGGCGGCCTGGCGCACCCGGGTCTGGGGCGAGAGACGGAACCGGGGCATCAGGATGGCGGTGATCACGCCGATCAGCACGATCACCACCAGCACCTCGATCAGCGTGACACCGTCCCTGCGGGCGCGGGAAGCCATACCCTAGTATACCGGCCGGAAGGCGATCTGGGTGACACTGCCGGCCATCGGGGTCCCCGGAGGCAGGTTGCTCGGGTCGCGGAAGCGGAGCTCGAACTGCCAGTCACGTTGCGGCGGATTGTAGTAGGTCCGCCAGGACCAGCGATGGAGCTTGGCCTGCTGGGCCTCGAAGAGCGAGACCAGGGACCCGCGGTAATGGAGGACCCGGCCGGTGGAGCTCCCTCCCCAGTTCTCGAGGAAGCGGGGGAAGTTCTCGAGGCCGCCGCCATAGCTGCCGTTGCTGGTGAGCGCCGGCGGCGCACTGAGCGCTGGGTTGCAGGCGGTATCCTGCCAGTCGCAGGGCGTGGCCGAGTGGCCCGCGGCGATCGCGGCGTAGACCCACATCTCGGTCGTATTCGCCGTGTAGGTGAGCGTCGTGTGGGCGGCGTCGGTCCACTCATTCGACAGGAACGTGACCGCATCGGCCAGGAACGACGCCGGCTGCCAGCCGATATCGTTGAAGTTGCCCCAGATATAGAGCGGCGCGCTGGTGGCCAGGGTGAACGGGTGGGTGAGGGTCCGCCCGTTGCGGATCCGGACCGCGGGGAAGTCGCGGTTGGGGTCGGTGGCCGAGCCGTTGATGAACGTGATGTACATGATGCTGGTCGCCCGGTTGCCCGGCGCCAGGTCGATCCACTGCATCAGCCGGCCCATGTCGATCTCGAGCAGGTCCACCCCGACATCTTCCCGGCCGTCGACGAAGCGGTTCCGGTAGCCCTTGAAGATGGCATCGCAGTCGCCGCTCGGGACGTCGGGGGTGACCCGCGCGGGCAGGACCGTCATCGCGCCCGGGGCGCAGGGGGTGGTGAGGAGGTTGAGGTCGACCACGATGTGGTAATCGGCCTTCCACGCCATCTTCACGGTCCGCACCGACACGGGGTCGCCGCCGCTGCGCGGCTGGATCAACTCGACCGGGTCCATGCCGGTGGGGAGGGGGAGCCGGAGGGGGGTCACGCCCATCGCCCCCGTCATCAGGCGGCCGTTGAAATTGGTGTTGCTCTTGTTGGTGAAGCTCGCGGGGTTCGGGTCGGTGCGGCTGTCGAAATTGAGCCGGACCGGGGTGCCGGCGGCGTTGTTGATCCAGACGCCGTTGAGCTGCTCGTTGTAGGCCTTCCGCTGCCAGTAGACGTTCCTGGGCGTGGTGATGATATCCTGGAAGAAGGTGTTGCCCGAGGAGAGGTAGAGGTTCCCGTTGGTGTGGACCCACCCGGCGAAGGTCATCGGCGGGCCGTTGTGGATCTCGAGGTCCTTCTCGTAGAACACGCCGAACTGGAAGAGCGGGATCGTCTGGGCGTTGACCGAGACGATGTCGTCGCTCCGGTTCCGGGTGGCGTCGACCGCAGAGACGGTGATGTCGATCTGCTGGTTGAGGCCGATGAGGCCGGTATACGGGCCGTTGGAGATCGTCCGCGGCACCGGGGCGGCGTTGGCGCGGGTCGCCCGGGTGGTGATCGTGAAGCCAGGCAGGGTAGGCGGCGCGAGGGCCGTCAGCTCGGCGTCGGTGATGACGCCGTCGAGCATGGCGGTCTCGAGCTGGGCCATGACCGCGTCGGCTCCGGCCTCGGCGGCGTAGTTCACCCGGGTGCCACGGTAGTCCACCCCGGCGTTGCGCTGCACCATGGCGGCTCCCATCACCGCCGCGGCGGCGAGCGACGCCATCAGGACGAGCAGGATCAGGGTGGCTTCGAGCGCGAAGCCACGACGGTCACGGACACGCATGGAGAACCTCCCGAGACGGCGCGAGCAGGGGCGGGCTGCCCGGAGACGATGTGGCCTTCCTCACCACCGGTGATCTTGGAGCCCGCCGACACGCCGGTCAATGGTGCAGAATTCTCGCCGTCCAGAAGCTTGGCAGGGGGAGGCCAGTCGCCGGCCGCTAACCCCCATTAAGTCTTTGGGGTAGAAGATATTGTGATTTCTGACCCGAGGCCGTCCGGGTGCCACATGTGGCGCCTGCGCGGCACGGACCGGTTCGCTTGCCCGCACCCCCGGTCTACCCTAGGTTTCGCCCCCTGCCACTCCCCACCCCTGACCCGACCCGAGTTATGGCCGAAACCACGTTGATGGAGAAGCTGGTGTCGCTGTGCAAGCGCCGCGGCTTCGTCTTCCAGTCGTCCGAGATCTACGGGGGCCTCGGCTCGGTGTGGGACTACGGGCCGCTCGGGGTCGAGCTCAAGAAGAACGTCAAGGATCGCTGGTGGCGCGCCATGGTCCACGCCCGCGACGACATCGAGGGGCTCGACGCCGCGATCCTGATGCATCCCCGGGTCTGGGAAGCGAGCGGGCACGTCGCCGGGTTCACCGACCCGCTGGTCGATTGCAAGACCTGCAAGGCGCGCTTCCGGGCGGACAAGCTGCAGGATGCCCAGTGTCCCCAGAAACCGAGCAAGCATCCGGGGGAGCATACCGCCTGCCAGCTCACCGAGCCCCGGATGTTCAACCTGATGTTCAAGACCTTCATGGGCCCGGTGGAGGAGCAGGCCGCGGTGGTCTACCTCCGTCCCGAGACGGCCCAGGGGATCTACGTCAACTACCAGAACGTGCTCAACAGCTCCCGGCAGCGGATCCCGTTCGGGATCGCCCAGATCGGGAAGGCGTTCCGCAACGAGATCACCCCGGGGAACTTCATTTTCCGGACCCGCGAGTTCGAGCAGATGGAGATGCAGTTCTTCGTGAAGCCGGGCACCGACGAGGAGTGGTTCGAGCGGTGGCGCGAGTGGCGGATGCAGTGGCACCACTCGATCGGGCTCGACCCGACGAGGCTGCGCTGGCACCAGCACGGCCCCGGGGAGCTGGCGCACTACGCCAAGGCGGCGTTCGACATCGAATACGAGTTCCCCTTCGGCTGGAACGAGATCGAAGGCATCCACAACCGGAGCGACTTCGACCTGGGCCGGCACCAGGAGTATTCCGGCAAGAAGCTCGAGTACTTCGACCAGGCCGCGAACGAGCGCTACCTCCCCTTCATCGTGGAGACCTCCGCCGGCGCCGACCGGGTGACGCTGACGGTGCTGGTGAACGCGTACCGCGAGGAGGAGGTCGAGGGGGAGACCCGGGTGGTCCTGGGCTTCCACCCCTCGGTGGCGCCGATCAAGGCGGCGGTCCTGCCGCTCGTGAAGAAGGACGGGATGCCGGAGCTCGCGGAGAAGATCTACCACGACCTCAAGAAGCAGTTCCCCTGTTTCTATGACGATAGCGGCGCCATCGGCCGCCGCTACCGCCGGATGGACGAGGCGGGAACGCCGTTCTGCTGTACCGTCGACGGCGACACGCTCAAGGACGGCACGCTCACGGTGCGCGACCGCGACGCGATGAGCCAGGTGCGGGTGCACCAGGACCAACTGGCGGGGTGGATCAGCGAGCGGGTCCGATAGACTCACGGTGCCGAGTTCCGGGTCCGCGTGCACGGACGCGGAACCCGGAGCGATCGGCTATCTTGAAGGCCTCAGCGGTTCTTCTCGAGGAGCAACCATGCGTCGGATGCTGGTACTCGCGGGCCTCATGGTCCCCGCCGCCCTCGCGGCCCAGGCGGATCCCGGCTACCGCGTCGGAATCGTGAGCGAGTCGGGCGACATCGTGAGCTGGTTCAAGCCCGGCAACGGGACGCTCACGCCGGACCGGGTGGTGCCGGTGGGCATCATGCCGGCCGACATCGACGGGCCCCACAACCTCGCCGTCTCCCCCGACAACAAGTACTACTATATCTCGATCGCCCACGGGACGCCGTTCGGGTCGCTGTGGAAGATGGACGCCACCGGCGACTCGCTCCTCGGCCGGGCGCCGCTCGAGATGTTCCCGACCACCATCAGCATCACGCCGGACGGGGAACTGGCCTTCGTGGCCAACTCCGACTTTCATGGCGACCACCCGCGGATGAACGTGGTCACGGTGGTGCACACGCCGAGCATGACGACGATCACCCACCTGCCGGCGTGCGACATGCCGCACGGGGTGAAGTCCAACCATGCGGGGACCTACGTCTACGTCTCCTGCATGAACAGCGATGAGCTGCTCGAGATCGAGGTGGCCACGCTCCGGATCACCCGGCGGGCCAGGACGGGGACCGGCCATGACATGAACGCGATGGCGGGGATGGACCACGGCGCGATGAACCACGCGCCGGCGCCCGCCTCCCAGGCCAGCGCGCCCCCGCCGTCGGCGGCCGGCGGCGACGGCAGTTGCGCCCCGACGTTCGTGTCGGTCTCCCCCGACGACCGGACGCTCTACGCCGCCTGCAACCACGGCAACTCGCTCCAGGTCTGGGATGCCGCGAGCCTGACGAAGACCCGAGAAATCCCGCTGGGGCAGGGCGCCTACAACGTCGAACCCTCGGCGGACGGGAAGTGGGTCATCGTCACCAACAAGAAGGACAAGAGCGTGAGCCTGATCGACGCGGCCACGCTGACCGAGGTGGCCCGGATCCCGACGACCAAGAAGATCGTGCACGGCGTGGCCTACTCTCCCGACGGGAAGTACGCCTTCATCAGCCAGGAATCGATCGGCGCCGATCCGGGTGCCATCGACATGATCGACCTGGCCACGAAGCAGGTGGTGACCTCGGTGCCGGTGCCGGCCCAGCCGACCGGCATCGCGATCTGGAGGAAGACGCGATGACGCATGAGACAGTGACGTCGCTGGCCGGGGCGGAGGTGCTGGCCCGCGCCAAGCGGTTCTTTCAGGACCGGGTGCCCGGCACCGCCGCGTTCCCCGAGAAGGAAGGCCCGACCTGGCTGACGCTCAGGGGCCAGGGGGGCGAGGAGATCGCGATCTCGGTGACCCAGGGCCCCTCGGGCACCCGGGTCCGCGCCGGGACGCTCATGTTCGACCAGTCGGTGGGCCGCTTCCTCTCCACGCTTCCACCCGAGAGCACCACATGAGCACGCTCCCCGTGCGGGTGATGGTCCAGGATGCCTGGGACCAGGTGAATCTCGACCTGCCGGCCAGCGCGACGGTCTCGGAGCTCAAGCAGCGCGCGCTCGCCCTGACCCACCAGGTGGGGAAGGCGGAGGAGTACGAAGTGAAGTTCCGGGGCGCGGCCGTGCTGGACGAGGGCCGCTCGCTCTCGGAGACCGGTGTCGTCCCCAACGCGGCGCTCATCGTCCTCCCCCGCCGCCGGCGCCCGGTGCGTTGAGCGCACCGACGCCGTCGCGCCCGGTGCGTGGCCGGATCGCCACGCTGATCGCCGTCGGGTGCCTCACCCTCGACGGCGTTCTGTTGTGCCTTGCCGGGCTCTGGGGCAGCCGGCCCGGGCTCCTTGCCGGCGGGGCGGTCTGCCTGGTGCTGGCGGTGGTGATCGTGCTCTACTGGCGGCGTCACCGGGCCCGGCTCGAGGAACTGCGGCAGGCGCGCCTCGAGGTGGCCGCCGAAGCCCGGGCCCTCCGCGACCTGGTCCGGAAGCCGCCGCTCTCCTGAGTCCGATGCCCGTCCCCGTCTTCACCCATCCCGACTGCGTCCGGCACGACCCGGGTCCGGAGCATCCCGAGACCCCGGCGCGTCTGGCGGTCACGCTCGCGCGGCTGGCCCGCGACCCGCGGGCGGAGGTGCGGCAGGCGAGCCCGGGCCACCGCGACGATCTCCTGCTGGTCCATCCCGAGGGGCACCTGGTCCGCCTCGAGGAGATGAGCCGCGAGGGGGGCGGAGTGCTGTCGCTGGACACGGTGATGAACGAGGCGAGCTGGGCGGCGGTGCTCGCCGCGACCGGCGCCGTCGGTGCGGCGATCGACCATGCGCTCGGCGGCGCGGGCCACGCCTTCGCCGCGGTCCGTCCGCCGGGCCATCACGCGCTGGCGCACCAGGCGATGGGGTTCTGCCTCGTGAACAACGTCATCGTGGGCGCCCGGCGGGCGCAGCGGGCGGGGCGTGCGCGGGTCCTGATCGTCGACTGGGACGTGCACCACGGGAACGGAACCCAGGCGCTGATGGAGCACGACGAGACGGTCCGCTTCGTCTCGCTGCACCAGCATCCCTGGTACCCGGGCACCGGGATGGCGGAGGAGCGGGGCGTGGGGAACGTCTTCAACGTCCCGCGCGGTCCGGGCGCCCCGGCGGAGCGGTATGTCGAGGACCTCTGGGCGGCGGTGGTCTCCGCCACCGACCGCTGGTCCCCGGAGGTGGTATTCCTCTCCGCCGGGTACGACGCGATGCGGGGCGATCCCCTGGGCGGCTTCACCCTGGAGCCGGAGCACTACGCCACCCTCACCCGCCGGCTCCGCGAGCGGCTGCCGGCGGTGCCGATCATCGGGCTTCTCGAGGGCGGGTATGTCCCGGCGCGGGTGGCGGAAGGGGTCGCGGCGACGGTCGGCGCGCTGGAGTAGGGGCGGTTGCGCCTGACTAGCCCGGGGCCCAAGTTAGGCGCACAGCCATGGCGACCACCGATCCCTCCAACGGCCCCATCCCGGCCTCCGCGGTGCTCCTCGAAGAATACGAGGCGCTCCATGGCCCGAGGGCCGCGGCGGAGCTGGAGGGCGCCGTCCGGGATGCGGCGGACGAGGGGGCGCGGCTCCAGCGGATCTTCGACGCGCTCCATCGGGCCGGGACGCCCCGCGCGGCGCTCTGCCTGTCCGGCGGCGGGATCCGGAGCGCGACCTTCGCGCTCGGGGTCCTCCAGGCGCTGGCCCAGCGATGTCTCCTCGGCCAATTCGACTACCTCTCGACGGTGTCCGGCGGCGGCTACATCGGCAGCTGGCTCACCGCCTGGATCCACCGCCACCCTCGCGGGCTCACGGGCGTCGAGGGCGAACTGGGGTGGACGGGCGTGGACGCCGAGGGGCGGCCCTGCCAGCCCGCCACGCCCCCCGCCGAGGGGCGGGCGCCCGAGGCGGGCCCGATCCGGTGGCTCCGCGAGTACACCAACTACCTGAGTCCCCGCACCGGGCTCCTGTCGACCGACACCTGGACCCTGGTCGCGACCTACCTGCGCAACCTCCTGATCAACTGGTGCGCGCTGATCCCGCTGGCGCTCGGGCTCCTCATGCTGCCGCGCCTGCTGGCGGCGCTGGTGCGCTGGCAGCCGGTGCCGGCGCCGCTCCTGCTGGCGGTCGGCGCGGTGGCGGTGGCGGCGGTCCTCGCGGGGGTCATCGCGCTCCGGATCTACCGACCCGGTGCCGGGCGGGCCGGGGGGCCGGCCCGGCCGTCGGAGAGCCTGGCCCAGCGGGACGCGCGGCTCCGCGCGATCCATCGCCGCCATCGGCTGCAGCTGCTCGCGCTCCAGGCGATCGCGGTCGTGGGGCTCGCGGTGGTCCTCCCGTGGGTGACGGTCTCGGCGGTCGCCTTTCCGGGCAGTGCGTGGTTCCGCGCCGACCCCGTCAGCTTCACGGCGGCGCTGGGCGCGGCCCTCTACGGCGGGGGCGGTGTCGTGGGCGCGCTCTTCGAGATCGCCGCCTGCCTGGGCAGCCTCCGCGCGGCTGGTGCCGCCCGGTTCGAGGAGACGCTCCTCCGGATCGAGGCGCTGCGGCCCCATGTGGTCACCGACCGGGTGGCCCGGTGGCTCGACGCCACCGCGCTCGGCGAGCGCGCCCGTCGGGCGGTGGTTCTCGGGTGGTCGGTGGTGTCCTCCCTGCTCGGGGTGGCGCTCATGGCCATTGCCGGCGGGGTGGGGGGCGGCGTGGCCGGCCTGGGACTCGATGGCATCGCCGGTGGCGACTGGACGCGACTCCCCGAGGTGGCGGAGCTGTATGCGACGGTGGGCGGGCCGCTGATCCTGGCGGGGCTGCTGGTGGCCGGCGCCTTGTACGTCGGGGGCGCCGCGAGCTGGGATCTGATCGACGATCAGGACGTCGAGTGGTCGGCCCGCGCGGGGGCCTGGGCGCTGATCTTCCTGGTGGGATGGGTGGCCGCGGCCGGCCTGGTGCTCTTCGGACCGGTGCTGTTCACGCTCGCGCCCGCGATCCTCTCCTCGGTCGGTGGCATCACCGGACTCATCGCGGTCGGGTTCGGGGGAAGCGCCAGGACCCCGGCGACCGGCGGCGCCTCGCGGGCATTCGCGCTGCTGCGGGACCGGGCCTCGACGCTGGCGGCCCCGGTCTTCGCGGGGGTCCTGGTGATCGGCCTCTCCGCGGTCACGACGCGGCTCCTGCTCGGGACCCCGGCGCTGGCGCAGGCGATGGCCGACCCGCTTGCCCGCCCCGACTGGACCGTCCCGCGGCTCTACGCCGCGCTCCCGAACGGCCCCTGGCAGCACCTGGCGGTGGTGCATCACGCGCCGCTCGCGACGCTGCTCCTCTTCACGGCGGTCTTCGCCGGCATCGGCCTCCTCTCCAGCACCTTCAACCTGAACAAGTTCAGCCTGCACGCGATGTACCGGAGCCGCCTGATCCGGGCCTACCTCGGCGCGTCCAACACCCTCCGGCAGGCGAGCCCCGCGACCGGCTTCGATCCCAACGACAACCTGCCGATGGGCCTCGCGTGGCCGGTCGAATTCGAGGAAGACGACCTGCCCGATCCGGCGGCGCTCGCCGTGCTGCTCCGGGAGGCGGACCCGGCGGCGCGCCCCGCGATTCACTTCGTCGCGTCCGACCCCGGACTCCGCCCGCTCCTCGATGCCTGGGACGGCGAGGGGGAGCCCGGCGCGGCATTGGTCGAGGCGATGCGCACGCGCCTCAACCAGCTGGTCGAGGGCCCGTTCCTTCTCGGAATCGGGCCGGCCGGCACGGCCTTCGGCACGGTGCCGCTGCCGGACCAGACGGTGGCGCTCCTGGAAGCGCTCACCGACCAGGAGAGGGGGCGGCCCGGCAACGAGGCGCCGAGGGTGCGGGTCGTGAATCGCCTGATCCTCGAGACCGCGCTCGCGGCGGGCGGAGGCCGGTTCTTCCTCCGCTTCCGGGCCCGTCGCCCGCTGCACCTCGTGAACATCACGCTCAACCTGGTGGCGGGCCGCCGCCTGGCGTGGCAGGAGCGGAAGGCGCAGTCGTTCACCGTGAGCCAGCTCCACGCCGGCGCCGCCGACACCGATCCGCCGGCGGAGCGGCTGGGCTACCGGCACGTCGACTATCCCGCCCCCGACGAAAGCCCGCGCTACGGCGGCCAGAAGGGCATCTCCCTCGGCACCGCGATGACGATTTCCGGGGCCGCGGCCTCGCCCAACATGGGCTACCACTCGTCGCCGGTGGTGAGCCTCCTCATGACGCTGTTCAACGCCCGGCTCGGCTGGTGGCTCGGGAATCCGGGCCAGGCGGGAGACCGGACCTTTGCGCGCTGGGCGCCGGGATCCTCGCTCGGTCCGATCCTCCGGGAGGCCTTCGGCCTCACCACCGACGACAGCCCCTACGTCTATCTCTCCGACGGCGGTCACTTCGAGAATCTCGGACTGTACGAGATGGTGCGCCGGCGCTGCCGGCTGATCGTCGTTTCCGACGCGGGGTGCGACCCGGCGGGGACGCTGGAGGATCTCGGCAATGCCATCCGGAAGATCCGGATCGATTTCGGGATCCCGATCTCGTTCGACCGGATGCCCGTCTACGCCCGGTCGGCGGTGGAGGCGCCGGGCTTCGACCCGGAGGACGGGCGGCCCTGCGCGATCGGGACGATCGACTACGGGGCGGTGGACGCCGGCGCCGGTGCGGGCCTCCTGGTCTACCTCAAGCCGGCGGTCTATTTCCGCGAGCCGGTCGATGTCCGCCACTACGCGGCGGAGCATCCCGCCTTCCCGCACGAGCCCACCACCGACCAGTGGTTCAGCGAATCGCAGTTCGAGAGTTACCGGGCGCTCGGGCGGCATGTGGTGGACCGGATCTGCCAGGGTCACGAACAGGCCATCCGGCGGAGCGGCCTCGACGGCTTCGCGAAGGCGGCGCGGGAGGCAGCGCCCGCGTCCGGGTAGTGGTATACTTCGGCCTCCTTATTCCCCCGGTTTTCCCGCAATGGCCCGCACGCTTCGTCTCGACGTCGAAGTTCTCAACCTCCGCACCCGTCATCCCTTCATCATCGCCCGCGGCGGGCAGAGCGACTATCGCACGGTGATGGTGAAGCTCACCGACGGGGACGGGGTCGAGGGGTGGGGTGAGGCGGCGCCGGCGAAGATCTACGGCGAGACGACGGAGACGGTGCTCGCGGCCCTCAAGACCTACGGCGAGCATCTGCCGGAGGATCCCTTCGCGATCGAGGAGACGGAACGCCGCTGGGAGACGGCGCTCCGGCTCAATCCCTCGGCGCGCTGCGCCCTCTCGGCGGCACTCCACGACCTGGCGGGGAAGAAGCTCGGGATCCCGGTGTACCGGATGTGGGGGCTCGACCCGGCGCGCGCCCCGCGCTCCACGTTCACCATCGGCATCGACACGGTCGAGAAGCTCCGCGTGAAGGTGCAGGAGGCGGCGCAGTACCCCATCCTCAAGATCAAGCTCGGGACCGACCGGGACGTGGAGATTCTCCAGACCATCCGGGGCCTGACCGACAAGGAACTCCGGGTGGACGCGAACACCGGCTGGAACGTGAAGCAGGCGATCCGGATGCTGCCGGTCCTGGAGGAATTCGGGGTGACGGTGCTGGAGCAGCCGCTCCCGGCCGGCGACCTCGAGGGACTGGCCACGGTCACGCGGGCCTCGCGGATTCCGGTGATCGCGGACGAGAGCTGCCTGGTCGCCGCGGACATCCCGCCGCTGGTGGGGAAGGTGGACGGGATCAACATCAAGCTCGCCAAGTGCGGCAGCCTCCGCGAAGCCCAGCGGATGGTCGCCATCGCCCGGGCGCATCACATGATGGTGATGGTGGGGTGCATGATCGAGAGCTCCATCGCCATCACCGCGGCGGCGCACTTCACGCCGCTGGTCGACATTGTCGATCTCGACGGGGCGGCGCTCCTCGCGAGCGACCCGTTCGTGGGCGCCAGCATCGACGGCGGCCAGGTTCGGCTCCCCACCGCGCCCGGGCTCGGTCTCACCCGGCGATGATCGCGGGGTTCGGGCTGGTGGCGCTGCCGCTGCCCCTGGCCCTGCCGTACACCTACCGGATCCCGGAGTCGCTCGCCGACCGCGTCGTGCCCGGCGCCCGGGTGGTGGTGCCGGTGCGCCAGCGCGAGATCATCGGTATCGTCACCGGTCTCACCGACACCCCCCCGGCCCAGGCGGCGCGCGATATCCTCGCCGCACCGGACCCGCTCCCCGCCATCCCCGATCCCCTGCTCGAGACCGCCCGCTGGATGGCGGCGTACTACGGCGCGCCTCTCGGCCTCACCCTCAAGGCCGTGCTGCCCGGCGCGCTCTGGGGCGAGTCGCGCGTCGTCGCGGTCCTCGCCGGTGACGGGATCCCCGGCGGGCTCGCGGGTGACGTCTGCACCTACCTCGAACGGAAAGGCGGCGAGGCCCCGGTCGCGACGATCGCGCGCGGGCTCAAGCGCCCGGTCTGGGATGCGGTGAACCGGCTGGTGCGGGCCGGCGCGGTCACGCTGCGGGTGGAGGCCGCCGAAACCGATGCCGGCCAGGTGAGCGAACGGGTGGTGACGCTGGCCGAGCCGGTACCGCCCCTCGCGGAGCGGGACCAGCGCTTCAAGCGCCGGCCGGCCCAGCGCGCGGTGCTCGAGGCCCTCGAGGAGCTGGGGGGGAGCGCGCCGCTCCGGCACCTGGCCGAGCAGCTGGGACTGTCCCGGCCCGCGATCGCGGCACTGGTGGAGCAGGGGCTCGCGCGCGATGAACTGATCGAGGTGCATCGCGATCCGTTCCGCGACACCCCGGTAACGCCGCCCCCGCCGTCACCGACGCCGGCCCAGCGGGAGGCGATCGACGTGATCGGGCGGGCGGAGCCCGGCGACGGCGTGCTCCTCTTCGGCGTCACCGGCAGCGGCAAGACGCTGGTGTACCTCGAGGCGGTGCGGCAGACGCTGGCGGAGGGGCGCGGGGCGATCATCCTCGTGCCGGAGATCGCCCTGACGCCACAGACGGTGAGCCGGGTCCGCGGCGCCTTCGGCGACGAGGTGGCGGTGCTTCACAGCGCCCTGTCCGACGGGGAGCGGGCCGATGCCTGGCGGGCACTGCGGCGGGGCGAGCGCCGGGTGGTGGTCGGGGCCCGCTCGGCGGTCTTCGCGCCGGTCGAGCGGCTCGGGCTCATCGTGGTCGACGAGGAGCACGAGGGGAGCTACAAGAACCACGAGGCGCCCCGCTACCAGGCCCGGGACGTCGCCCTGGTCCGGGCCCGCCTCGAGAAGGCCCGGCTGGTGCTCGGCAGCGCCACCCCGTCACCCGAAAGCATGCACCGAGTGGGGAGCCGCCTCGCCCTGGTCCGGCTGCCCGACCGCGCCGGCGCGCAGCCGCTGCCACCGGTGGAACTGGTGGACCTCCGGAGCGCGCCGCGCCTCAAGGAGGCGCGGGCGGTGCCGTGGAGCGAGCGTCTCGACGCCGAGGTGGTGGCGGCGCTGGCGCGGCGGGAGCAGGTGCTGCTGCTCCTCAACCGGCGGGGCTTCGCGACGATTCTCCAGTGTCCCGCCTGCGGCACCGTGCGGGAGTGCCCCAACTGCAGCATCTCGCTCACGGTCCACCAGGCGCCCGACGGGCTCCGCTGCCACTACTGCGGGCACGACGAGCCGGTCCCCTCCGCCTGCGGCCAGTGCGGGAGCGCGGTCCAGCGCATGAAAGGCGTGGGCACCCAGCAGCTGGAGCGCTTCCTGGCCGCGCGCTTTCCCGAGGCGCGGCTCGCCCGGATGGATCTCGATACCACGAGCACCCGCTGGTCGCACCAGACGATTCTCGACCGCGTGGGGCGGGGAGAGATCGACATCCTCCTCGGCACCCAGATGATCGCCAAGGGGCTCGACTTCCCGAACGTCACCCTGGTCGGCGTGGTGGACGCCGATACCGGCCTGCACCTTCCCGACTTCCGCGCGGCGGAGCGCACCTTCCAGCTCATTGCCCAGGTGGCGGGGCGCGCGGGCCGCGGGCCGAAGGGCGGGCGGGTCGTGGTGCAGACCCGGAACCCGGAGCACTATGCCCTGATGGCCGCGGCCCGGCACGATGCGGAGGGCTTCCTGGCCACCGAGCTCGGCCACCGGTCCTCGCCGGCATATCCGCCGCTCGCCTCGCTGGTCAACCTCGTCATCTCCGGCGAGGTCGATACCGACGTCGCCGAGCACGCGGGGGAGGTGGCCCACTGGTGCGGCGCGCTGGTGTCACACCAGCGACTCGCGGTGGACGTCCTGGGGCCGGCCCCCTGCGCCATCGGGAGGATCAAGGGCCGCTGGCGCTGGCACGTGGTCCTCCGGGGCGAGGGGGAGCCGCTCGGCCGCATCGTTCGCTACGCGATGGATCGCCTGCCCGCGGCCCAGGGCGTTCGGGTGGTGATGGACCGCGATCCCTCGAGCCTGCTGTGAGCGGCCGGTGCGGGGCCGCCGGTGTGATCCGGGACGTGGCGGGCCCGGCCCGGCTCGCTAGATTCTTCCCCGCCAGCTGTCCACGAGCCGCCCTGCCGCCTTGCCACGCTGCCGCCCATGAGTGACGAACTCGCGACCATCTACCTGCGGGATGTGAAGGAGCGCTTCCGGGCCCACAAGAAGCTCGGCGAGGGCGCCATCCGGCAGGTCTACGACAAGGGCCTGACCGACCGGCTCGATCCCGAATCGAACAGCATCGCCGTCCTGGTGAAGCACCTCGCCGGCAACATGCGGAGCCGCTGGACCGGGTTTCTGACCTCCGATGGCGAGAAGCCGGACCGCAACCGCGACGCCGAGTTCGAAGTGGAACCGGGCCTGACCCGGGAGCAGCTCTTCGAGTGGTGGGACGACGGCTGGGCCCGCCTCTTCGAAGCGCTGGACCAGCTGACGCCGGCGGACCTCTCGCGCACCGTGATCATCCGCGGCCACCCCCGCCCGGTGGTCGAGGCGATCAACACTCAGCTGGCGCACTACGCCTACCATATCGGCCAGATCGTGCAGCTCGCGAGGCACCTGGCCGGTCCCCGCTGGAGCACGCTCAGCATTCCCAAGCGGAGAAACGGCTGACCACCGCGTTCGTCGCCGGGGCCACCGGCTACACCGGCCGCGCGGTGGTGGCTGCCCTCCGCGCGGCCGGCATCGGCTGCGTCGCCCATGTCCGACCCGACTCGCCGGCGCTCGACCGCTGGCGCTCCCGCTTCGCGGCCCTCGGCGCCGAGGTCGATCCGACGCCCTGGCAGTCGGAGGCGATGGCGGCGGCGCTGGCCCGCCATCGTCCCGACCTCGTCTTCGGTCTCCTGGGCACGACCAGGGCCCGGGGGCGCCGGTCGCGCCGGGAGCATGGCCGGGTCGAGAACTACGCTACCGTCGATGTCGGCCTCTCGCTCATGCTCTACGATGCCGCCCGGCGCGCGGGGTCCTCCCCGCGGTTCATCTACCTCTCCTCGATCGGCGTCCGGCCCGACACCACCAACCCCTATCTCGCGGCCCGGGCGCTGGTGGAGCGCGCCGTGACCGACGGCCCCCTCCCCTGGATCATCGCGCGGCCCTCGTTCATCACCGGGCCGGACCGGGACGAGTTCCGTCCCGGCGAACGGCTCGGGGCGTGGGTGACCGACGCGCTGCTGGGAGTGGCGAGGTATGCCGGCGGGGCCAGGGCCTGGGCCCGCTACCGGTCGACCAGCGCCCCGGCCCTCGCCGGCGCGCTGGTGCGGGCCGCGCTCGATCCGCGGGCCAACCGGGTGCTGGAATCCGAGGAACTGCGCGACTAGAAGACGACCTGCAGGCCCGAGGTGAGGTAGCGGTCGGTGGTCTCGAAGCCGGGCTGGGGCTCGTTGTCGAACTTGAGCACGTAGCTCGCCTTGAGGGCCACCCGCGAGGAGAGCGGTGCCACCACCGCCGTCTCGGTGTTCACGCGAACGTCGTTCGCGTCGATGAGGTTGGGCAGGACCTCCGCCAGCTGCTTCACGTAGGCCGCCTTGCTCAGCAGATGCTTGAACTTGATGGCGCCCCGGCCGGAGGCGAACCGGTCCTGGGTCCCGTTCAGGTTCCACTGCTGGTTGAGGACGGCGCCGGCCTCGACGCTGAACTCCGTCGCGGCGGTCGCGACCGCCCGGAAGCTCAAGCCCGTTCCTTCCTCGAACCGCCCCGAGATGCCGGCAAAGCGGTCCCGGCTCCACCGTCCCGTCGCGTACATGCCGAGGCCGGGGGACACGAGATAGTCGAGCCGGAGCCCTGCCACGTAGTTCTCCGCCGAGCGGCTCCCATCGGTCCGGCCGTAGACCACCGCGAAGCCCTGGCTCAGCGTCCAGTCACCGATGGTGACGGAGGCCGCGTCGCCCGCGTTGAGTGTCGTGGTCGAGGTGTTGCCGGCGGTGTTCACCAGGCCCAGGTCGGTCTGGAGTGTCCAGGACCGTTTGGGCCTGGGGATCGGGGGGAAGGGGTCGGGGGCCTGGGCGGCGAGTGGGGCGGCGAGCGGGGCAGTGAGGAGGAACAGAGCGAGCAGGCGCATCAAGCAGGTTCCGAGTTCCGGGTTCCGAATTCCGGGCTGTGCGCGCCAACCCGGGCGTTTTCCGGGCTATACCATAAACGCGGAACTGGGAACACGGAACCCGTGATTCGAACCGTCTACTTCGCCCAGCCGATCTCCCCACCGAGGTAGTAGTTGCGGCCGGGTGCGGGCTCGAATACCCGGCCGAAGGTCCCGTTGATGGTCAGTGAGCCGACGTAGCTCCGGTCCCAGAGGTTGTTGATCCCGACGAAGGGCCGGATGAACGCGCCCCCGCTGGTCCCCTGCCAGCTCATCCTCAGGTTGGTGACGCCGAGGCCGATGCCGTTGATGTCGCCGGCGCCGCTCTTGCCCCAGCCGTTCACGTAGACGCTGTTCGCGTCATCGGCAAAGACCGAGGACGACATCGTGTGGTCGACATCGAGGGTGAAGCCGCGCACCGGGCCCGCCCGGAGCCCGAGCCGGATGAAGGCCTTCGGGACGCCGGCGAGCCGCTTGCCGTCCAGGGTGTCGACCACGATAACGTTGTTCGCCACGCGCTGCACCCGGTAGGTGTCGAACCGGTAGTTGGCGTAGGTCCAGTTCCCGAAGAGGCGAAGCTGGTCGGTGACCCTGGCGGTCAGGCCCACCTCGATGCCGTCGTTCTTGAGGCGACCGGCATTGGTAAACAGGCTCCGGCCGGACAGCTCGGTGAACGGGACGATCGCGTCCTTGATGCGGGCCAGGAAGCCGGCCACGCTGTAGGTGAAGGCGCCCACCACGCCGCGGGCGCCCAGCTCGTAGTTCACGGCGCGCTGCGGGTCGAGCGACTCGTTGAACCCGCCGACGTTGGCCTGCTGGTTCACGAGCTCGGTGGTGGTCGGCGTCTCGAAGCTGGTGGAGACGTTGATGTAGGGGCTGAAGCGGTTGTCCTTCACCAGGCTCGCGCCCACGTTGCCGCTCACCGACGACATGGTCCGGTTGCCGCTGTTGTCGGACCCGTCGCCGAAGAAGTGGTCGGTCACGTCGAACCGGACCGCGTCGTACCGGCCCCCGCCGCTCAGGACGATGGCCTCGGCGGGACTCCAGTGCAGCTGGGCGAACCCGCCGAACTCGGTCACCTTCTCCGTCTGGTCGATGAACAGGGTGTCGCGTATGCCGGAGGAGTCGCGCCAGTTCTCGCGGTTGTCCCGCATCCGCTGGAGGTCGAAGCCCGCGGTGAGCGAGGGGGTCCGCGCGCCGGCCGCGCCGAGCCGCTGTTCGGTGGCGAGGCGGACACCGTAGACCTGCCGGTCGATCCGGACGAAGGTGCCGATGCGAGCGCCGGTGCCCTGCGGAGGCGGGGTCGCGAGCGGGTTGTCCAGGTTCCGGAGGAGCCCGAAGACCGCGACATCGAACCGGCCGCTCCCGGTGTAGTGGGTCCCCACCAGCGCCAGCTGACCCTGCGAGACGTCCTTGTCGGCCTTCCGGAGCAGGTTGTTGGCCCCCGCGCTGTCGGGATTGGCCACGACCTCGGCGCGGGTGAGGGCGCCGGGGTTCTGCGCCTTGGGCTGGTCGCTGTAGGAGAAGCGGACGCCGAGCGTCGTGCTGCCGCCGGCCAGGTAGTTGCCGTTGAGGGAGAGCTGCGTTAGCTGGGTAGCGCTGTTCTGGCGGAAACCGTCGAGCGTGGTGCGGCTGATGGAGAACACGCCGTCGGCCGGCCCGCTCCGGCCGGTGGTCCGGCTCGAGATCTTGAACAGCCCGTACGACCCGCCTTCCGCGCGGAACGACTGCGCGAACGGGCCGGGACCGGCCTGCTCGGAGTTGAGGGAGAGGACGCCGCCGGAGGCATTCCCGTAGAGCGACGAGCTTGCGCCGCGCAGCACTTCGATGGAGCGAAGGTTCCCGAAGTCCACGTTGGAGAGCTGGCTCTGCCCGTCGGGGAGGGTCTGGGGCACGCCGTCGAGCAGAACCTTGATGCCGCGCACCCCGAAGTTGGCCCGGCTGCCGAAGCCGCGGATCGAGAGGCGCTGGTCCACCGAGTAGTTGTACCGGTTGGCCACGTACACGCCCGGCAGGTTGTTGAGCGCCTCGTCCAGGCCGAGCGTGCTCTGGGCTCCCTGGATATCGCCCTTGTTCACCACGCCGATGGCCGCCGGCACCCGCGCGACCTTCTCCGGTGTTCGGGTCACGGTGACGGTGATCTCCGGGAGCACCTTCGCCGTATCCAGGGTGGTCGTATCGCGGACCTGGGCGAGGGCGGGCGTGGTCAGCAGCGTTCCGAGCGCGAACAGGGGAAGCAGGCGCATGCGTGATCCTGAAGGGTTGTACAGGAGAAGGAGTGCAAAGCCGTCGCTCTTAGGCAGGGCCTGTGCCGAGTCTGGCGTCCTCCCCGGCCGTCACACGCAGGGTCCTCGGGAATATGCGGTTACCCACCTGGTCCCTTCAATCCTGTCATCGCGCTGCGTTGGCCCGACTGGGTCTTATCCACCACCCGCGGGGGATTTCCCCC
Source organism: Gemmatimonadales bacterium (assembly GCA_035549935.1). Taxonomy (GTDB): domain Bacteria; phylum Gemmatimonadota; class Gemmatimonadetes; order Gemmatimonadales; family GWC2-71-9; genus JADJOM01. Next base: position 18,257 of record DASZPT010000136.1, read on the forward strand.
ACCCACTTCGCCTTGAATCGCCCTCTGGCGAGGTCTAGATTCCGCCTCGCCATGGCTTCGCAAGACTATCGCCCACCGGACTTTACATCCTCGCCCCTGGTTGACGCGCCGGAGGCGCGCTTCGCGCCGGTGCCGAGCGACGGCGTGCTGCCGGAGGGGTTCTTCTCCACCTCGAATCTCCCGACCTACGTTCGTGCCGGTGGCCGCTGGGTGCTTCCGGTCCGGCCGCGGATGGATTGCGCCATCCGCCGGGTGGGGGGCGCGCTCGAGGTGATCGAGCCGCGCCGCCTCAAGCGCGGCGACGAGGTGGCCATGGGCCTCGCCGAGGATGGCTCGGAGGGCATCTATGTGCACACCGCCGGCTTCCTCGGCGGGGCGCACAGCGCCAACGAATTCCGCTTCATGTCGAGCGAGGTGAGCCGCGAGCGCCCGGTGAACTACGAGGAACTCGCCCACCGTCTCCTCGAGGAGAAGCGCCAGGGCGGGTTCCTCATCTGGGTGGCAGGGCCGGCGCTGGTGCACAGCCGGGCCCGCGGGGACTTCGAGTGGTTCATCCGGCAGGGCTTCGTCCAGGCGGTGCTCGCGGGCAACGCGGTCGCGGTGCACGACATCGAGGCCGCCATCTTCGGGACCACGCTGGGCATGACCAACACCGGCCGGCCCACCGACGGCGGGCATGGCCTGCACATGCGGGCGATCAACCAGGTGCGGGCCGCCGGCTCGATCGAGCGGGCGGTGGAGCAGGGGATCATCCGCGACGGGATCATGCACGCCCTCGTGACCCACCGGGTCCCGTACGTGCTGGCCGGGTCCATCCGCGACGACGGGCCGCTGCCCGGCGTCTACAGCGACAGTCTCGCGGCGCAGGACGCGATGCGGGAGCACACCGTGAAGGCGACCGGCGCGATCCTCATCGCCACGGCCCTCCACGCGATCGCGGTGGGGAACATGCTCCCCGCATACCATACGCACTACCAGGGCGTGCCGACGCCCCTCATGACGATCTGTGTGGATCAGACCGAGTTCGTGGTCAACAAGCTCAAGGACCGGGGCACCCACCAGGCCTACGGCGTGGTGACCAACGCCCAGGACTTCATGCACGTGCTCAGGTTCTACGTGGAGAAAGGGACGACGGCGTGATACTCAATCAGCCCGGCTCCGGGTGGGGCAAGCTGGCCGACCATGTGGCGGGGACGCTGCCGGTGGCGGAGATCGACGGGATCTGGCAGTTCCGGACCCTCAAGCGCGACGGGCGCGAATGGGGCACGGCGCTGCTCTCGCGGGTCGACGGGGAGGAGCAGGAGCGGCGCCGGATCTACACCGCGCGGTTCATGCACGTCCTCAAGGGCAAGGAGCGGGGGAAGTTCGAGGCCCACCTCGAGGAGGTCGGCCAGGGACCGGTGGAGACGCTGGGCGAGCTGCTCGCCGGCGTCCGCAAGCGGATCGAGGACGAGGACCCCCGGCCGGTGCCGGTCGAGACCTGGTTCCCCGCGACCGATGGCGCGACTCGCCACGGGTGAGGGGGCGGCGCTGGTCGAGCGCTTCCGCCGCTACCTCCGGGACCACCGCCAGCCGGTCACCCGGCAGCGGGACCGGATCGCCGAGCTGGTGCTCACCTCGGACGAGCATCTCTCGGCAGACCAGGTGCGCCGGCGGCTCACCGGGCAGGGGGCGCAGGTCGGGCTGGCCACCATTTACCGGACGCTCGAGCTCCTCGAGAAGAGCGGGCTCGCGCGGGCCCACGACTTCGGCCAGGGGTACAAGCGGTTCGAGCCGATGCCATCGCCCGGTGACCATGAGCATCTCATCTGCGTGCGCTGCGGGCGGGTGGTGGAGTTCGCCCACGAACGGCTCGAGCGCATGCTTCCCATCATCGCGGATGAACACGGCTTCCAGCCCGAGCGGCACCGGGTGGAGATCTACGGCGTCTGCCGGCCGTGCCAGCGGAAAGGCCTGGGCGCATGACTGACACCCCGTCGCTCGGGATCGCGGTCGCGTTTCTCGCCGGGCTCCTCAGCTTTCTCTCGCCCTGCGTCCTCCCGCTGGTGCCCTCGTACATCGGGTTCCTCACCGGGCTCACCCTCGACGAGATGAGCGGGCGGCGTCGGCTCGCGTTCACTCACGCGCTGCTCTTCGTCGTCGGGTTCAGTCTCGTCTTCCTGCTGCTGGGCGCCTCCGCCACCGCCCTGGGCCGCGCCCTCAAGTTCCACGAGGTCTGGCTGCAGCGGGTCGGCGGGGTCCTCATCATCTTCTTCGGGCTGGTCTGCCTCGGCGTCTTCAAGTTCGGCTTCATGCTCCAGGACAAGCGGCTGCACCTGCAGAACAAGCCGGTGGGCTACCTCGGGTCGGTCTTCGTGGGCATGGCCTTCGCGGCGGGGTGGACCCCCTGCATCGGCCCCATTCTCGGCGGGATCTACACCATGGCCTCGGCGACCGAGACCGTGGGGAAGGGGATGCTCCTCCTTGGCGCCTACTCGGCGGGGCTCGCCGTGCCGTTCCTGCTCGCGGCCTGGGCGGTCGAGGGCTTCCTGGCCTGGTTCCAGAAGTTCCGGCGGTACCTGCCGTGGGTGATGCGGGTGAGCGGGGCGCTGCTCGTCTTCGTGGGGGTGCTGCTCGTCTCGGGACAGTTCACCCGGCTCGCGGGGTGGCTGCAGGGGCTGACGCCCGCGGGGCTGCTGGAGCGGCTGTAGGCCTCCGGCCACCCGCCTCCCGCCTATACAGCCTCCAGCTCCTCCTCCGTCTCCTGCCGCCGGACCAGCTCCCAGTAGCGCCCCTTCGCGGCCATCAGTGCCTCGTGGGTCCCCACCTCGACCATCTTCCCTTCGTCCAGCACCACGATCGCATCGGCGTCACGTACCGCCGTCAGGCGGTGGGAGATGATCACCCGGGTGCGGCTCGCGAGGGCGCTCCGCAGTCCCCTCAGGATGCGCGCCTCGGTCTGGGTGTCCACCGCGGAGAGCGCGTCATCCAGGACGAACACCGGCGGGTCCTGGGCCAGGGCCCGCGCGATCGCCGCCCGCTGCCGCTGCCCGCCCGAGAGATTGATTCCCCGCTCGCCGAGCATCGTGTCGTAACCCTTCGGCAGGTCGGGGATCGCGGCGGCGAGCTGGGAGGTCTCCGCCACCCGCTCGAGCCGGCCGTCGTCCGGCGCGCCGAGGAGGACGTTGTGGCGGACGGTGTCGCTGAAGAGGAAGGTCTCCTGCGGCACGACCCCGACCGCGCGGTGCAGGTCCTCGAGCCGGAGGGCGCGGAGGTCCACCCCGTCGATCAGGATCCGGCCCCGGTCGGGGTCGTAGGTCCGCGCGAGGAGCTCCGCGATCGTCGACTTCCCGGCTCCGGTGGCCCCGACGATCCCGAGCGCGCCCCCCGCGGGGACCTCGAACGAGATCCCCTGCAGCACCCACCCCCGTTCGTGCGCGTTGGGGAACCGGAACCAGACGTCCTCGAAGGCGATCGCGCGGGCGCCGCTGGTGGGCGGGAGCGCCACCGGCGCGGCCGGGGAGGTGATCGCGGGGTGCTCGTCGAACAGCTGGTTGATGCGCCCCATCGACGCCTCGCCCCGCTGCACCAGGTTCACCACCCAGCCGAGCGCGATCATCGGCCAGACGAGATAGACCAGCCACGAGCTGAATGCGACGAACTCGCCGACCGTGATGGTGCGCTGGATCACCTGCCGGCCCCCGACCCAGATCACCGCCACGGCGCCGAGCCCGCCGAGCAGCGCGAGCATCGGGTGAAAGGCGCCCGACACGCGGGCGAGATCGAGGTTGCGAGTGGCGTAGTCCGTGTTTATCGTGCTGAATCGTTCGGTCTCCGCGAGTTCCTGGCGATAGGCGCGGATGATCCGGGTGCCGGAGAGGTTCTCGTGTACGGCACTGGTGAGGGTGGCGTAGGCCGCCTGCACCGTGAGGGTGCGCCGGTGAATCGCCTGGCCGAAGGTCACCATGCCGACGGGGAGCGCCACGAGCGGCAGCAGCGCGATTCCCGCGAGGCTCGGGCTGATGTGAAGGAGGTAGGGCAGCACCATCGCCGCCCGCACCAGGGTGTCCGACAGGTACATCACCCCGGGTCCCGCCACCATCCGCACCGCCAGCAGGTCGTTGGTGCTCCGGGCCATGAGGTCGCCGGTCGCGTAGCGGTCGTAGAACTCGGCCGAGAGCCGCTGGAGGTGCCCGTAGAGGCGGTCGCGCAGGTCGGTCTCGACCCGGCGGCTCACGCCGTTCAGGGTCTCCCGCATGACGTAGCGCGTGACGCCGCCCAGCACCGCGGCGCCGAGGAGCAGGAGGATCGCCCGCCGCAGGATCGCCATGGAGCCACCCTGCCCGAGGGCATCGATGCCCTGCTGCAGGAAGTGGGGGCCAAGGGTCGTGAAGAAGTTGGAGAGGAGGACGCAGGCGAACCCGATCGCGTAGATCCGCCAGTAGCGGCGGGCATCGGGCCAGAGGCGTCTGAGGTGCTTCATCCATGCAATGTGGCCCGGGCCGGGAGGGCCGGGCAAGTCATCGTCTCCAGGAGGAGTTCCATGCAGAAGTCACTCGCTGCCGTCCTCGCGCTGGCCGTGCTTGCCGGCTGCGGCAAGAAGGACCAGCAACAGGCTGCCGGCGCCGACAGTCTCTCGCGCGACCTCCAGCTCGCGCCGGCCGAGTCCACCACCGCGCTCAACGATCGTCCCGCGGCGGCCCCCCCGACCAGCCCCGCCCCCGCGGCGGAGAAGCCGGCCGCGCCCAAGCCGAAGCCGGCCGCGCCGGCGCCCTCGAAGCCCGCGGCGCCCGCGCCCAAGGCCGTATCGCTCGACAGCGGCGTGGTCGTGACCGCCACCGCCGACGATAGCCTCCACTCCCGGCACAACAAGGCGGGCGAGAGCTTCCGGGCCACCGTCAGCGCCGACGTGAAGGATGCGAAGGGGAACGTGGTGATCCCGGCCGGCTCGGTGGTGACCTTCACCGTGGCGGTGCTCGAGCCCGCCCCCAACAAGAGCGCCAAGGACGGGAAGATCCGCCTCGACGCCACCGCCGTCACGATCGACGGCGAGAGCCGCGCGATCAACGGGTCGGCCCGGACCGCGACGGTCGAGCATGATCTGGTGGGCCAGGGCGTCACCGCCGGCGGCGCCGCCCGGGTCGGCGCGGGGGCCGCCGGGGGCGCTATCGCCGGCAAGGTGATCGGCGGGAAGACCGGTGCGATCATCGGTGGTATCGCCGGCGCGGCCGGTGGAGCGGTGCTCGCCTCCAAGACCGCCGATCGTGACGTGGTGGTGCGGCCCGGGATGAAGGTGGAGTTCACCCTCGGCTCGACGTTCACGGTAACGCGGTAAGGGGGAGCGGGTAGGCGGGCAGGCGGACCGCCGCACGTTGAAAGGGTGAGTTCCTTGCGGAACTCACCCTTTCTCATTTCCCTGCATTGCCTCCCGCCTCAGTACCCCGCGCCCCCGCCCCCCAGCCGCGGATCGCTCACCCCCTGCCATCCCGTCGGCGTCCGGATGATCGCTTCGACGTCGCCCCAGCGCCCCCGGAATTCGACCTTGTGGCCCATCGCTTCGAGTTGGCCGATCGCGGCGGGATAGAAGCCGTTCCGCTCCAGCCGGATCTCGTCGGGAAGGGCCTGGTGATGCATCCGCGGCGCTTCGATCGCCTGGGGAAGCGTCATCCCGTGGTCGATCACGTTGGTGATCACATGGTAGACCTGGGTGATGATCGTCGGGCCGCCCGGCGTGCCGACCACGAGGTAGAGCTTCCCCGCCGGGTCGAGCACCACGCTCGGCGTCATCGCCGAGAGCATCCGCTTGCCGGGCTGGATCGCGTTGGCCTCGCCCTGGACTAGGCCGTACATGTTGGGCTTGCCGGGCGCGGCGGCGAAGTCATCCATCTCGTCGTTGAGGAGGAACCCGGCGCCCGAGACCGCGAGGGCGCTGCCATAGCTGTCGTTGAGCGTCGTGGTGCAGCTGACCGCGTTGCCCTCCGCATCGACCACCGAGTAGTGCGTCGTCGAGGGGCCGTCCTTCATTCCGGGCGTGAAGGTGGGTGTCTTCGACGCATGCGCGAGGTCCACCTGCGCCCGGAGGCCGTTGGCGTACTCCTTCGAGAGGACCCGGTCGAGCGGCATCTGCACGAAGGCAGGGTCTCCCAGCGTCGTGTTCCGCATCGTGAAGGCCCGCCGCATCGCCTCGGCCTCGCGGTGGAGCAGGGCGGCGCTGCCGAACGGCGGCAGCTTGCCGAAGCCTTCCATGATGTTGAGGATGAGCCCCATCGTGACGCCGCCCGAGGAGGCCGGCGGCATCGAGTAGATCGTGTAGCCCCGGTAGCTGATCTTCACCGGGTCGCGCCAGAGTGCCCGGTAGTTGGCGAGGTCCTCGTGGGAGATGAGCCCGCCGCTCCGCTCCATCTCGGCCACGATCGAGTCCGCTACCCAGCCCTTGTAGAAGCCGTCCGGGCCGTGGTCGCGGATCGCGGTCAGGGTCCGGGCGAGATCCTCCTGCTTCCAGGTGCTGCCGATCGCCGGGGCCTGGCCGCCCGGCAGGAAGTAGCGGCGCGAAGCGGGGAAGGTGTAGAGCCAGGCCCGGTAGCCGTCGATCGACCGGCTCCGCACCGTGTCGACGACGAAGCCGTCGCGGGCGAGCCGGATCGCCGGCTCGATCACCTGGGCCAGAGGGAGCTTGCCGAAACGCCGATGGGCCTCGAGCATCCCGGCGACGGCGCCCGGCACCCCGGCCGCGAGCGCGCCCTTGTCGGAGAGCGCGGTGGGCTCGCCCGAGCGATCGAGGTACATGTCGTGGGTCGCGCGGCCCGGCGCCGTCTCCCGGTAGTCGAGCGCCGCGTGGGTCCCGTCGGCCATGTGGAAGACCATGAACCCGCCGCCGCCGATATTCCCCGCCTGGGGATGCACCACGGCCAGCGCGAAGCCGACCGCCACCGCCGCGTCGACCGCGTTGCCCCCCGCCTGGAGGATGGTGCGTCCCACGTCGCTCGCGATCGGGCTGCCGGAGACGACCATGGCCTTGCTGCCGGTCGCGACCCTGGCCTTCCCGGTCAGCGCCCAGGAGGGATTGACGCCCTCGCTGGGACCGCCGGCGACGGCGGCTGGGGCGGCCGGGCCACCGTGGGGTTTGGCGCAGGCGGAGACCGCGGCGAGAAGCAGGACCATCAGGCGGGGAGCGCGCAAGACGACCTCGACAAAAGGAGAGTGCGAAGTTGTTGCTGGGGGTACCCGGGGCACGTAATTTAGGGCTTGCCTTCCCCCGGCACCAATGACCGATTCTTTTCTCGATCCCAGACTGACCGAACGCCGCAATCCCCGCACGGTCGATATCGACCGGGCGAGCGCCTTGGAGATCGTGGACCTCCTGGGCGCCGAGGACGCTGCCGTACCCGCGGCGGTGGCCCGGGCCCGGGTCGAGATGGCGCGCGCGATCGACCTCATCGAGGCGGCCTTCCGGGGTGGAGGCCGGCTGCTCTATGTCGGCGCCGGCACCAGCGGCCGGCTCGGGGTGCTCGACGCCGCCGAGTGTCCCCCGACCTTCGGGGTGGAGCCCGGCCTGGTCACCGGGATCATCGCCGGCGGCTTCAAGGCGATGCTCCGCTCGGTCGAGGGCGCCGAGGACGACGTGAATGCCGGCATGGCGGAGATCGATGGGCACCGGGTGACCGCGCGCGACATCGTCATCGGGATCGCGGCAAGCGGAACGACCCCGTTCGTCCGCGCCGCGCTGGGCCGGGCCCAGACACTCGGCGCGCGCACCGCGCTGGTGTCCTGCTCCGAGCCGCCGCCGCTCCTCAAGGAAACCTGCGACGTCTGCATTACCGTCCTGGTCGGCCCCGAGGCGATCACCGGCTCCACCCGGATGAAGGCCGGCACCGCTACCAAGCTGGTGCTCAACACCCTCACGACCGGCGCAATGGTCCGCCTCGGCAAGACCTATGGCAACCTGATGGTCGACCTCAAGGCCTGGAATGCCAAGCTCACCGACCGAAGCGAACGGATCCTCATGGAGACCACCGGCATCCCCCGCGCCGAGGCGGCCCGGGCGCTCACCGCGGCGGAGGGCCGGGTGAAGACCGCGATCGTCATGGTACGGCGCGGCGTCGGGAAGCCGGAGGCGGAGCGGCTCATCGAGGAGCATCGCGGCCGGCTCCGCGACATCGTGGGTGACCCGCCCCTCGTGACCACCGCATGACCGAGCGCCCCGTGCTCGGCATCGGCCTCATGTCGGGCACGTCGCTCGACGGCATGGACGCCGCCCTGGTCCGCTGCGAAGGCCCCACCCACGTCCAGCTGCTCCACTTCCATTCCCGGCCGTACTCCGGCGCCGAACGCGAGACGATCCTCGCGGCCCTCGCCTCCGGCGGGGCCCGGCAGCTCGCGCTGCTGCACGCGCAGATCGGGAGCTGGGCCGCCGAGGCGGTGGAGACGCTGCTCGCCCAGGCGCACGTGCGCGCCTCCGATCTCGGCTTCATCGCGATGCATGGGCAGACCGTCTGGCACGAGCCTCCCGCGGTCAGCTGGCAGCTCGGCGAGCCCGCCGTGCTGGCGGAACGGTTCGGCGTCCGGGTGGTGAGCGGCTTCCGCGCGCGGGACGTCGCGGCCGGCGGGCAGGGCGCACCCCTCGTGCCGATGGCCGACGTGCTGCTCTTCGGGCATCCGGAACATGCCCGCGTGCTGCTCAACATCGGCGGAATGGCGAACTTCACCCTGGTGCCGCGCCGCGCCCTCGAGGCCGGGACCCTCGCCTGCGATACCGGCCCCGGTGTCGCCGTGATCGACGCCGTGGCGCGGCTGGTGGACCCGACCCTCGGGTTCGACCAGGATGGCCGCCTCGCCCGGCGCGGCACGGTAGACGAGAGGGTCCTCGGCCGGCTCCTCGCCGATCCCTTCTTCGCCGCCCCCCCGCCCAAGAGCACCGGCCGCGAGCGATTCGGACCGGAGTATGCCCGGGCCCTTCATCGCGACCTCCCCGGGCCCGATGGCGTGGCGACGGCGGTGGAACTGACCGCGCGGACCATTGCCGACGCCATCCTCCACTGGGCGCCGGGCGCGCCCGAGGTCGTGGGGTCCGGTGGGGGGATGCGACACCCGGTGCTGGTAGAGCGGCTCACCGCGCTCCTCCGGGTGGCGGGAATTCCACTCGTCAGCTTCGACGATCTCTTCTTCACCGGTGACGCCAAGGAGGCGGTGGCCTTCGCGCTGCTCGGCTATCTCTGCATTCACGGCCAGCCCGGCAACCTCCCTTCCGCTACCGGGGCGGAGGGATCCCGCATCCTGGGGCAGATCACGCCCGCATGACCCTCGGGCGCCTGGCCTTTCCCGCACTCCGGTGGCGGCCCGCCACTGGTTTCTCCCATGAAGACCGCGCGATCGACGAGGCCCTCCGGCTCGGTGTCGGGGGCTTCATCGTGTTCGGTGTGCCGGGCGCCCGGGGTGACGAGATCGCCCGGCTGACAACCGAGATCCGGCGGCGCGCCGGGCGTCCCCTGCTGATCGGAGCCGATCTCGAGCGGGGCGCCGGGCAACAGGCGCGGCGCCTCACCGAGATCCCCCCGCCGGCGGCGCTGGCGTCCCTGGGCGACGACGAGGTGATTCGCTGGGCCGCGGCGACCACCGCGCGCGAGGCCCGGAGCATCGGCATCGACTGGGTGTTCGCACCCGACGCCGATCTCGACCTCGAGCCCAGGAACCCGATCGTCCAGACGCGGTCCTTCGGCGCCGATCCGGCGCTCGTCGCGCGCCATGTCTCGACCTGGGTGAAGGCCTGCCAGGCCGAGGGCGCGCTCGCCTGCGCGAAGCACTTTCCCGGGCATGGGCGCACGACCGTGGATTCCCACAACGTCATGCCGGCCGTCCCGACGCCGATCGAGGAACTCGCCGAGTCCGACCTGCGGCCCTTCGCCGCGGCGGTGAACGCCGGGGTCGCCTCGGTCATGACGGCCCACGTCGCGTTCCCCGCCTGGGACCGGAGCGGTGCCCCGGCCACGCGGAGTGCGACGATCCTGGGCTACCTCCGCCGCACCCTCGGCTTCGAGGGGCTGGTGGTGACCGATGCGTTCATCATGGAAGGGGCGCGGGCCGGGGCCAGCGAGGGCGAGGCGGCCGTGGCCTCGCTCGCGGCCGGGTGCGACATCCTGCTCTATCCCGGGGACCTGCATGGCACCCTCGCTGAGCTGGAGCGGGCGGCGGGAGACGGCCGCCTGCCGGCCACCCGGGTGGAGGCAGCGCTGGCCCGCTACGAGCAGGCGGTGCGCCGGGCCGGCCACCCCGACCCGGCCTTCGCGGCGCCGTCGCTCGTAGCCGGGGAGGTGGCCCGCCGGCTGCTCGCCCGGGGACTGGTGCGCGGCGAGCTGCCGGACCTGGCGGGCGGCATCGAGCTGACGGTGGTCGACGACGATCTCGGCGGCTGGTACGCGCCCGGGCCGAGCGACTACGTCCTGCGGTGGCTCGCGGGTCACGGGGTGCACGAGCGGTTCGGGGGGAAGCGGATCGTGCTCGCCTTCGCGGAACCGCGCGCGGCCAAGGGGCGCGCCGGGTTCGGGAGCGAGAGCCGGGAGCGGCTCGCGGCGCTGGCCGGCAGCACGGCGCTCCTCGTGCTGTTCGCGCATCCGCGCCTGGTTGAGGAGCTCCCGGCGGGGCCGCCGGTCCTGGTCGCCTGGCACCGCCAGCGTCTCATGCAGGAGACCGTTGCCGAGTGGCTGGCCGGCCGGGTGGGCGGCGACGCATGAGCCTGCTCGACTGGCTGGTCGTCGCCCTCTATCTCGCCGCGTCGCTCGGCCTCGGCCTCTGGGTCGCGCGGAAGGGCGCCCGCAACATGGCCGAATTCTTCGTCGGGGACCGCGCCATCCCCTGGTGGCTCGCGGCGACCTCGATGGCCGCCACCACCTTCAACGTCGACACGCCGCTCTACGTCGCCGGGCGCGTCGCCCGCGCCGGGATCGCCGGGAACTGGGAGTGGTGGTGCTTCGCCCTCTCCCACGTCCTCCTCGCGGTGCTCCTCGCCAAGCTCTGGCGCCGCGCGAGCGTGGTGACCGACCTCGAGCTCACCGAGCTCCGCTACGGCGGCGCGCCCGCCGCCTTCCTCCGCGGGGCCCGGGCGTTCCTCTTCGCCGTCCCGCTCAACTGCATCAGCATCGGCTACGGGATGCTCGCCATGCGGAAGGTGGTCACCGGGCTCGGCCTCCTCGAGGGCCTGCACGGCCTCCCCGGCGACGACCGCCTGTGGGCCATCATGCCGATCGTCGTGGTCACCCTGATCTACACCGCCGTCGCCGGCCTCTGGGGGGTCGTGGTCACCGATCTCCTGCAGTACATCCTCGCCCTCGCGGGCGCCCTGCTGGTGATGGGGTATGCGCTCCACGAGGTGGGCGGGCTCGGCGCCCTGACCGACCAGCTGCGCGCCGCGGGGCAGGGGGCCCGCCTGCAGCTCGTGCCCCATGGGAGCGACGCGCTGGTGCCCCTCAGCACGATGTTCGGTTACCTGATGATCCAGTGGTGGGCGTTCCGCAACAGCGACGGCGGCGGGATGTTCGTGCAGCGGCTCTCCGCCACCGCCAACGAACGGGAGGCCACCCGCGCGACCCATTGCTTCAACATTCTCAACTACGTGGTGCGGACCTGGCCCTGGATCATCGTCGGGCTCGCGGCCCTCGTCCTCCTCCCCGGGCTCGAGGATCCCGAGCTGGCCTACCCGATCCTCATGAAGCGGTTCCTGCCGTCCGGGCTGCTCGGGCTGGTCTTCGCAAGCCTGCTCGCCGCGTTCATGTCGACGGTGTCCACCCAGATCAATTGGGGCGCGAGTTACCTGGTGAACGACCTCTACGCCCGCTTCGGCCGGGTCGCCGACGAGCGGAAGCTGGTGGCCGCGGCCCGCTGGGCGTCGGTGGTCCTCACGATCCTCGCCGCGACGGTGTCGTTCTTCATGGATGACGTCGGCACCGTGTTCCGCTTCCTCATCCTGATCGGGACCGGCCCCGGGCTGGTCCTCCTGCTCCGCTGGTTCTGGTGGCGGGTCAACGCCTGGGCCGAGATCGCGGCGATGGGCGCGGCGCTGGTTCTCGCGAGCCTGAGCTATCTGCCGGTGTTCAAGGCGCAGGGGTACGGCATCCAGCTCGCGATCACCGCGTTCGGGACCCTGGCGATCTGGCTGCCGGTGATGCTGCTGACGCCGCCGGAGCGGCCCGAGGTCCTGGAGGGGTTCTACCGCCGGGTACGGCCGGACGGGGCGTGGGGGCCGCAGCGGCGCGCGACCGGGCTCGCGCCGCTCGACGACCTCAAGGCCGACCTGGGACGCTGGCTGGCCTGGAGCGTGGCGCTCCTGGGGGTAATGCTTGGCGCTGGCGTTCTGCTGCTCGGCTGGGGTTGATCGCGATCGCCACCAGTTCCTCGAGCGGCCGGGGTTCGGCGATGGCGTAGCCCTGGGCGTAGTCCACGCCGATCCGGCGGAGGGTCTCGAGGGTATCGAGGCTCTCCACCCCCTCCGCCACCGTCTTGAGCCGCATCACATGGCCCACCCGGTGGATCGCCTCCACCATGGCGTACTCCACCGGGTCGGTCTCGATGTGCCGCAGGAAGGCCCCCGCGATCTTGAGGGAGTCGACCGGGAGGCTCTGCAGGTACGCGAACGACGACATCCCGCTCCCGAAATCGTCCAGCGCGAACCAGCAGCCCATCGCCTTGAGCTCGCGGATGAAGTGCGCCGCGAGCCCCAGGTTGGCAATGGCCGCCGTCTCGGTGATCTCGAAGCAGAGCGCCTCGGGCGACAGGTCGTGCCGGGCCAGCTGGTCCCGCACGAAGTCGAGCATGCTCGGGTCGCCGAGGGAGGCGCCCGACAGGTTGATCGAGGCGATCGGGTGCCACCCGCTGGCCTGGTGGGTGGCGTAGAGCTGGGCGACCTCCCGCACCACCCAGCGGTCGACACCGCCCATGAGGTTGTACCGCTCCGCCGCGGGAATGAACGCCCCGGGCGCGACCAGGTCGCCGTTGCGCTCCACCATCCGGAGCAGCACCTCGACCCGGGCCCGCTCGCCGGGACGCGGGACCAGCGGGACGATGGCCTGGCCGTAGAGCCGGAAGCGGTTCTCCTCGAGGGCCGAGGTGATCCGGCTGACCCACTGCATCTCGCCCTGGCGGAGCGCCATCGCGGCGTCGTTCGGCTCGTAGAAGTGGACCCGGTTGCGGCCCCGCTCCTTGGCGGCGTAGCAGGCGGCGTCCGCGTCGCGGAGCACGACCGCGGTGCTCTCGCTCTCGCCGGTGATCGGCACCACGCCGATGCTCACGCCCAGCGCGAACGGCTTGCCCTCCCAGACGAAGCGGAACTCCTGCACCGCCTCGAGCAGCTCGTGCGCCACCCGGGTCGCCTGGCCCGCGGGACAGTGCTCCAGCAACACGCCGAACTCGTCGCCGCCCAGCCGGGCCAGGGTGTCGCGCCGGCGGACCTTCTTCTGGAGCGCGTTGGCCAGCTGGCGGAGCAACTCGTCCCCGGCGCCGTGGCCGCAGGTGTCGTTCACCACCTTGAACTGGTCGAGGTCGAGGAAGCAGAGCGCATGGGTGACCGCTTCCTGCTGGGCCCGCTGCAGCGCCCGGCCCACCCGCCGCTCGAACTCGTGCCGGTTCACCAGCCCGGTGAGGAAGTCGTGCGAGGCCTGGTGCGCCAGCTGCCGGGCCAGCGTCCGCGCCCGGCTCACGTCGTGGAACACCAGCACCGCGCCGATCACGTCCCCCTCGGCGTCGCGGATCGGGGCCGCGCTGTCGTCGATGGCGAACTCGCGGCCGTCGGGCCGCACCAGCAGCGAGAGGTTGGACCGGCCCACGATCCGCCCCTCGCGCAGGCAGGTCTCGACCGGGTTCTCCAGCGGGTCGCGGGTGCTCTCGTGCACCAGCGAGAGGACGTCCGAGATCTGGCGCCCCTCGAGCTCGCTGGTCGGCGCGCCCAGGAGCTGCTCCGCCACCGGGTTGAGATACTCGACCAGCCCCCGTGCGTCGGTCCGGACCACCGCGTCGCCGATCGAGCCGAGGGTGACCTCGGCCCGCTCCTTCTCGTCGCGGAGCCGGCGCTCGAGCTGCTTGCGGTCGGTGATGTTGCGGACGATCGTCGAGTAGAAGTCCACCTCGCCGTCCCGCTGGCGGTGACAGAGGATTACCTGGGAGAGCGTGATCTCCCGCCCATCGGCGGTCAGGATCGTGCTTTCCCCCGACCAGCTCCCGTTGACGGCGGCCTGGGCCAGCGTCTCCGGACGCAGGAGGAGCTGGGTCCACTGGGGCGGGGGCGCCCCTCGCGCGGGCCGTTCCCGCCCCGTGCCGAGCAGGGCGTAGCCCGCGTCGTTGAGGTAGATCGCCTGGCCCGACCGGTCGGCGAAACAGACCGGGTCGGTGGTGGTCTCGAGCACCGCCGCGAGCCGCCGCTGCAGGGCCGACATCGCCACCGCGCTCCGGCGCGCCTGGATCACGCTGAAGAGCACCATCAGGAAGAGCAGCACCGTCATCCCGAGGCCGATGAGGATGGCCTTCCGCGCGGTGTCGCTCACCCGGTAGACCTCGGCCGCGTCGGTCTCGACCGCGAGGCCCAGTCCCAGCTGGTCGTCCCACTCCCACGCCCCCACCACCCGCACCCCGCGATGGTCCCGGTACCCGTCGAGGTCGATGCCGGACTGGCCCCGGACCGCCTCCCGCGCCATGCGGGTCAGCTCGTGGCTCCCGGGCTCGCGCAGGATCGGGTCCATGCGGGTGACCCGGCTCATCGCGCTGCTGCCGAGGATGAGCCCGGCGCGGTCGAAGAAGTAGGTCTGCCCCAGCGATCGGTTGTGGCTCTGCTCGGCCACCTGGTCGAGCTCCTGCTCGACCGGCAGCGCCAGCGCCAGCACCGCCACCGACTGCCCCTTGGCATCCCGGATCGGGGCGACCGCGGTGAGCTGGGCCCTGGCCTCCGTGTCGCCAGGGAAGGGGCTCACCCCGGCCATCCCATCGAGCGCCTTGGCGACGGCATCCTGCATCGTCGCGGGCAACTCGTTGGCGAGGGTGGCGGGCCAGCGATGCACCGGCCGCCCTTCGTCCGCCACGATCCAGTAGCCGGCGAGGCCGTTGGTGCGGACTTCGAAGGCGAGAAGGGAGTCGATCTCCTGCCCGGCGGGTCCCGGGGAGCCGGTCACCCGCCAGGTCTCCACCGCCTGCTCGGCCGCCCTGGCGAGCTCGCGGTTCGCGGCAATCGTCGCGGCCTGGTTCACCTGCCGGGTGGCCCAGTGCCGCGCTGCCTCGTGGGCGGTCGCGAGTACGGTCGTCAGGGTGCGGCGGGCACCATCGCGTACCGCGGATTCGACGCGATTAATCGTCCAGATCGCCCCCGCGCTCACCCCGAAGAGAAAGAGGATGACCCCGCTGACGGCGGCGCCCGAGAGGAGGCGATCGGAGAAGAACCGGCGGTCGCGAATCGGATCCATACCGCCCATGGTGTAGTCTAAGTAGCCGTCTGGCAGTGATTTGGAACACCAAGCCATCCCCCGGGGCCGGATGTTGTCCTCGCCCGGTGGGGGGATGGGCCCGCCAGTACTTCGGCCTGCCTGAGTTTGGCTGAGCTACTGCCCGGCGAGCAGTTCCTGCACATACCGCGCCGGAACCGCGTAGATGATCCGGCCGTTGCTGCCCGGCTGGCCGGCATAGAGGACGCCGATGACGTTGCCGTCCCGGTCGAAGATCGGGCTCCCGCTCGAGCCCTGCGCCCCGTAGCTGTCGAGCTGGAGGATCTCGGGAAGGACGCGCGACACGGTGCCGAGCGTCAGGGTCGCGGCGGCGCCGACCTGGGACCAGTCCTGCCCCTTCGCGATGTCGACCCCGAGGGGGAACCCGAGGATCGCGACCGGTTCGCCCATGACCCCGGTGCGGGTTCCCGCGGCGACCTTCTTGACGGTGGGGAACCCGCGACGCACGGACGCGTGGAGGAGGGCGAGGTCGGCATCGGGATGCACCCGCACGAGGTCGGCACGGAAATTCTGGGGCGTGCCGTTGAAGACCACCCCGATCCGCTCCGCCACATTCCCGGCCGAATCGGTGACGACGTGCTTGTTCGTGATGAGGTCGCCGCCGCTCGCGTCGGAGCGCACCGCGAATCCCGTCCCGGTGAAGACCCGCCCGTCCGCGAACTGCACGAAGACCATCGCCACCGCATCGCGGTTCGCGGCCGAGATGCCGGCGGCGTCGAGCCGGGCGGCGCCGGCCAGGTTCCGCTGCTGGCGCATCGCGGCGTCGAGCCGCCTCTGCAGCTCGGCCACCTCCGCCTGGTTGGTGGGCGGGGCCTCGGTGAGCTGCTTGCGGAGCCGGGTGGCCTCACCCACCGCCGAGTCGAGCGCCGCCTTGAGCCCCTCGTTGCCGGCGGAGAGCGCCGCCATCTGCTGGACCAGGCTGTCCACCCGCCCGAGCAGGAGTTCCCGCTGCTCCCGCAGCCGCTGCCCGGTGGAGCGCGCCTCCCAGAGGTAGGCCCCCGACATCACCACCAGCAGCCCGAACAGGATCAGCGTGGTTCGGCGGAGCCCCTTGGTCTCCTTCTTGACCGCGATCTGGACCCGCGTGGTCGTCCCCGGCCCCGGGGTCGGTCGCGGGTTCTTGAGCTGCTCGGGGGTGAGCTTCGGCTTCGGTTGGGGCGCCGGGTCGGGCTGCTCCTGCATCCCGTACACCACCGTCCCTCCCGGCTTGGCGCTCCCCACCGGCGGGACCACCGGGCGGGTGTCACCGATGGCGGAGAACTCGACCTCGGGGCCCGCCTGCCCGAACCGCACGATGTCCTTGGAGGCGAGGACGTGGTCGCTGGTGAGCCGCCGGCCGTTCACGAAGGTGCCGTTGGTGCTGCCGAGGTCCCGCAGGACGTACATCATCCCCTCGAGGGACACCGCCGCGTGGCGGCTCGAGACGTCGAGATCCTTGTCGGGGTCGAACTGCAGCTCGCACTGGGGGTGGCGGCCGATGCAGATGTAGTGCTGGCTGAAGATGATCGCCTGGCCGGCGCGCGCGCCCGAGATGACCGAGAATTTCGCTTTCATGCCGGGCCGGCGGTCACCGCTCGGTGAACAGCAGGAGCAGGGTCGCCGCGAGGAGGAGGAGCATCAGGACGCCCAGCACCACCCGGCGCCCCCCCTGGCCCTGGTTCTCTTCCTGGACGGGCATCTCGGCCGGCCCAACGGGCACGGGGGCGGGGCTGCCGGTGTAGATCGGCACCGGCTCGGTGGTGGACTCGGCCTCGGTGAGGGGATAGACCTGGTGGCCGACGCCGGCGGAGCCATCGGGCTCGGGGAGGTCGCCGGCGAAGCGCGCGGCGACGGCGGTGATGTTGTCGGGACCGCCGCGTTCGTTGGCGGCCTCGATCAGCCTGCTGCAGACCTCCACCAGGTCGTCGGTGCTGTTGACGACGCTGGCGATCTCATCCTTCTTGACCTGCCCCGAGAGGCCATCGGAGCAGAGGACCAGCACGTCGCCCTTGCAGAGTTCCTGGTAGGTCAGGTCGACCTTCACGCGGGGATCGGGACCCAGCGCCTGGAGGATGATGTTCTTGCGCTCGCTCTGCTCGGCCTCTTCCTCGGTGAGCTCCCCGGCCTCTACCAGCCGCTGCATCAACGACTGGTCCTTGGTGATCTGGGTCGCGACTCCCTGGCGGACCAGGTAGGCCCGGCTGTCTCCCACCTGGGCCAGGTAGAGCCCGGTGCCGAAGACCCCGGCCACGGTGGCCGTGGTGCCCATCCCCCTGACCTCGGGGTGCTCCTTCGAGTGGGCGTGGATCCGGTTGTTGGCGAGTTCCACCGCCTCTTTCATGCGGTAGGCGAAGCGGTTCGCGCTGATCTCGGGATCCTCGGGCCAGACCGTCGTCATGTGGCCGAAGACCAGGTCCGCCGCCATGCGGCTCGCCACCTCGCCCGCAGCGGCGCCGCCCATGCCGTCGGCCACCATGAAGAGGGAGCCACGCGGCCCGACGTCGTGCTCGCGCACCTCGGGGTGGAGGCTCGCGACCCGGCGCGTGAGATCCGCGACGAGGAAGGTGTCCTCGTTGTGGTCGCGGGTGCGACCGACATCGGTCTTGCCGAAGACGGAGATCTGCACGG
>DASZPT010000137.1:0-12145 GCA_035549935.1 Gemmatimonadales bacterium
CTCCCGGCCGGTGGCCAGGCGACGCCGATGACGTATGCGGTGAAGGGGAAGCAGTACGTGGTGATCGCCGCCGGCGGGCACGGGAACCTGGGGACGACGTTCGGCGACTACGTCGTGGCGTTTGCGCTGGGGGACGAGGAGCGGTGAGAAGGGAGGAGTGAGAAGTGGGGAGGTCGACGGCAGGCTCCCCACTTCTCCCTCCACGTCTCGCTAGCCGCAGATCTCCCGCGCCCGCCGGAGCCCGTCCCGCGGGTCGCGGGTGGGGATGAACTCATGCGCCATCCAGCCGCGGAACCCGGTGTCCGCGATCGCCTGGGCGATCCCGGCGTAGTTGAGCTCCTGGCCGGGATCCAGCTCGTTCCGCCCCGGGTTCCCGGCGGTGTGATAGTGCGCGATCCAGTGGCCGTGATCGCGGATGGTCCGGATCACGTCGCCCTCCATGATCTGCATGTGGTAGATGTCGTAGAGCAGCCTGACCCGCGGCGAGTTGACCGCGTACATGAGCCGGAGGCCGAAGTCCATCCGGTCGCCCATGAAGTCCTTGTGGTCGACCCGGCTGTTGAGGAGCTCGAGGCAGATCGTCACCTCCAGCTCCTCGGCGAGGCGCTTCACCTGGTCGAGTCCCTCGACACAGGCGGCGAGCCCTTCCTCGTCGCTCCGGCCATCCCGGTTCCCGATCATCGCGATGATGTTGGGCACGCCGTGCGCCCGCGCGCGCCGGAGCGTCCGCTCCAGCTCCCCGAGCACCAGCGGGTGATTGGCCCGGTCATTCAGCCCGCGCCGGATGAAGTCCCGCCGGTCGGTGGGCATCCCCATCGAGCAGATGAGCCCCTCCGCCTCCGCGAGCGGCCACTCCTTCTCCGTCAGGAGGTCCACGGCGCCGAAGCCGAGCTGCCGGACCATCGGGTAGAACTCGGCATCGGGGGTGTCGGCAAAGGGCCAGCGGCAGACCGACTGGCGCAGGCCCGTCGCGCCTCCCCGCGTGGCGGTGTGCGGCACCGGGGGGAGGAGCGCGACCAGCCCGGCGCTCGCGGCCGAGGCGAGCAACCCGCGGCGAGTGGGCACGGCGGGACCCTCGGGTTGTGAGTGGGCCGGTCAGGCGCCGCGGGCCGGGGGGATGCCGAGTGCGTCGGCGACCGCGCGACTCAGCTCCTGCAGGTTGAGCGGCTTCATGACCAGGCGGGTGACCCCGGCGTCGACCATCGCGCCCGGCGGGAAGTCGTCAATGTAGCCGGTGGCCATGATGATCGGGACACCCGGCCGGATCCGGCTCAGCTCGCGCGCCAGGTCGAGGCCGTTCTTGTCCGGCATCGTGTAGTCGGTAATCACCAGGTCGATGGCCGCGGGGTCGGCCGCGAAGATCCTGAGTGCCGCCGCCGCGCTGGTGGCGACCGAGACGCGGTAGCCCAGCAGCAGGAGCCGGCGCTCGCCGACATTCGCGAGGGCGGCCTCGTCGTCCACGAACAGCACCCGCTGCCCCTGGCCGCGTACCACCTCCGTGCCGGTCTCCTGCGCCTGCTGCGGGTCCGCCCGGCCGCAGGGGAAGTAGCAGCGCACCGTGGTGCCCTGGCCCAGCTCGCTGCTCAGGAGCACCGCCCCCTCCTGCTCCTTCATGATCCCGTGGACCATTGCGAGGCCGAGGCCGGTCCCCGCGCCCGGCGCCTTGGTGGTGAAGAACGGCTCGAAGGCGCGCGCGCGCGTCACCGGGTCCATGCCCTGCCCGTTGTCCTGCACCGTGAGCAGGACATACTCCCCCTCGTGCAGCTGCGGGTTGGCGCGGGCGAAGCTGTCCCGCACGTACGCGGTCTCGAGCAGCACCTGGAGCCGCCCGCCCCCCGGCATCGCCTGGGCGGCATTGGTGCCGAGATTGGTGATCACCTGGTGGATGGCGGTGGAGTCCGCCGTGACCCGCGGGATGTCCCGCACCTCGAGCCCGATCTCCACGTTGGCAGGAAGGGTGGCGCGGAGCAGCTTCACCGCCTCCCCCACCGCCTGGGCCAGCGGTACCGGCTTGTGCTCGCCCCCCTGCCGGCGACTGAAGGTGAGGATCCGGGTGATGAGGTCCTTGCCCCGTTCCGCGAAGTTGAGCAGCTCGTCGAGGTCGGCGTTGGCCGCCTGCTGCCCCCGGAGCGCCTCGCGTACCAGCTCGCCGTACCCGATGATCCCGTTGAGAATGTTGCGGAAGTCGTGCGCGATGCCGCCGGCCAGCGTGCCGATCGCCTCGAGCTTCTGCGACTGCCTGAGCTGTTCCTCCAGCTGCCGCTGGTCGGCCTCGGCCTTCTTGCGGGCGCTGATGTCGACAATCGAGCTGAGGACGAAGGTCCCTTCCTCGTTCTCGATCGGGTTGAGTCCGATTTCCACCGGAAACTCGGTCCGGTCCTTCCGGAGACCGAAGAGATCGCGGCCGGCGCCCATCTCGCGTTCACGGGGTGTGCGGAAGAAGCCGGCCCGGTCACCAGGATGCGCGGCGCGGAACCGCTCCGGGACCAGCATCTCGACCGTCTGCCCGAGCAACTCCTCCCGCCGGTAGCCGAACATCCGTTCCACCGCCCGGTTCACGAGCACGATGCGGCCGTCCGCGTCGACCATCAGCATCCCGTTGGGGGAGGACTCGACCGCCACCCGGAAGCGCGCCTCGGCCTTCTTGCGGGCACTGATGTCGACAATGGACGCGAGGATGAACATCCCCTCCTCGCTCGCCACCGGCGTCAGCCCGATCTCGATCGGGACCTCGGTCCCGTCCCGCCGCCGGCCGAAGAGGTCCCGCCCCGCGCCCATGGCGCGGATCCGGGGGTCGCCGTGGAACACCGCGCGGAAGCTCGCATGCGGCCCGCGCATCCGCTCCGGCACCAGCATGTCCACCGACTGGCCGAGCAGCTCCTCCCGCGCGTATCCGAACAGCCGCTCGACCTCGCGGTTCACGAGGACGATCCGGCCCGCCACATCCGTCATGAGCAGGCCGCTCGGCGATGACTCGACCGCCGCCCGAAGCCGCTGTTCCACCATTCTGTTCTGGTTGCTCATAGGGTTTGTCGGGACGGTCGCTTCCCCAGGGGTGTGGAGCCCGTCGTATCCGTCCGTGCCAAAGTATCGCTGAATTTCCGACTGGGAAAGTCCGAAATTCCGTCAATGCGGTTCCGCGCCACGGGTCATCACGGCCCGCGTTAGGCCTCCCGATGTCCTTCGGCGTCAGACCATGTACGACCGGGCGGGGTTCGTCTCGCGGAGGATCGGCCGGGTGATCGAGAAGGCGTCCAGATCGCTGGCGGATGTCCCCGAGAGCGCGAGCTCACTCAGGATTCGGCCGATGACCGACGCGAACTTGAAGGCATGGCCTGCCCCGATCGCCACCGCGATGCCGGGGTGGCCCGGAACGGTGTCGATCACGAAGTCGCGATCGGGTGTGAGGGTATAGAGGCAGGTCTTCGTGTAGAGGGGCCTTCCCAGGGCCCGTGGGAGGTAGCGGCGGGCCCACGCCTCCACCCGGGCGCTGTTCTCCGGATCCGGCTCGAAGCTCCGCGAATCGGCGGTCACGGTCCGTCCGCCGGCGTCCTGGGCGATCTTGGTCGCCGGTTCGCCGAACACCGGGAAGCCGTAGAAGCAGGGGTCGTCCATCCAGATCCAGACGGGAAACCGGCCCGGCTCGAACTCTCTGAGGTGCGGCGTGGCGTAGTAGGTGACCTGTTCCTGGGTGACCTCGAGCGGCAGCTCGATCCCGAGGGTGGCCAGGACCCGGTTGGACCAGGGACCGGGCGCCATCACGAGGCGCCGGCAGCGAAATGCCGTCCCCCCATCGACCACCACTTCCACCTCGCCGCCGACCGGGCGGATCGAACGCACCGGGGCGCGGTCCACGAGCGTGGCGCCGTGCTCGCGGGCCATGCGCTGGTGGACCGCGTTGGCGCGTGCGGCCATGGCGATGCCGCTCTCCGGCTGGAAGAGGCCGTGGCAGTCGGCGGTCAGCTGGAACTGGGGCCAGCGACGCATGATCTCCGCGGCGTCCAGGTACTCGTACGGAACGCCTTCCGCCTCCATGCTCTGACGGTAGGGGTCGAGCGGAATCCGGCTCTCGCGGTGGGCCACATCGAGGCCGCCGGTGACGAGGATGCAGGGTTCCTTCGCCTCGGCCTCCACCACCCGCCACGACTCGTAGGCCCGCTTCGCGAGCCGCACATAGGCCGGCGTGTGGTAGCTCAGGCGGATGATGCGGGAGTGGTCCTGCGATTCTCCGCGCACATGGCCCAGCTCGAACTGCTCCAGGCCCAGGACGTCGCGGCCCGCGGCCCGGGCGAGCCAGTAGGCGGCCCCGCTCCCCAGGCCGCCGAGGCCGAGGACGATGTACTCGTAGTCGGTGCGCATGCCCGGAAAGGTGGCAGCCGCCGGAACCGGCCGCCAGCACCCGCCGGGTGCTTGACGGCTGGCGAGTTGAGGGAAACATTGTCCACATTGTGAATCGCCTATCCACAAGAGCAGGGACCCAGGCGGTGGAACGGGCGTTCGCCGTGCTCCGCTCATTCACCGATCACGAACCCGTGTGGGCCCCCGCCGACCTCGCGCGCCGGCTCAAGCTGGCGCGACCCACGACCCTCCGGCTGGTCGGCGCGCTCGAGCGTGAAGGGATGCTGCAACGGGTCGGGCCGGCCACGAGCTACCGGCTCGGACCCCGGGCCATCCAGCTGGGCGCCGTGGCCCAGCGCGCCAACCAGTTGCCGCTGGTGGCGCAGGACCAGCTCCGGAACCTGGCGCGGGTCACCGGCGAAACCGCGACCCTCGAAGTCCTCGCCGACCACGAGATCATGGTCCTCGCGGAATCGCGCGGGTCGTTCCGCGGCAGCTCGGCCGAGCGGGTCGGCGCCCGCTGGCCGGCCCACGCCGCCGCCACCGGCAAGGTGCTGCTCGCCGCGGCCGAGCGCGAGGATCCCGACGCGTGGGCCAGGTTCGTCAGCGCGAGCCGGCGGCTGCATCGCTTCACCGAGCACACGATCACGACGCTGCCGCGCTTCCGCGCCGTGCTGGCGCAGGTCGACCGCGAGGGCTACGCGGTCGCGCAGGAGGAGCTCGAAACCGGCTATGTCGCCATCGGGGCGCCGGTCCGCGACGCCTCCGGGCGTACCGTCGCCGCGGTCTGCCTCGGCGGCCCCAGCACCCGGCTCTCGCCCCGGCGGCTCCCCGCGCTCGTGCGGCGGGTGCGTGCCGCCGCGGACGCTGTCTCCCGGCAGCTCGGGTACGAGACCGCCATCTCGCGCGGGGGCACACGCTGATGCGGCAGGCACTGCTCGTGGCAGGGGCCCTGCTCCTTGCCGCCGCCGGCGGACCGGGACGTCCGAAGGGGCATCTCCTCATCGTCGGCGGCGGCGAGCAGCCTGAGACGCTGGTGCGTCACTTCGTGGATCTCGCGGGGGGGCCGGGGAAGGCGGCCATCGTCGTGGTGCCGATGGCGAGCTCCGAGCCCGAGGCCACCGGCGAGGAGAAGGCCGCGGAGCTGCGCGGCTACGGCGCCGAGGTGACGGTGGTGGTGCTCACCCGGGCGCAGGCCGAGTCGGCCGGGTCGGCGCGACGCTTCGACGGCGCCACCGGGATCTGGTTCACCGGCGGCGACCAGGTCCCGCTGGTGGCGGTGCTCCGTGGCACCCCGGCCCTCGCCGCCATCAAGGCGCGTTACCAGGCCGGCGCGGTGGTCGGGGGGACCTCCGCCGGTGCGGCGATCATGAGCGACTCGATGATCACCGGCAACCAGCGCCAGCCGGACAGCCTGGGGTACTACGGCGACGAGTACGACGGCGTGCGCCGGGACTTCATCGAAGTGGTGCCGGGGCTCGGGTTCCTGCCCGGCACCATCGTGGACCAGCACTTCCTCCGGCGCGAGCGCCACAACCGGCTCCTCTCGGCGGTGCTCGAGCGCCCGTCGCTGCTCGGGGTGGGGATCGACGAGGGTACCGCCCTCGAGGTCGATCCCGAGGGTCCATGGCGGGTGCTGGGCAGGAGTGCCGTGGTGATCGTCGACGCTCGCCAGGCGCGGGTGACCGGTCCCCACGCGCCGGTACTCGGGGCGGCCGGTCTCCGGCTGCACCTGCTGCCGGCGGGCAGTCGGTACGACCCGGGGAGAGGAGCCGTGACACTGCCGAGGCCGTGACGGCGGGTCACCTCCCCTCCGCTGTAGCAATACGCTGTGCCATCCGCAGGTCCACTTCACAGTCGAGGGAATCATGAAGCTGTGGCGTCGTTCAGTACTCACCACGCCCGGTCTGGCGCTGCTGCTGGCGCTGGCGGGGGCCTCGTTCGCGGGGGCGCAGCAGACGGTGCGGGGGACCGTCACCGACTCGGCGAGCCAGCGGCCGCTGTCGGGCGCGATGGTCACGATCGTGGGGGCGAACAATCGCGCCTACACGACCGCCGAGGGCCGCTACGAGATCGCCAACGTGGCCCCGGGGGCGGTGAACGTGCGGGCGCAGATGATCGGGTATGCCCCGCTGGTCCGGCAGGTGACGGTGATCCAGGGCTCGGATGCCGAGCTCAACTTCAGCCTGCCGATCAAGGCGGTGGAGCTGGAGGAGGTCGTGGCGATCGGCTACGGCACCGTCCAGCGTGACAACCTCGCCACCGCGGTGAGCACGGTGAGCGCCGAGGACATCACCGGCCAGGCCAATGCCAGCGCCGACGCGAGCCTCCAGGGCAAGGCGCCCGGCGTGCAGGTGATCCAGAACGCCGGGAACCCGGGCAATGCCATCAGCGTGCGTATCCGCGGCTCGGCCTCGATCACCGCCAACAACCAGCCGCTCTACGTCGTCGACGGCGTGCCGGTGGTCTCGGAAGACCTCTCCCAGCTCGGGCTGGGCGGTCAGGGCATCCGGGCCATTACCGGGCTCAGCGCCGAGGACATCGCCTCGATCGACGTGCTCAAGGACGCGGCGGCGGCCTCGATCTACGGCTCCCGCGGCTCCAACGGCGTGGTGCTCATCACCACCAAGCGGGGGCAGGCGGGGAAGGGGACCATCACCTTCAACAGCTATATCGGGACGCAGTCGGTCTCGAAGAAGCTGGATCTGCTGAACGGGCCGCAGTACCTCGAGTACATGCGGGAGGCCGCCAGCAACGACGGCTACGATCCCAACGACTACTTCCCCACCACCGGCGCCAACACCGACTGGCAGGACCAGGTCTTCCGGAGCGCGCCCATCAGCGGCGCCGAGCTCGCCACCGCGGGCGGGTCGGAGCGGATGCGTTACCGGGTCTCCGGCAACTGGTTCGACCAGAAGGGCGTGGTGATCTCGTCGGGATACCGGCGCATCGGCGGGCGCGCCAATCTCGACTTCTCGGCCAGCGACCGGCTCCACATCTCGACCAACGTGGCGATCTCGGGTGAGCGGAACGACCGGGTCGAGGCCGACGACAATCTCGAGGGCATCGTCGGCAACGCCATCGCCCACGAGCCCTACTTCCCGGTGCGCCAGCCGGACGGCCGGTTCACCAACATCAGCGACGGCATGGCCTACGTGAACGCGGTGGACCTCGCGACCCACAACACCACGCGGGCCACCACCAACTCGGTGCTGGCGAACGTCGAGGGCCGCTACAGCGTCACGCCGAGCCTCTCGCTCACCAGCCGGATCGGCGTCGACTTCTACGACCTCACCGAGGAGCAGTTCCAGTCGCCCCTGGTGCCGGGATCCGACGGCGCCAAGTACGGCGGGGTGGCCAAGCGCGGCTACTCCAACGCCCGGCGGTACGTCTGGGACGCGTTCGGCAACTTCGACAGGACCTTCCAGACCCGGCACGTGCTGAGCCTCACGGGCGGCACCAGCGTCGAGTACGAGAAGCGGGACAACGCCTTCCTGCGGGGCGAGCTCCTGCCGGACGCGACGATGAAGGAAGTCACCAACGCCACGAACGTGACCCAGTACTCGGGCACCTATGCCGAGACCGGGCTGCTCTCGTTCTTCGGGCGGGCCAACTACACCCTCGACGAGAAGTACCTCTTCGGGCTCTCGTTCCGCAGTGACGGCGCCTCGGTCTTCGGGCCGGACAACCGGTACGGCTTCTTCCCCGGCGGCAGCGTGGCCTGGGTGGCGAGCCGCGAAGGGTTCCTCGCCAACAACAAGACCATCACCCTGTTCAAGCTCCGGAGCAGCCTCGGCCGCACCGGCAACCAGGCGATCGGCGACTACCCCTACCAGACGCTCTACTGCTCGTCGAACTACGGCAACGAGGCCGGCTACTACCCCTGCACCCTGGGCAACTCCAGGCTCGGCTGGGAGAAGACCACCCAGCTCGACCTGGGCTTCGACGTCGAGCTCTGGAATGGCCGCGCCGCGCTGACCTTCGACTGGTACCGCAAGCGCACCAGCGACCTGCTGCTCAGCCGGCCGGTGCCGGGCAACACCGGCTTCACCTCGTATGTCGACAACATCGGCGGGATCCAGAACAAGGGTGTCGAGCTCTCCCTCACCGCGGTGCCGATCCAGCCGAGCCGGGCGGACGGCTTCCGCCTGGTGAGCACGCTCAACCTCTCGTTCAACCGCAACCGGGTCACCGCGCTCTACCAGGACCAGCCCTTCTCGACCGGGTACTATGACATCAACCGGGTCGAAGTGGGCCATCCGCTCGGCGCCTTCCACGCCTACAAGTTCCTGGGCGTGGATCCCGCCACCGGCGACGCGATCTACAAGGACGTCAACGGCGACGGCCAGATCACCTCGGCCGACAAGACCTTCGTCGGCAACCCCTGGCCCGACGTCACCGGCGGCCTGACCACCACGATCACCTGGAAGCGCTTCGACCTGACCGGCTTCTTCCAGTTCAGCAAGGGCAATGACGTCTTCAACGGGATGCGGGTCTTCTCCGACGAGGGCGGCTACAACTACGACAACAAGTTCGCCGACGTGCTCCACCGCTGGCGCAACCCCGGCGATCGCACCGACCAGCCCCGGGCCAGCTTCGACGGGACCTCGGGGGCGCGGCTCATCTCCAGCCGCTTCATCGAGGACGGGTCGTACCTCCGCCTGCAGGACCTGACCATCGGCTACCAGCTGCCGGACCGCTGGGCCGCGAGCATCGGCATGGCCAATGCCCGGGTCTACGTGCGGGGCCAGAACGTCTTCACCTCGACCGACTACTCCGGCTACAACCCGGAGGTCAACAGCAACGGCAGCACCTCCAACGCGTCGCTGGCCACCGATTTCTACGCTTATCCGCTCGCCCGGACCTGGTCCTTCGGCGTGCAGGCGGGGTGGTAACCATGTCCAAGACCAATCTCATGAGAGGCGTCCGCATGTGGACTCGCTCGGGGCTCCTGCTGGCCCTGACCCTCGGGGCGGGCGCCTGCAAGGACCTCCTCGACACCGTACCCCCGGACTCCGCGCCGGAAGACAAGGCCATCACCACGCCGGCCGGCGCCCGGGTCGCGCTGGCGGGGGCCTATGCCGCCCTGCAGAACGGGTACTACTACGGCGGCACCATGACCCACTTCGGGGATCTCTACTCCGACAACGCGGTCCACACCGGGACCTTCACCTCGTACCAGGAGGCCGCGCAGCACGATTTCTTCGCGGACAACTCCGATGTGACGGGGATGTGGAACAACATCTACAACGCGATCAAGCGGGCCAACACGCTGATCGCGAAGGTGCCGAACGTGACCGGGTTCGGGGCGGGGGAACAGGAGCAGATCCTGGGTGAGGCGTACTTCCTCCGGGCGCTGCACTACCACAACCTGGTGAAGTACTACGGGGGCGTGCCGCTCCGCCTGGAGCCGGTCGTCGATCCGCGCCAGATCGACCCGCTCCCGCGCGCGACGGTCGCCGAGGTCTACACCCAGATCCTCGCCGACCTGAACCAGGCCATCACCCTGATGACCAACGCCACGGAGCCCACCAACCACGCGACCCTCGGCGCGGCCCATGCCCTGCTGGCCCGGGTGTACCTCTACCAGGGGAACTACCCCCAGGCGCTCGCCGAGGCCCGGACCGTGGACGGCTACGGGTACCAGCTGGCCGGCAACTACGCCAGCCTCTTCAACAGCGACGCGGCGGTCACGCCCGAGAACATCTTCACCCTGACCTTCACGTCCAACCTGAGCCAGGCCAACCTGCTCGGCTACTACTGGCTCTCCGACGCGCTGGATGTCGGGGCCGGCCGCTACGAGATGGCGCCGAGCCAGGACCTGATCGACGCCTACGATACCACCGGGACCGATGCCCGGTTCCTGTGGAACATCCAGCCCGATCCTTCGGGTGACGGCTACGTCGAAGGCGCGGCCTACGGCACCAAGTTCCCGACGCCCGGTGGCGCCGAGGACTTCCACGTGATCCGCTACGCCGAGGTGCTGCTCATCAAGGCGGAGGCCTTCGCGCGGGCCGGCACGCTCGACAGCGCGGTCGCGACGTACAACCTGATCCGTGAGCGGGCCGGGCTGGCCGACCACGTGCTCGGCGCGGACGTGACGACCCAGGCGGACGTGCTCGCGGCCATCGACCACGAGCGGCGGCTGGAGTTCGCGGAAGAGGGAGATCGCTTCCCCGACCTCACCCGTGATCCCACCCGGGCGATCGCGCTGCTCGGGCTGAGCGGTCCCAACCGGCTGCTCTTCCCGATCCCGCAGGCCGAGATCGACGTGGCGCCGGAGATCACGCAGAACCCGGGGTACTAGGCGGGGAGTGATCGACGGAGGGTAGTGCAGGCTCGTGATGCAGGACGAGCGAGGGGTGGGGTTGGAGCCGGAGGGTGCGTGTCGCGAAGCGATCGGTGCGATCTCTCGCGGCCGCGTCTCCCGGTTCCAGCCCCACCTCTCCCGTTTTCCCGCCTACGCCGGCCGCTTGATCCGCCCGGCATACTTCGCCCGTACCTTGGCCACCTTCGGGGCCACCACCGCGAGGCAGTAGGGCTGGTAGGGGTTCCGCGCGAAGTAGTCGCGGTGATACGCCTCCGCCGGGTAGAACCGGTCGAGCGGCACCACCTCCGTCACGATCGGCGCACCCCAGAGGTCCTCGGCGTTGTATTCCGCGATCACCTGCTCGGCGATCGCGCGCTGCTCCGGCGTGTGGTAGAAGATCGCGGAGCGGTACTGGGTTCCCACGTCTGCGCCCTGCCCGTTGAGCGTGGTCGGGTCGTGGATCGTGAAGAACACCTCGAGCAGGTCCCGGTAGGTAATCTCCGCCGGGTTGTACTCGATCTGGACGACTTCGGCGTGGCCAGTGTCGCCGTTGCACACCGCCTCGTAACTCGGCTGGTCGGTGCTCCCACCCGCGTAGCCCGAGGTGACCCGCTCCACCCCGCGGAGCTGCTGGAACGCCGCCTCGAGGCACCAGAAGCATCCCCCGGCCAGCGTGGCGAGCTCGCCGCGCACACTCTCTGCTGAATTCATATCCCCCTGAACCGCTTGCTGTTTCCCCGGGTTCCTGTCACCCGAGAGCTCGGAACTCGGAACCCGGAACTCGGAACCTAACCCGGGCCGGTAGTAGGGCAGCGGACGCCCGGCCACGGGCCAATACCACCGCCGCCCGAGCCAGAGGATCACCGCGCCCGCACCGAACATCACCACCGCCTGCAGCGCCCCCTCCTGAAACGCGCGGAGCGTGTCGCCGGATTCCCCACCCGGGCCGATGCGCGGGAGCACCGTCAGGACGAGGAGGTTGTTGAGCGCGTGGGCCGCCATGGTGAGTGGCAGCGAGCCGGTGCTCAGGTAGATGAGCCCGAAGCCCAGGCCCAGCACGAAGGCATTGAGGGGCGACGCGTGCAGGAGACCGAAGGCGATGCTGGTGATGATGAGGCCCCGGGTCGGGCCCCAGCGGAGGCTCCAGCGGTGGAGCAGCATTCCCCGGAACAGCAGCTCCTCGGCCACCGGGGCAAGCAGGACCGCCGCCGCGACGAAGATCGTTCGTTCGCCGGCGCCCAGGTCGGGGGGGACCATCCGGTCCATCCGTTCGAGCCAGGCCCGCACGCTGTCGGGACTGACCCAGCTGAGCGGGGTGTAGACCAGCCAGATGAGACCGACGTCGAGCGCCACCAGCGCCGGGACCAGGGCGAGGATCGCGACCACCTGGTCAGGGGCCACCGGGCCGCCGAGGAGCCGGCGGAACCGGACGCCGTGGCGGCGGCCGAGCCAGATGGTCCAGGCGAGGAGGAGCGGGTACGCGACGAGCGCGAGGGT
>DASZPT010000138.1:0-2270 GCA_035549935.1 Gemmatimonadales bacterium
CTACCCGGGCACCGTTCTCGAGCGACTCCTCCCCGACGGCGATTCCCTCGCGGGGGTCGATCCCCGCGAGATCTGGACGACCGCCAAATCCTCGCCACTCGTCTCGCTGTGGCTGTCACTGTACCGCGGCCTGGCCGGGGCGAGGCGATGGGACGTTCGCATCCTCAGGGCATGCTCCCTGCTCGAGGCGATCGGGCGAGAGCGTCTCGACCGGAATACGGTGATCCTCGACGAATCGGGAGACGCCCTGCTCGACAACGGTGGAGGGCCCGCGACGACGGGACAGCTTCGCGGAATGCTCTACGCCCTGGTATCCAGCACGATCGGCGAGGTCGTCTCCTCTCCCCGGGTCTTCCTGACCGGCGACAAGCGGACGCTTTGGGAGGAGGTCAGTGTCTGGGCGGACATCCGCAACTTGGTCGCCCATGAGGGACAGTGGCTGCCCCCGCCATTCAATAGCACGCTCGCGGGTCCACAGCGGCGTTCCGCCGCGGCCGTGGAGACGGCCGGTCTCGGCGATGGATTCGAAGCTGGCGCCAGACGCTATACCGATGCCGTCTTAGCCTGAATCCACCGATTCATCGTCAGAGGCAAGGGAATCGCCGTCCGCGTCGGTGTGAGCGCCGCCGGCCGCCGGGTGGGATGGCGGTGGTTGCCTCCGGCGGGCGAGGACGACGCCGCCGGGCCGCATCGCGGTCGGTCCCGGGAAGCCGCGGGCGACCGAGGGCTCGGCGGTGAGGCGGGGCTCGACGATAAGGATCAGGCGGCGACCGGCAGCGCCCTGATCCGCTCGAGCGCCTCGGTGAACGCCGAGCGCCACGGCCAACGGGCCGGCAGGTGGAGCGTCCGGCGCCTGGCGCTCCGGGTGAGTCTTCCCGGCAGGGAGAGCAGTCTCCGGCGCAGGGTGCGCGCCGTGCGCACCGTCGTGCCGGGAAGGCCGATCAGCCCCGTCCAGCGCATCAGGTCGTGGGCGAGGGCGGCGATCACCGCCCAGGCGGCGTTGGCGGCGAAGCGCCCCGAGGGGAAGTGGGCGAGCGCCTGGTCCTTCAGGTCGCGGATCGCCAGCTCGACCACGGCGTGGGCCCGGTGCTCGGCCTCGACCACCGCCAGGGCCTCGGTGCGGTTGGTGAGGAAGGCGAAGTGGCGCCAGTCGGGGAAGAGCTCGGCCTGCGCGCCGGTCAGGCGGGTGCGGCGCACGACCAGCCTTCTCTCGCCGAGCACCGTCTCGGCGATCTGCGCCTCGCCGCCCTCGGGGTAGTCCTCGAGCGGCATCCACGCCTGCTCGTCGATCTGCCCGATCGCGGCCCTGACGTGCTTCTGCATCCGCACCCCGATCGAGAAGCGCCAGCCGGCGCCGTCCAGGCGCTCCATCGCCCCGTTGTTCCAGAAGCCCGAGTCGGCGCGCAGCAGCTTCTCGCCCTCGGCGCCGGCCCGCCCGACCCGGGCGATCAGCTCCTCGAGGAAGCGCACGATCCCCCGCGAGGTGTTGGCGGAGCCCTTGCGGGTGCGGATATGCAGCACCTCGCCGGTGCCGGCCCGGGTGGCGAGCAGCGGGTGGTAGCCGCGCCTGCCGTCATAGCCGTAGGAGGCGCCCTGCTTGCGGTAGCCGTGCACCTCGCCGACGAAGCTGTCGACGTCGACGACCAACCGCCCCTTCCCCGGGCCGGCACCCGCCTTCCAGGCCCTGGTGATCACCTCGCCGAGGACCCGGTCGAGCTGGCGCACGTGCCCGAAGGTGAAGGAGCGCAGGAAGGTGCCGAGGGTCGAGGGGGCGGCCACCCGGTGGGGCAGGACGGCGGCGGTGCGCCCGCTCCGCAGCACCTCGCAGTCCTCGATGCAGTCCGCGCCCAGCGCCATCGCCGCCACGAGCGTCATCACCTTGCGGCCCGGGTTGGCCGCCCCGGGCCGCCCGCCGAGGTCGACGCATTCCTCGACCAGCGTCTCGATCCCCAACCTCTGCGCCAACGTCGCCGGGAGCACCAGACCGGCGTCAGCGACCGCCCTCTCGTCGTCGAAGACGACCACGGCCGAGTCCTTCACCATGTGAGTGACCTCCTGATCGAGGGCCGCGGCTGCCTCAATCAGCCGCTCCATGCCCCTTTCAGGAGGTCATTCTCATCTCACGGCCGGATGGGATCGGTGGATCCAGGCTAAGTCGCGCTATACGCGACTTAGAACCTGTCCCTATAGGGAGGACTCCCACCCCCGCCGAAGAAGCACGCAGCCGATCCGTTGATCGAACATAGGAGGGCGCGATGGGCCTGGTCGAC
>DASZPT010000139.1:0-8954 GCA_035549935.1 Gemmatimonadales bacterium
CAAGATCAACAAGGAACGCAAGGGTCATATCATCACGGTGGAAGACCCGATCGAGTTCATCCACCGGCACCAGCAGTGCATCGTCAACCAGCGCGAGGTCGGGACCGACACCAAGAGCTTCGCCAGCGCGCTCAAGTACGCCCTGCGCGAAGACCCCGACGTGATCCTGGTGGGCGAGTTGCGCGACCTGGAGACCATCGCCGCCTGCCTCACCATCGCGGAGACCGGCCACCTGGCCCTCGCGACCCTGCACACCAACTCGGCGGCGGAGTCGATCAACCGTATCATCGACGTCTTTCCCAGCAACCAGCAGCAGCAGGTCCGGGCCCAGCTGGCCTTTGTGCTCGAAGGCGTCATCACCCAGACCCTGCTCCAGAAGGCCAAGGGCCGGGGCCGCGCCATGGCCTGCGAGATCATGGTGTGCACCCCGGCCATCCGCGCTCTCATCCGTGACGACAAGGTGCACCAGATCTATTCGGCGCTGCAGTCGGGCAAGAAGCACGGCATGCAGACGATGAACGATTCGCTGTTCCAGCTGTACATGACCCGGGAAGTGACCCTCGAGGAATGCCTGCGTGCCTCGAGCGAGCCCAACGAACTGCTTCGCATGTGCGGTGAAACGCCGCCCGAGGAGCAGGAGATGGGCGCGGTCGAGAAGCCCACCGGCCGCCCGGCGGCCCGCCGTTAAGGACAGAGGAGCCCCACGATGCCAGTCTTCGAGTATACCGCACGGAACGCCTCGACCGGCCAGATCATGAAGGGACAGCTGGACGTCCCGACCCGCGACGATGTGCTCAAGCACATCAAGCAGCAGAAGATGATCATGGTGAACGTGCGGGAGCAGCCCAAGCAGATCTCCTTCGCCGCCTTCAAGCGGAAGGGGATCAAGACCCGCGACATCGTGATCTTCACCCGGCAGTTCGCCACGATGATCAACTCCGGCCTGCCGCTGGTGCAGTCGCTCGACATCCTGGCGCGCCAGACCGAGAACCCGGCCCTCGCCGAGGTCACCAAGCAGGTGGTCTTCGACGTCGAGAGCGGCCATACCCTGGCCGACGCCTTCAGCAAGCACCCCCGCGCCTTCACCGAGCTCTACGTGAACATGGTGGCGGCCGGTGAGGCCGGCGGTATTCTCGATACCATCCTGATCCGCCTCGCGACCTTCCTCGAGAAGAGCGACGCCCTCATCCGCAAGGTCAAGGGCGCCATGGTCTACCCGGGCGTGATCATGTCGGTCGCCGCCATCGCGGTGGCGGTGCTCCTCATCTTCGTGATCCCGACCTTCCAGAAGATGTTCGCCAGCGTGGGCATGGAGCTCCCGCTCCCGACCCGTATCGTCATCGGGATGTCGGACTTCCTGATCAACTACTGGTGGATGCTGATCCTCATCATCGCCGGCGCGGTCATCGCGATCCGGCGGTACTACAGCACCAGCCAGGGCCGGCTCCGTATCGACCAGATGCTGCTGAACGCGCCGGTCCTGGGCGACCTCCTCCGCAAGTCGGCGGTGTCCCGCTTCACCCGGACCCTCGGCACCCTGATCAGCTCCGGCGTGAGCATCCTCGACGGCCTCGAGATCACCGCCAAGACCGCCGGCAACCGGGTCATCCACGACGCCGTGATGGAGTCCCGCAACTCGATCGCCGGCGGCGAGACGATCGCCGGCCCGCTCGAGAAGTCGAAGGTGTTCCCGCCCATGGTGATCTCCATGATCGCGGTGGGCGAGCAGACCGGCGGCCTCGACGAGATGCTCTCCAAGATCGCCGACTTCTACGACGAGGAAGTGGACGTGGCGGTGAGCGCCCTCCTCTCGATGATGGAGCCGATGATGATCGTGGTCCTCGGCGTGATCGTCGGCGGCATGGTCGTCGCCATGTACCTCCCGATCTTCGACATGATGAACGCGGTGCAGTAGGCCGCGGCGGACCCGAAGCACGAGCGGCGGCTCCACCTCCGGGTGGGGCCGCCGTTATGCTGCCCCCCGCCGGTACCTCCCCCCGGCAACGCCCCATTGCCCTCGCGCGTATATCTGGTGATCCCCCGCCGGCGCCCGGCGGGTTGTTCCACCCCAACACCCTCGCGCATGACCAGATCCCTGATGAGGGCGGTCCTCGGACTCGCCCTGCTGCCGCTCCTCAGCCCGCCCGCCGCCGCCCAGTCCACCGACCCCGTCCTCGCCCGGATCTGGACCCTCGGGATGGACAGCTCCTGGACCCCCCGCCTCGCCCAGGTGCTCTTCGATTCCATCGGCCCCCGGATGACCGGGACCGATGGCCTCAAGCACGGCAACGACTGGCTGGTGAAGACCTACGCCTCCTGGGGCATCACCGCGAAGAACGAGCAGTACGGCACCTGGCGCGGCTGGCGCCGCGGCTACTCCCACATCGACCTCGTGGCACCCCGGGTGCGGACCCTCGAAGGCACGATGCTCGGCTTCAGCCCCGGGACGAAGAAGAAGGACCTGACCGCGAGTACCATCATCCTCCCCCGCTTCCCAGACAGTACCGCCTTCGTGCAGTGGCTCCCCCAGGCCAAAGGCAAGCTGGTCCTGGTCTCGGCACCGCAGCCGACCTGCCGGCCGGTGGAGAACTGGGAGAAGAACGCCACCCCCGAGTCCAAGGTCCGGATGGACAGCCTCCGGGCCCAGGTGCGGCGGGAGTGGGCCGGCCCCAATGTGCGCGGCACCGGCTACAGCCTGGCGCTCGGCACCGGTGAGCTGGGACTCCGGCTCGAGCAGGGCGGGGTGGCCGGCGTGGTTACCAGCCGGCCCAAGGACGCCTGGGGGACCATCGAGATCTTCGATACCTACAACACCAGGGCGCCGGCGATCGCGCTGAGCTGCGAGGACTACGGCCTGATCTATCGCCTCACCGAGAACAACCAGGGGCCAAAGCTCCGGCTCAACCTCGACGCCGAGCTCCGGCCCGAGCAGCCGGTCTTCAACACCATCGCCACCATCCCCGGCTCCGACAAGGCGAACGAGTACGTGGTGCTCTCGGCCCACTTCGACAGCTGGGATGGCAGCAGCGGCGCCACCGACAACGGGACCGGCACCCTCACCATGATGGAAGCCGCCCGGATCCTGAAGGAGGTCTACCCAAATCCCCGGCGCACGATTGTGATCGGCCACTGGGCGTCGGAGGAGAATGGGCTGGTGGGCTCACGCGCCTTCACCGAGGATCACCCCGAGATTCTCAAGGGCCTCCAGGCCCTCTTCAACCAGGACAACGGCACCGGACGGGTGGTCCGGATCGGCGCGGGCGGCATGACCGACGGCGCCGCGAAGCTCGGTACCTGGTTCGCCCGGCTGCCGGAGCTGTTCCAGAAGCAGATCAACGTTCCCGGCCCCGGCTTCCCGAGCGGGGGCGGCAGCGACGATGCCTCCTATGCCTGCCACGGGGTCCCGACCTTCGGCCTGGGCGCGCTGGGCTGGGACTACGGCAGCTACACCTGGCACACCAACCGCGACACTTACGACAAGGTCGTCTTCGACGACCTCAAGGCGAACGCGACCCTGACGGCGATGCTCGCCTACATGGCCGCCGATGACTCGAGCACCATCAGTCGCGATCGGGTCGACCTCGTGGCCGCGGCCGCCAAAGCCCAGTCCGACACGACCATTCCTGCGCAATTCCGCCGCCAGATCCCGACCACCTGGCCGGAATGCCAAACCGCCCCCCGGGTGACCAAGGGGCGGCTCAAGTAGTCGTTCGCGGGTCGCGGGTCGAGGGTCGAGGACAGCCCGTCCTCGACCCTCGATCCGTTCACCCCGCCTTCTTTTTCGCCAGCAGCCCGTCGACGCTTGCCGGCCCGGCGCCCCAGACCGACATCAGGAGGAAGATGAACGAGAAGAGCATGACGAGTTCCCCGCGGTTCTGCCACCAGAGGAGCTTCCCGCTTCCCCCCGTGTGAATCCAGAAGTAGGCGACCGCCATCTCGCCGGAGGCGATGAACGCCGCCCAGCGGGTGCCGAAGCCCAGGGCGATCAGGGCGCCACCGACCAGCTCGATGACTGCCGCGATCCCGAAGCGGCTCATCATGTCGACGCTGCCTCCGTTTGGGCCGAACCCGCCAAGGAATCCGACCTTCTGCAGGCCGTGGGACATGAACGCGAGTCCCGCCACGATGCGGAGGGCGGCGTGGACTGCGGGGAGGAAGCGCTCGGGAATGGGGCCTTTCACGGTGACTCCGATATCTCAGGTAGGATTCGAACGGAGTGGAAAAGCTGAACCTCCCCCGGAGGCCGGGCAAGTCTCGTTTCATCGGCGAAACGTCTCATCGTGAAACCTCCGTTGCCGCCGACCGTACAGCCATCCGTTACCCCGCCCCTGGCTTTCCCGAGGAGGCTCCCATGAAAGGCTTCTGGCTCAAGATCGGATTCGGCGCGATGGCCATCTTCCTCGTCGGCATGATGCTGGTCACCCTCGGGCGGCAGGCCAAGGCCGCTGCGACCGACGCGATCTCGACTGCCCTGCAGTCGAGCGCCTTCTCGAAGGTCGCGAGCGCCGCCGCGGACCTTCCCTTCCGCCTCGACGGCGAGCGCCTCGGCACCGTGAAGCACGCCTCGGTTCACCGGGTCCGGTCCGGCACCTTACCCGAGGTGAATCTCCAGGTCGAACTCACCGAACCGGCGGCGGCGCGTCAGCTCGTCGACTGCGTCCTGGTGCCGGTCCGCGAGGAGGATTTCAATTTCGACCGCGGCTTCGAGTGCGCCGAGGGGATGACGGGGGAGCTGGTGCAGGTGGGGCGGGTCCATTTCGCGCCGATGGACTTCGACCGGCCGCTCATGGTGACCCGCTCGACCGCCCGGGACATGGCGAAGGGCGATCCCTTCGAGGCCAACGCCGACCTGGGTGGAGCCGTGCGGGTGAATGTCCAGGGGAATGGCGGTGAGCTGGTGCGCCTCCTCGCCGACCAGCATGGCGCGAGCGTCAAGGTCAACGACGAGCTGGGCCGTGCGCTCGTGCGTCTCTTCGCCGACAGTACCGGCGCCACCATCAGGGTGAAGGACGAGAAGGGCCGCGACGTCGTGAAGCTCGATGCTGGTGGCGGCAGGCTCTCGCTCTCGGTGGATACGACGGGTCACTGACCGAACCCGAAGGCCTTCGACTCGCCCCGCCTGCGCCGCGCGCAGGTGGGGCGTTTCGCGTCTTCCGGGGAGCCAGCCAGTCCCGCCTGCGGCACCGGCCTTGCTACCTCAAGGTTTCGATCTGGAAACGTGGCAGCAGCAGGGGTGCCGCTTGCCCCGTCAAGCTGTTGACTGGCAATGGTTTGGGGGTTTTCCCCAGGCCGGGAGTGATCATCCCGGTACACCAGCGAACCGCAAGGCCTTGGGAGCTGCGTGGATAGTCGACCAGAAGGTCAGACCCTGAGCCCCACCTCGACGGATCGGCAGGAGGCCCTGCCGGTGGGGATCGTCACGGCCCTGATGGCCCTGTACGGTCTGACGTATCTGGTCTGGGAGCGCTCCGGCTGGGGGACCCCGGAGATCCGGGAGGTCGTCGGCACGGCCGCGTTCATGCCGCTCAATCTCCTGAGCGGGTGCCTCTTCCTGCTGGCATCGCGGAAGCCCACGCTCGACGACGGGGTGCGTCGTGCGCTCGCCATCATGGGGCTCGGCTCGCTCACCGTCCTCGTCGGCAACGCCATCTCGCTCTACCACATCGTGGCCCTGGCCGAGAGTCCGACGGTCTCGTGGGCCGATGCCTTCTACCTCACCGACAGCTTCCTCATGCTGGCGTCGCTGCTGTCGTTCCCGCTGGCGCGGCGTATCCGGCTCGAGAAGTGGAAGTTCGTCCTCGACGCGGCGATGGTGCTGGTCGGCGGGGCGGTGGTCATCTGGTACTTCAACGTCCGGCCCTCCGCCGCCGCGCCGGGGAGCAGCGTGACGGTGACGCTGCTCGCCTTCGCCTACCCGCTGGCGAACCTGCTGGTGATGCTCGGCGTCACCACCGTGCTGCTCCGCGGGCCGCTCGACGAGAACAAGGTGGCCTTCCGCCTTCTGGTCGGCTCGGTGATGGTCAGCATGGTCGCGGACCTCACCTTCAACATGGTGCTGATCGAGACCGGGTCGCGCAGCGCGGCCTGGGTCGACGCGGTCTACCTGCTCTTCTACCTGCTGGCCACGGCCAGCGGGGAGCTGTACCTCCGTCGGCCGGTGGCGCGAAGCGCGGGCCGGGAGGAGTCGCCGACCCGCTCCCAGCCACTGAGCCCGCTCCCCTACCTCGCGGCCAGCTTCACCTACGGACTGCTCCTGGCGGCGGCGGTGCGGCCCTGGCGCGATCCCATCAGCGGGCTCGCGATCGGCGCGGTGCTGATGACGCTGCTGGTCGTGGCGCGCCAGGTGGTGGCGGTGCGGCAGAACGTCCGGCTCCTGGCGGAGCAGGCGGCCCGGGCCAACGAGGCACGCTTCCGCTCCCTGGTCCAGAACTCCTCCGACGTCATCCTGGTGATCAAGCCCAACGGCATGATCCGGTTCGTGAGTCCGTCGGTGGCCCGGGTGCTCCGGTATGACCCGGCGCCGCTCATCGGCCGGGGCTTCATCGACCTGCTCGATCCCGAGGATCGGGACCGGGCCCGGACCTATCTGCGCGACGCCGCGGAGCACGTGGGGGTCATGCCGCCGGCCGAGTGGCGCTTCCGCCAGCCGGATGGCTCGTCGCTGCACGCCGAGATCATCGCCACCAATCTGCTCCACGATCCCACCGTGCGCGGGATCGTCCTCAACACCCGCGACGTGAGCGAGCGCAAGCGTCTCGAGAAGGAGCTGTTGCACCAGGCCTTCCACGATGCGCTGACGGGGCTCGCCAACCGGGCCCTCTTCCGCGACCGGGTGAGCCACGCGCTGGCCCGCGCCCGGCGCCAGGGCGAGCCCATCAGCGTGCTCTACCTCGACCTCGACGACTTCAAGAAGGTGAACGACAGCCTGGGCCACGCCGAGGGCGACCGGCTCCTGGTGATGGCGGCGGAGCGGTTCCGCATCAGCGCGCGCGCGGGGGATACCGTCTCCCGTCTGGGTGGCGACGAGTTCGCGGTGCTGATCGAGGACGGCGCCGGCCCCGAGGGCGTGACCTCGGTGGTGGACCGGCTCACCGAGGCGATGTCCCGCCCCTTCGTCCTCGGCGGCAACGAGGTGAAGGTGAGCATGAGTGTCGGCGTCGCGACCGCCGGCGACGATGACTCCGCCGACGATCTCCTCCGCAACGCCGACATGGCGATGTACACCGCCAAGCGCCGCGGCAAGGGCCGGAGCGAGACCTACCAGGCCCACATGTACACCGACGTGAAGCACCGGGGCGAGATGGAAGTGGCGCTCCGGGCCGCGATCGAGGGAGAGGAGCTGTACCTCGCCTACCAGCCGATCTTCTCGCTCAAGACCGGGCGACTCGAGGGGATCGAGGCGCTGGTGCGCTGGGAGCATCCCCAGTTCGGGCACCTCCTCCCGCAGCACTTCGTGCCGCTGGCGGAAGAGACCGGGCTCATCGTGCGGATGGGGCGCTGGGTGCTGCGGGAGGCCTGCCGCCAGGTGCGGGCGTGGCGGACCGCCTTCCCCGAGACGCCGCTCACCGTCTCGGTGAACATCTCGGGCCGCCAGCTCACCGAGCTCGACCTCGTGGCCGAGACCCGCATGGCGCTCGCCGAGACCGACGTGGCCCCCGACGCCGTCGTCCTCGAGATCACCGAGAGCGTCCTCATGCAGCAGACCGGCTCGGTGCTGGAGCAGCTCCGCGCCCTCAAGGCGCTCGGGGTGAAGCTCGCCATCGACGACTTCGGCACCGGCTACTCCTCCCTCAGCTACCTGCAGCGCTTCCCGATCGACCTCATCAAGATCGCGCGGCCCTTCGTGGAAGACGTCACCGCCGGGGTCGACAAGTCGGCGCTGGCGCGTGCGATCATCGGCCTGGGCGATACCCTCCGCCTCCGTACCGTCGCCGAAGGGGTCGAAACCCCCGAGCAGTGCTCCGCCCTCCGGCTCCTCGGCTGCAGCATGGGGCAGGGTTACTACTTCGCCCCGCCACTCCCGCCGGCGGAGATCGTCCGGCTGCTCGCCCAGCCCCGCTGCGAACTGCCGGCGCCCGCCGGTGGGTCCTTCTCCGACGCGGCCTGAGCCGCGGCGCACCCGCTCGCAGGTCGGACCCCCGAAACGGTCAACCAGGTCACGCCGCTACCGCCCCGCCACCCCGGCGCGGCATCAGCAGGGACGCCGCGATCGCGGCGGCCAGGATCCCGGTGATCACCAGGAGCGACAGGGTCGGGTCGACTTTGAAGGACGTCTGCACCAGCAGCATTTTGATGCCCACGAACGCCAGGATCGCGATCAGCGCCGGCTTCAGGTAGCGGAACCGGTGCATCGAACCCGCCAGACAGAAGTAGAGCGCCCGGAGCCCCAGGATCGCGAAGACATTCGAGGTCAGCACCAGGAACGGATCCGCGGTGATCGCGAAGATCGCCGGGATCGAGTCGATGGCGAAGACCAGGTCCGTGATCTCCACCAGGACCAGCGCAAGGAACAGCGGGGTGACGGCCCGCCGCCCGCCGAGGCGGCTGAGGAACCGCGGCCCTTCGTAGCCCGGGGTGACCGGTACCACCCGACGGATCAGGCGTAGCACCGGGTGGCTCGTCGGGTCGGCGGTCCCGCTCCCCATGAAGGCCATCTTCACCGCCGTCACCAGCAGGATGGCGCCGAACACCACCGGAACCCAGGCGTACTGGTGGATGAGCTGGGCCCCCACCGCGATCATCGCCCCACGCATCACCAGGGCGCCGAGAATCCCCCAGAACAGCACCCGGTGCTGGTACGCCGCCGGGACGGCCAGCGAACTGAAGATCAGCGAGATGACGAAGACGTTGTCGAGGCTGAGCGACTTCTCGACCAGGTACCCGGTGAGGAACAGCTTCGCCGCCTCGAGACCGCTGACCTCCGGGGCGATCGCGCCATCCAGCTGCGGCACGTT
>DASZPT010000140.1:0-8643 GCA_035549935.1 Gemmatimonadales bacterium
CCCCCCCGATTTCCACCCCTCACCTCGACCGCGGCCTACAGCGGCGGCGGTGTCCGACCCGGGCGCTTGACTGCCGTGACGCCGAACTGCGGGGTGGCCCAGAGGTACTCGTCGGTCAGGGACTCGGTGGGGATGAGCCGCCCCGCGAAGTGCTCCTTGAGACCGGCGCGGGAGAGGAGCGCCGCCCCGAAGCCTACCGTCGCGAGCAGCCAGGTCACCAGGATCGCGGTCGCGAAAACCACGGTCCCCGCGAAGGGCACCCACCCGAAGGCCACCCACGCGAGCCAGAGCGCTCCCACGGCGCCGAGGCCGACGCTCACGTAGCGATAGCTGTTCGCGGAGTGGATCGACATCCCGCGCGCCAACTGGCGGCGGGTGATCGACTCGCCCATCGCATGCGCGATCGCGAGGAAGCCGCCCAGCACCGCCAGGATGAGGAGCAGGGCGAAGACGATCACCGCGAAGGGCACGAGCAGGATCCCCGCGACCGTCAGGATCAGGCCGACCACCAGCATGCCGAAGGTCGGCAGGATCAGGATCTGCCCGAGGAGCCCCACCAGGAACGACCGGCTGAAGGAATGGAGCACGGTGTCGCTGACCACCTCGAGCGGCGGCCGGGCGAAGAGCACGAGCCCGAGTCCCACGAGGAGGAGCGTGATGAACACCCCGCCGACGCCCGCGGCGTTGCGCGCGAGGCGGAGGAGCGGCGACAGCGGCGCCTCCGCCTCGACCGGCGTCCGCGACGCGGGACGGGGGGTGTCCATCGTGTGGATCCGGCCGCGGATGTCACCGCCCAGGTCCCGGACCTCGCCTGCCACCGTCAGCACGTCGCCGGTGACCACCGAGCCGGGATGCACCACCACGTCTCCCTGCACCGTGGCCAGATTCCCCTCGATGGTGCCGTAGACCTCGGCGTTGCCGCGGAGGATCAGGATCGGGCCTTTGAGGTGCTCGCCGGTGCCGACGCTGAAGTCGCCGGCATGGGCCCGGCCACCCGGGACCGTGATGCGAAGGGCCGGACCGGTGAGGCCGGCCGCGGAACGGAGGAGCGGCGCGAGCCGGTTGGCGTCGCCCAGGTCGGTCAGGTCGATCACCAGCCCGCCCGGCTCGGCCGGTGCGACGTCCTGTCCCTGCTGTGGCTCGCGGGTGGGGGCGGAGAGGGCGGCGACCTTCTCCTGCATGAGCGCGAAGTATGCCTCTTCGTCGCGGGAGAGACCGCTCGGGTGCCAGCTCCGCACCAGGGCGAGGGCCGCCGGCGTGTCGGTCCGCGAGGCATCGAGGACCAGCTGGCGCCAGCTCTGCTGCAGCGCGCCGCCGTTCGGGTACCGCCCCACCGAGTGCCCGCTGACCAGGACCGTGCCATGGTCGAGCGCGAGGGTGAGCGCTCCGCCGTCGTCGTACTGGAAATGCAGCGTCGCCGCGTCGGCCCCGACCGCGGTGCTGTGGTCGAGTACCACCCGGGCCTGCTCGTCCTGCAGGAGCTGGGTGACGTATCCGATGCGTGTCTTGAGTCGAGCGATCCCGCCGGTAGGTTCGGCCGAGAGAGTCGGCACCAGCCCCAGCGCCGCGATCAGGCACGGCAG
Organism: Gemmatimonadales bacterium; assembly: GCA_035549935.1. GTDB lineage: Bacteria > Gemmatimonadota > Gemmatimonadetes > Gemmatimonadales > GWC2-71-9 > JADJOM01. Next base: position 1,584 of record DASZPT010000140.1, read on the forward strand.
GATCGCGGCGCGGCCGCGATCAGGGAAGCGCACGGGAGACCTGGGGTGTCGGCAGGGCGAGGAGGCGGCGCATGGCGAGCACGCCCGCGCCATAGAGCGCCACGGTCGTCGCCGCCACCGCCGCGAGGCGGCCCGGCGTGAGCGCGGCGCGGAGGGGTGCGTACCACGACTGCTGCTCGAGCGTGGCCGTGGCGAAGGTCAGGCCCTGGGCCCAGAGCTGCTGGCCCTGGGCGAGGAGCCACGGACCCACGCCGGTGATCTGGTCCTGGTGGGCCGCGGCCCACGCGGCGCTCGCGGCAAGCGAGCCGCCGAGCACGACCGCGGCACTCGCGGCCGCGGCGACGCTCATCGGGTTGGCGAATACCCGGGTGCGCCAGAAACGCCACGCGCCCGCGAACGAGGTGACCGGGATATCCACCCGATCCATGACGCGGTTGCTGAACCCGGGGGCCGGATTGAAGAGGGGCACCTGCTGCAGGCGGAGCACCAGCACCCGCTCGGCATCGGCCAGGGCCTGGCAGTCGGGGCAGTCGCGGAGATGGGCTTCCCGGCGGGCCGGGAGGGCCCCCTCGATCCAGAGGTCCAGGTCCTCGTCGGTCAGGTGCTGGATGGCGGGCGTGCCGACCTGGACCCGCGCCATCACCTGATCTGCCAGACTCCGCTCGGGGGCGATGCGGGGCAGCGTGGACAGCTGGAGGACGATGTCCCTGGTCTCCTCGGCGGCCTGCTGGCAGGCGGGGCACGTTTCGAGATGGGACGTCCGCGCCTCGGGGAGACTTCCGTCCAGCCAGAGGTCCAGTTCGTCAGGGCCAAGGTGGACGGCGTCGTCGTTCATAGCGGCTCCTACGGTCTCCCCCAATGCCAGTTTCAGTCCCTGAGGCCCGCCAACATACCACGCAATTCGTGACGGGCGCGATGGATATACGTCTTCACCGTACCGAGCGGAAGCTCGAGAAGTTGGGCGATTTCCTCGTACGCCAAACCCTCGACATGGCGCAGCATGATGCAGCTGCGGTACTCGGGGCGGAGCTGGCCGATGGCGCGCTCGATGGCGGTGCCCAGTTCCCGCGCCTCCAGCTCGGCGAGGGGGGTCTCGCCCTTGTCTCCGACCTGCAGGGCGGTGGCTTCGATGTCTTCCTGGCTGGTGGCGTTGGGGGCCCCGTCCAGGGAGAGGGTATCCACCTCGCGCCGGCGCAGGTGATCAATCGCCGCGTTGTTGGCGATCTTGAAGATCCAGCTCGAGAACTTGAACTCGGGTCGGTAGGTCGCGATCGCGTTGAGGGCCTTGATGAAGGTCTCCTGCGAGAGGTCCTCGGCGAGCTGCCGATCGCGGACCATGCGCAGGATCAGCGAGAAGACCGGCCGTTCGTACCGGCGGATCAGCTCGCGATAGGCAGCCTCACGGCCCTCCCGGGCGAGGGCGACGATCTCCTGGTCGGTTTGCGACGCGAGATCGCTGCGCTCAGCCATGGGCGCCTGGGCGGCTTGCACTGCCGCTTCGGGGAGAGATATCTTGCGCGCCTATGTTAGCCACGGATAGGAAGTTACCGCATTCCGGCGGCCGGGAGAAGCGGTCCTACGTCCGGGCGATGTTTACCGCCATCGCCCCGCGCTACGACTTCCTGAATCATGCCTTGAGTCTCAATGTGGACCGGCTTTGGCGCCGGCAGGCCGTCGCACGCCTCAACTGGGAACGAGTACCCACGGGGACGTATCTCGACCTCTGTGCCGGTACACTCGACCTCTCGGTGACGCTGGCCCGGGCGCCGGGCTTTTCGGGGCGGGTGATCGGCGCGGACTTCGTCCTTCCGATGCTGAGCCTCGGACGTATGAAATCTGCCAGGGTCCGTCCGGTCAACGCCGACGCCCTGGAACTGCCCTTTCCCGACGCCACCTTCGACGGGGCGACGGTGGGCTTCGGGGTGCGCAACCTGGCCGACCTGGACCACGGCCTCGCCGAGGCGTACCGGGTGCTCAAGCCGGGGGGGCGGTTCGTGGTCCTCGAGTTGACCACGCCGCCGCGACAGCCGCTACGGGGCCTCTACTTCGTCTACTTCCGCCGGGTGCTCCCGTTCATCGGGCGGCTGATCTCGCATCACGGGGACGCCTACACCTATCTCCCCGAGTCGGTGCTCGAGTTCCCCGAGCCGGAGGCGCTCTGCCGCCGGATGCGGGACCAGGGATTCCGGGACGTGGAGTATACCCTGCTTCTCGGTGGCCTCGCCGCGATTCACGTTGGAGTGAAGTAATTCATGAGCCTGGACACCCTGCAGGAATTTGTCGCGGCCATCGAGAAGGCGGGCGAGCTGGTCCGGGTGACGGAGCCGGTCCGGACCCGTCTCGAGATCGCCGAGATCGCGGACCGCTGCATGAAGAGTCCCGGGGGCGGCCCGGCGCTCCTGTTCGAGCACCCGGTGCTCGAGAACGGGCAGCGGAGCGAGTACCCGGTGGCGATCAACCTCTTCGGCTCGATGACGCGGATGGGCCTGGCCCTCGGGGTGAAGGACCTCGACGAGATCGGCGGCCGGATCTCGGAGATGCTCAACCTCAAGGTCCCGGACGGGCTGTTCGGGAAGCTCGCGATGCTGCCCAAGCTCGCCGAGGTGGCGAAGTTCCCGCCGCGGACGAAGGGGAAGGGGGCCTGCCAGGAGATCGTCTGGAAGGGGGACGAGGTCGACCTCGACCGGATCCCGTTCCTCACGACCTGGCCGGGCGACGGCGGCCGCTACATCACGCTCCCGATGGTGATCACCGAGGATCCGAAGACCGGTGTGCGCAACGTCGGCATGTACCGGGTCCAGGTCCTCGGCCGGAACACGCTGGCGATGCACTGGCAGCGCCACAAGAGCGGCGCGGCGCACTGGCGGGAGCTCGCGGCCCAGGGGAAGACGATGCCGGTGGTGATCGCGGTCGGGGCCGATCCTGCGAGCATGTACTCCGGGTCGGCGCCGCTGCCGCCGACGATCGACGAGTTCATCTTCGCCGGGTTCCTCCGGAAGTCGCCGGTGGAGCTCTGCAAGGCGCTCACCTGCGACCTCGAGGTGCCGGCGGAGTCCGATTTCGTGATCGAGGGGTATATCGATCCGGCGGAGCCGCTGGTGATGGAGGGCCCGTTCGGGGACCACACCGGGTTCTACTCGCTGGCGGACCTCTACCCGCGGGTCCACGTCACCGCGGTGACAATGCGGCGGAGCCCGATCTACCCCGCGACCCTGGTGGGCCGGCCGCCGATGGAGGACTACTACCTGGGGCACGCGACGGAGCGGATCTTCCTGCCGCTTCTGCGCCTCACGCTGCCGGAGATCGTGGACTACCACATGCCGGCCTACGGCATCTTCCACAACCTGGTCTTCGTCTCGATCGACAAGCAGTATCCCGGGCAGGCGTTCAAGGTGATGAACTCGCTCTGGGGCGCGGGGCTCATGTCGCTCGCGAAGGTGCTGGTGATCGTGGACAAGGACGTGAACGTCCGGAACCCCGACGAGGCCTGGTGGGTGGCGCTCAACAACATCGACCCCGAGCGGGACACGCGCTTCACCAAGGGTCCGGTGGATGTGCTGGACCACGCGAGCCAGCATTTCAGCTTCGGGACCAAGATGGGCATCGACGCCACCCGGAAGTGGAAGGACGAGGGGTTCACGCGGGAGTGGCCCGAGGTGATCACGATGGACGAGGCGACGAAGAAGCGGGTGGACGACCTCTGGCCGCGCCTCGGGATCCGGCTGCCGTGACCGCCCCATGACGACCGCATCGCGGGAAGGCCAGACCTTCGCGGGCGAATCGCTGTTCGTCCGATACATCAACTTCGTCAAGCTCCCGCACACCCTCTTCGCGCTGCCCTTCGCGCTGCTCGGGGTGCTCGAGGCCTCCTTCCAGGGGTCGGTGACCTGGCGCCTGATCGGGCTGGTGGTGCTCGCCTTCAGCGCCGCCCGCTGGACGGCGATGGGGTTCAACCGGATCGCCGACCGGCAGTTCGACGCGAGGAACCCGCGCACCCTCAACCGGGAACTGCCGCGCGGGTCGCTGACGCTGACGCAGGCGTGGGCCTCGGTGGCCGTGGCCGGGCTCCTGTTCCTCCTCGCGGCCTGGCAGCTCAATCCGCTCTGCTTCGCCCTCTCGCCGGTGGCGCTGGGCTGGATCCTGCTCTACAGCCTGAGCAAGCGCTTCACCTGGTGGCCCCATCTCTGGCTTGGTCTCTCGCTCGCCATCGCCCCGGTGGGCGGGTACCTCGCGATCACGGGGCGGTGGAGCGACCCCTGGTGGGTGCTGATCGCGATCTCGGTCGCGGTGGCCACCTGGGTGGCGGGGTTCGACATCTTCTACGCCCTCCCCGACGCGGCCTTCGACCGGGGTGAGGGGCTCAAGAGCGCGGTGGTCCGGCTCGGGGAACGGCGCAGCATTCTCCTCGCCAAGCTGCTGCACGGGATCACCATCCCCGCACTCGCGCTGTTCGGGTACGGCGCGGGCTTCGGCGTCTGGTACTACATCGGGGTGGGGATTGCCGCCGCGATCCTGGCCTACGAACATCAGCTGGTGAAGCCGGGCGACCTGTCCCGCCTGGACGCGGCATTCTTCACCATGAACGGGGTCATGAGTGTGACGGTGTTCGGGTTCGCGTTGATCGACCGGCTGGTGTGAACGGGAGGGAACATGAGCAAGCGACCGCCGAAGGAGAACCTGATTCCGCGCCGGGGACCGCAGCCGGGAAAGTCCCATCCCGAGAAGGGCGAAGGGACGAGCCCGAAGGGGCCGCCGCCGCAGAAGCCGATGCCGCATCCGGTGCGCACCCCGACCGGGAACCAGCGCGGCCGTTGAGCATGCATCCGGTCGTCTTCGCGATCACCGGGGCCTCGGGCGCGCCCTACGCCATCCGGCTCCTCGAGGTGCTGGCGCGGAACCGGGTCCCGACCTGGCTCATCATCTCGGGCCACGGCTGGCGCCTGATCACGTCCGAAACCGGGATCGAAGACGACGCGGGGCTCAAGGCCGCGACCGGGGGCGACTGGTCGAGCATCCGGTTCTTCCCCGACAGCGATCGCGGCGCGCTTCCGGCCTCGGGTTCGGCCCGGTCCTCGGGAATGGTGATCTGTCCCTGCTCGATGGGCACTGTCGCGGCGATCGCCGGCGGGACCAGCCGCTCCCTGGTGGAGCGTGCCGCCGACGTGGCGCTCAAGGAGCGCCGGACGCTCGTCCTCGTGCCGCGCGAGACCCCGCTCTCGCTCATTCACCTCCGCAACCTCACGGCCGTCACCGAGGCCGGCGCCGTCGTCATCCCCGCGGCGCCGGGGTTCTATCACCGCCCCACGCAGATTTCGCAGCTCGTGGATTTCGTGGTGCAACGGGTGCTGGACCAGCTCGGGCTCGAGATCGACATCGCGCCCCGCTGGCAGGGCTGAACCGGGCCCGTGCGCCTCGGGATCATCGCGGACACCCACGGCCTTCTCCGGCCCGAGGTCTTCGACGTCTTCGCCGGGGTCGACCGGATCATCCATGCCGGCGATATCGGCCCGCTCGATCTCCTCACCGAGCTCGAGGCCATCGCGCCGGTGCTCGCGGTCTACGGCAACACTGACGGCTTCGACATCCGGGCCCGGGTTCCCGCCCTGATCCAGACCCGCATCGAGGGACTCGATTTCGTCGTGCTGCACGGTGACCAGCTCGGGAGCCCGACCCCGGAGAAGGCCCACGCGGCCTATCCCACCGCCGACGTGATCATCTACGGCCATACCCATCGCCCGCTGCTCACCACGGTCGACCTGACCGTGACGGTCATGAATCCCGGCGGCGCGGGTGCCCGTCGGTTCGATCTCCCCGCCTCGGTCGGCATCATGGAACTGGAAGCCGGACTCCCGCCGCGCGCCCGCCTCGTGCCGCTCACCCCGGCCGACGAATAGCATGCTCCCGCTCGCCGCCCTCGCGCTGCTCAGCGACACGCTCCGCATCACCCCCGCCCCCCGGTCGCCGGTCTTCGACGGCCGCGCGGACACGGCCGAGTACGGTGCGCCGACCGTCACCATCACGCGTCCCGCTGGCACGGTACTGCTCTGGCTCCGCCGCCACGAGGGGTTCGTGTACCTCGCGGCCCGGCTTCCCGATTCGACGTTCTACTGGGGCGACGACCTGGTCATCAGCCTCGACACCCGGGGGGACCGCGCCGCGGCGCCGGCGCACGACGACTTCCAGTGGTATTTCCGGCGGGTGCTCGACAGCTCGGTGGTCCTGCGAGGGGAGGGGGGCCGCTGGCAGATGCCCAAGGGTGACCCGGACTGGCGGCTCGGCCTCGAGCGGGAAGGGGGTGGCTGGGAGGTGCGGTCGGTCGACGACGGGACGTCCTGGTCGCTCGAGCTGCGGCTCGATCCGGCGTACTTCGGCGAGGCGGGGACGGGGCATCCGGGGATGGCCTTCCGGGTCTACGACAACGACCCGCACGGCTGGCACATCTGGCCCGCGCCCGCAGGCATCCGCCAGCCGACCGAGGTGGAGCGACGCCCCGCCCTCTGGGCGGTGGTGCTCCCTGACTAGCGCTCCTCGACCGTGAGGGGCTGGCGGGTCGCCGCCGTCCGGCCGTCGGGGAGCCGCACCACGAACTCCATCACGTAGTCGCCCGCCTTCACCTTCTCGAGCGCCAGCATCCGGACCACGCGGAGCGTCGTGTCCGGCGCGGTGCCCGACCAGCCGAGTCGCAGGGCCACGCGCTTGCCCCGGCGGAGGACCAGCTCCTCCCGGTAGTCCTGGCCCGGGGTGAGGCCATAGACCTCGTGATAGACGGCGAGGACATCGCTCCGGCTCCAGCTGGTGCGGGGATTGAACCAGGCGGTGTCACCCGGTGCGGGTGACCAGGGGGCGCCCTTCCCGTCGCGCGAGAGCACCAGGTCGCTCAGGGCCAGCTCGCTCCCGTCGAAGCGGCCGACCGAGACCGAGTCGCTCCGGATCACCCGGCCGGTGCTGTCGTCGTAGGAGATCGCGACCCGGTAGTACCAGTGGCCCGCCGGCGCGGTCATCGTCACCCGTCCCACGGCATCGACGTCCCGTTCCCGCACCCCGCCCCCCTGCTGCAGCA
>DASZPT010000141.1:0-4763 GCA_035549935.1 Gemmatimonadales bacterium
GGGTGCGGGGTCTAACTATCCATCGTGGAAGGAGACCTCGTGCACGTCCTCGACCAGGAAGGTGGCCTCGCGGCCGCCGAGCTCGACCTGGTCGACGGTGACCGGGCCGAGGGCCCGGTCGTCGCGGAGCGCGGTGCGGAGGCGGATCGGCGGCCCGGTTACCCGGCGGACGGCGAGCACGGTGCGCTCCGGCCGGCGCCGGAGTCGCAGATCGAAGGAGGTGGGCCCGACCCGCACCCGCCGGAGCGCCATCTCCTGCCAGCCGTGCGGTAACCCGGGCGCCACGCGGACCTCGCCCCGGATGAGGTCGGGTTCGAGGCCCCAGAGCGTCTCGACCACGCCGCTCACCAGGCCGGCTGGCTCGGTGCCATACCCCGTCAGCTCGATGTGCGGCGGCGGTTCCACCGGGCCGGTGGCGGCCACCGCCCCGACTCTCGCCGCTACCGCGTGCTCCCCCGCGGCGTGGGCCGCCGCCGCGAGGCGGTCGCGCACCTCCGGCGCAAGCCGCGCCGCCTGCGACTCCGCCGAGGCCGCCACCAGCGGCCAGAGTTTCGCGAGCGGCGCGAGGTCGCCGGTCCAGCGGAGCCAGGCGTCCACCAGCGCGAGGAGCGAGGGATCGGCCGGCGCGTCCTCCAGCCGGAGCACCGCGGCCCGGAGCAGGTCCCGCACCACTTCCCGGTCGCCCGCCGCGAGCAGCGCCCGGGCGGTCCGTGCCGGCTCCCGCGCGACGCGCCGGCCGGCGCCGGGCCGGTCCTCGAGGCGGCTGTCGAGTTCCACCTTGGCCCAGCGGAAGCGCCGGTCGAGCGCCGGCTCGGGCGACTCGAACGCCACCAGCCGCTCCTCCAGGCGCCGCGCGTGCAGGACCCGGTCCTGGCGGAAGGCGCGGAGCTTCCGGCGCCGCAGGGTCTCGAGCACCCGGTCGAGTGCGTGGGTGTCGGTGCCGGCGGCGAGGACCACGCGAAGCAGCCGGTCGCCGGTGACGAGGACGCCGTCCGCCGTGGCCTGGGCCGAGCCGGCCGCCGGGGCGACGGCCGCGGCGAAGGCATCGCCCTCCCGGCCGAGAACCAGGACACCGTCGCGCCCGTCGAGGTTGGGCGGAATGTCGTCGGCCGGAAGCGGCGTGACGGCGAGGTCGGAGACGAACGTGAAGCGGAGCCGCACCGGGGCGTCGGCCACCAGGCTCCAGAAGACGATCGGATGCTCGAGCGCCGTCGTCACCCGCTCGGTGAGTTGGATCTCGCCAGCCTGCAGGACCCGCACGACCTCATCGGGCGCCACCTTCACCGCCAGTGGCGCCGGCACCGCGCCATTCACCGTGAGCCGGACGTCCGCGGCCACCCGTTCGCCGTCGATCTCGATGGCGCCGACGCCCTGGGCCGAGCCGGACACGGTGGCCCGCCGTCCCGCGAGGGTCCAGGCCAGTTCCGCCCGCCCAGGAAATTCAGCGAGGAGTGGCGAGGTGGAGGGGGGCCAGTCGTCCCACCACTGGCCCGGAGGAGAGGGAGGAGCCGGAGCGGCTCCTCCGGGTGCCGCGTCTTCACCCGCAGGTGACATACCGTCTCCTGCGGCCATCGCTCAGGAGAGCTGGCGCAGCTGGGCCAGGAGCTCGGAGTTCTCGCGCCGGGTGCCGGGGGTTTCCTCGGCGAAGGCCCAGCGTACCACGCCCTGCTTGTCGATGATGATGTAGACGCGGTTCGAGAAGAAATGCTCCTCCAGCAGGGTGCCGTACCGCCGGCTCACCTCCCGCTTGAAGTCGCTCAGCAGGTCGACCCCGATCCGCTCCTTCGCCTTGAACTCCTTGAGCGTGGGCACCGAGTCCACCGAGATCGGGAGCACCTCGGTGTCGGCGCTCTTGAACTGACTGAAGTCCTCGGTGAAGGCGCACAGCTCTTTGGTGCAGGTACCGGTGAACGCGAGCGGGAAAAACGCGAGGAGCACGTTCTTGCCACGGAACGAGGAGAGCGTCACCGTGCTGCCGGAGGTGCTGGCGAGGGTGAAGTCGGGCGCGGTGGAGCCGATGGCGGGGAGGGGCATGGAGTGGTCAGTCGAGTGTCGTCGAAAGTCGAAGTGTCAGGGGCTTGGGGTCAGGGGCGAGGGACACCGGTGCACGGCGTGCCCCCGACCCCGACTCCCGGCCGGCTACTTGAACCGCTTACCCACGTCGGTCCAGTTCACCACGTTCCACCAGGCGGAGACGTAGTCGGGCCGGCGGTTCTGGTACTTGAGGTAGTAGGCGTGCTCCCAGACGTCGCAGCCGAGGAGGGGCACCTTCCCTTCCATGATCGGGCTGTCCTGGTTCGCGGTGCTGTAGACCTCGAGCGAGCCATCCTTCCTGCGGGCCAGCCATCCCCAGCCGCTCCCGAACCGGGTGGTGCACGCCTTGGCGAACGTCTCTTTGAACTGCGCGAACCCGCCGAAGGTCCTGGTGATCGCCTCGGCCAGCGCCCCCTGCGGCTCCCTGGCGCCACCCGGCGCCATGATCTCCCAGAAGAGCGTGTGGTTGTGGTGCCCGCCGCCGTTGTTGCGGACCGCTCCGCGGACCGCCTCGGGCACCGCGTCGAGGTTGGCGATCAGCTCGTCGAGCGACTTCGACTGCAGCGCGGGATGGGCCTCGAGTGCCGCGTTCAGGTTGTTCACGTACGCGGCGTGGTGCTTGTCGTGATGGATCCGCATCGTCTGTTCGTCGATGTGCGGTTCCAGCGCGGCGTAGTCGTAGGGAAGCGGGGGAAGCGTGAAGGCCATGGCGCACTCCGGCGGCGCGGGAAAACAGACCGGATACTGTCCGGCGGAAGAGCGGGAAAACCTAAGGACCGTCCGGACCCCGGTCAACGCACGGGACGACGCTCCGCCGCGGGGGTCGACACCACGAGCAGCAATGCCACGGAGAGCGCGAGCACCACGGTGTAGAAGGTCTCTGTCCGGAGCGCCTCGCCCAGGAGCGGCACCAGCTGCAGCAATGCCGCGAGCAGCAGCGCGGCCCCGGCCTGGGCCCGGCGCCGCGGCGGCAGGGTGACCACCGCGAGTGCGAGCAGCCCCTCCCCCGCGAGAAAGAGTCCGCCGGCCCATAGCCCCACACCGCCCAGCGCGATGGTCCCCGACACGCCCAGGGCCCGGATGCCCCGCGCCCAGTCCCCGATCGGCAGCGCCGAGCAGGCCGCCAGGATCAGGAGCGGATAGAGGATCGGCTGCCAGTGCTCCATCCCCGCGGGAAAGAGCGGTGCCGCCACCCGCCCGAGGAGCATCGCCCCGGCGAGCGGGGTGAACGGGCCCAACTCCTCATAATGGAACGGCCACAGCCTGAGGAGCGGCCACGCGGCGAGCGCGAAGCCCAGCGCGGCCATCGGTTCGAACGCGGGACTGAAGGGTCCCTCGTGGAGGTCCGCGAGGCCGAGCGGCGTCTCTCCCGCGATCTGGATCACCGCGGCGCTGACCAGGAGGAGGATCACCGTCGCGCCGGCGAATCCCCAGGGACTCTGGTGGATGCCGGCACGCCGCGCGGCAAGGAGACCGCTCCCGGCGGTGATGACGACCCCGGCCAGGAGCAGGATCAGGTGCGGCGCCGCGATCGCGAGGGCGGCGCCCAGGAGATGGACCGCGAGAAGCTGGAGATCGCCGCGGGTGACCGGCCGCTCCCGGAAAGCCCGGAGCCGTGCCTGCTGCGCCCGCCGGAGCTCGGTTGCCCAGCGCGGGGCCGGCGCGCCGGTCGCAGTCCCGGCACGGCCGAGGACCGCCGCGAGCAGCGTGAGCAGGACACCGAACGCGAAGATCGCGGCCGTGATGACGAGGTAGGTGCGGGAGAGACCCGCGGCGCGCCAGTCGGGGCCGCCCGCCACGGCCAGGCTCGCCAGCGCGAGGCCCGCCACGATCGCCCCCGCGAGCGCGAGCCCGCGCCGCCGCGCGGGAACCAGCACGGCCACCACCCCCAGCAGGAGCGGAACCACTCGATCGATCAGTTCCACGATACCTCGCGAGTGACAGGGGAAAGACGGCTTCATTCTAACCTGCGGCGGCGGGGGTGTGCCGGACGCGCGACGGGGTTAGGTTGACGATGTCCGGGTAGTTGTGCGACCGTTTCCGATGGCGAGCCGCCGCGTGAGCCTGCCGATCCACTCGTTCGTCTTCCTGCTTCTCCTCGGGACGGTTCCGGCCCGCCCAGCGGGCCATCCGGCGGCCGGCACCGCCATGATCCCCTCTCTCAACGAGTGGCTCATCCGGCGCGCCGCGCTCGGAACACCGGACAGCCTCGCGCGCCAGCTCCTCTACCAGAAGATCCACTCCCCGATCGTCCGGGCCCGGCTGCTCGAGACCGAGGCCCAGGCCCGGGAACTCGCGGGCGACCCGCTCGGCGCCGCGCTCCGCTACGACTCGCTTGGCCGCGCCGTCGACGCGACCCGGCTCCGGCTTGCCGCCGCCCGGACGAGTGCCGAACGGCTGGCCCTGCGGGACACGCTGGTCGCGATCGCCGCACGGCGCGCCGGCACTGCCGACGTCGCCGCGGCGCTCGATCTCCTGGCCACGATGCGGGAGCGGCCAACCCCGGCGCAGTCGCTCACGCTCGCCCGCGCCGCGAGCCAGTCGCGGCTCGCCGCGCGCGCGGTCACGTTCTACGCCCACGCCTTCGCCGGGCACCAGGCGAGCCCCGCCGACCGCCTCGGCTACGGCACCGTACTCAACCAGGTGGGCCGCAACCGCGACGCGGTCGCGACCCTCCGGCTGGTTCCCGCCACGAGCGGAGTCTTCCCCCAGGCGGAGTATCAGCGCGC
>DASZPT010000142.1:0-20951 GCA_035549935.1 Gemmatimonadales bacterium
CCCGAGTTCCGAGGTCCGGATGGCGTGAGTCCGGCCAGGGCACTCGGAACTCGGAACTCGGAACTCCTCTGGCTACCTTTCGGGCGTCACCCCACCAGCCGGAGTAGTCATGGGCCTCTCCGCCCTGCTCCTGGTCCAGGCCGTCACGAGCCTGGCACCAACGGTCACGAACGTCAGTTCCCTGCCGCTCTCCCACGAGCTCGCTCCCGCGGTGGTGGAGCTTCCCGCCTCGCCGGGCACCGAATCCCCCGTGGCGCCGCGGCTCGCGGCGCTTTCTCCCCAGCAGGCAGTCCAGCTCTCCGACGGCTACTACACCCGGCTCGATATCCACCGGTACGCCGGTTACGCCGTGCTGCCTCTCTTCGTGCTGGAGTACGTCGCCGGCCAGAAGCTCCTGACCGAAGGCAGCGCGGCGCCGCTCTGGGCCGAGAAGGTCCACAAGCCCGCCGCCTACGCGGTGGCAGGGATCTTCACGCTCAATACGGTGACGGGGATCTGGAACTTCGCCGAGGCGTCGAAGGTGAAGCAGGGGAAGAAGCGCCGGACCTGGCACACGGTCCTGATGCTCGCCGCGGATGCGGGGTTCATCTATTCCGTGTCGAAGGCGCCGAGTACCGAGAAGATCGATGCCCGTATCGCGTCGGGGAAGGTCGGCGGCTGGACGCCCCACAAGGCCTCGGCGGTGGCCTCGATGGGGGTGTCGACGCTGGCGTACCTGATGATGTATGTGTGGAAGGGTGAGAAGTGAGGGGTGAGGGGAGGGGGAGGCCTCACCCCTGACGCCCTTCTCCCCACGCCGCATCAAACTCCCGCAGCCAGCTGGTCGCGCCGAGCTGCTCGAAGAGCCGTCGAGCCTCGGCGCGCATCGCCTCCGCCTCCCCCTGACGCCCAAGGGCCCGGAGAACGCGGGCTTCCGCCGCTGCGCTCTCGCCCTGGAGCAGCGCACTCCCGTGCCGTTCCGCGGTTCGGCGGGCGGATTCGGCCACGCTCAGGGCGAAGGGGAGATTTCCTTCCGCCAGCCCCACCAGGGCCTGAAGGCGGCCCGCTTCCGCGGCCCCCAGCTCGTCTCCGCTGGCGGTGGCGAGCTGCTGGGCGATGGTCGCGTCCTGCCGAGCGCGCGCCAGGTCACCGAGCTGCAGGTGGAGTTCCGCCTGACCCGTGAGGGCGAGGGCCCGAAGCGATTCGTCCGCCGCCGCATCCGCCAGCCGGACGGCCTGTTCCACCGTCACTTGGGCGTCCTGCGGCCGGCCCATCTGCCGGAATACCAGCCCGAGGTTGTGATGGGTCTCGGCCATGCCCCGGCGGTCGCCCAGCCGCTGGTAGCTGACCAGTGCGGAGCGGTACAGACTCAGAGCGACTTCGGGCCGCTCGCCGAGTTGCGCCACCGAGGCGAGGTTGTTGGAGGCGCGCGCCGCCATCAGGCTATCGTCCAGCTCGCGGGCCAGCTCCAGCGATTCACCCAGGGCCCGCTCCGCCTCCTGCAGCCGGCCCCGCTCGAACGCGATCACGCCCAGGAGATTGAGGGCCCGCATGCGCCCATCGCGGTCGCCATGCGCCCGGAAGATCTCGAGCGCGCTCTCGGCCAGGCTCACGCCGGTCCCGTAGCGGCCCATCCGGGTGGCTGCGGTAGCGGCCAGCAGGGCAGACTCCGGGTCGCTCCCCAGCACCGCCCCGGCGCTCTGGAAATACCCGAGCGCGTCTTCGAAGCGGCCGGCGGTCACCAGCGAGCGGAGCTCGCGGGCGCTGTCGCCGAACGGGGAGGTGGGCGCGACCATGGGTGGCTGTCAGTAGGCCAGGGCGAACCGGCTGAAGCCGTTCAACCGCGCTTCGATCTCGTTGTTGTCCTCCGACTTGGCGGTGCCAACCCGGAAGAAGGGGTCGCCGGGACGCTCCTGGCGCCAGATGTCGAGCTTCGTCTCCACCACGCTATCCTCCCCGTCCACCCTGCCGTCGTGGTTGAGGTCGTCCCCGGCCTCGCCGTACTCGATGTGCAACTCGGCCGGGTTGGCGGGGTCGAAGAGCAGGCCCGAGGGCCGCATGTCGAAGAGAATCGAGTCGTTCCCGACCCACTTGACGCTGATGAAGACCGAATCGCCGTCGGAGATCAGCGTGTTGTCCGGCCGGCGAAGCAGGCTGATCTTCTTGAGCTTGAGCCGGAGGAAGTCGTGCGTCTGGCCCAGGGTGCAATCGCCGGGGTCGCCGGTCTCAGGGAACACCAGCGCGATCTCCTGGTCTTGACCGTTCGGATCCTTCACGAACCAGGCTCCGGTGCTGTCGCCGCAGAGAGCTGGCGCGGTGCCCGTCAGGCGCAGGACGGTGAGTCCCGACGGCGGCGTGCCGCCATCCGAACTGGTGGAAGAGTCGGAACACGCGGCGACCGTCACCAGCGCGGCAGCCATGAGGGTGTACTGAAGGCTCTTCGACATGCCAGCCTGCTCCTTGCGGGGTCGTTCAGTCACCCTGGTCGTCGTCCCCAGTCCCGTCCAGGATCCGTTGCAGCCGCGGCCGGGAGATCTCCAGGCGCCGGGCTGCTTCGCTCTTGTTGTTGTTCACCAGCTTGAGCATCTCCTGCACTGCCGCGCGGGTGATGGTCCGGATGCTCGCCGGGAACGGGAGCACGCCACCCGGACCCGTCGCCGGGGCGGTCTCGGCCGGCAGCTCCGCCAGCTCGAGCGTTCCCGGAGGGCTCAGCACCAGCGACCGCTCGATCGCGTTGCGCAGCTCCCGCACGTTGCCGGGCCAGGACCGCATCTGCAGCGCGCTGATCACCTGCGGCGTCAGCACCGGCACCTCGAGGTTGTACTGCTTCGCGAGCCGCGCCACGAACGTCCGGGCCAGGAGTTCGATGTCCTCGCCCCGCTCGCGGAGTGGAGGCAGCACCAGGTTCACCACGTTGAGCCGGTAGTACAGGTCCTCCCTGAACTCGCCCCGCGCCACCGCCGCCTTCAGGTCCACGTGGGTGGCGCCGATCACCCGAATGTCGACCTTGCGGGTCTGCTGGCCCCCCACCCGCCGGATCTCGCGCCCTTCGAGGGCGCGGAGCAGCTTGGGCTGGAGGTCGATCGGCAGGTTCCCGATCTCGTCCAGGAAGACCGTCCCGCCGTGCGCCAGCTCCATCAGCCCCTGCTTCGCGGCGATGGCGCCGGTGAAGGCGCCCTTCTCGTGCCCGAACAGCTCGCTCTCGAGCAGGTTCGAGGGAATCGCCGCGCAGTTGATCTCGACGAACGGCGCGGCCGCCCTCGGGCTGTGGTAGTGCAGGGCACGGGCCAGCAGCTCCTTCCCGGTCCCGGTCTCGCCTCCGATCAGCACGGTCACGTCGCGATGCTGCGCCACCCTGATGCCCTGCTCGATCATGCGGCGGAGGGCGGGGCTCGTCCCGACGATCGCGTCGAACCCGGCCAGGCGACGCTCGTCCTCCGCGAACTTCGCCGCCTCGGCCTTCCCCGCGCTCTCCCGCCGCTCCCGCTCCAGCGATCGCCGGAGGAGCCCGAGGTCATCGGGGAGCGCGAAGTAGTCGCGGGCCCCGCGCTGCAGCGCCGCCGCCGCCAGCCGGTGGTCCCGGGCGGCCCCCACGACGTACTTGGGCAGATCGGTCGAAATCGCGTTCAGCTGATCCACCGCCTGGCTCTCCGCGCCTCCGGCCAGCAGCAGCACGCAGGTGCTCCCGCCAGGAGGGGCTTCGCCATCCGCCGGGCTCCACCGGACCAGCTCCGCGCCGAGCTCCTGGGCCAGGTCGGCCAGGGTGGAGCGGAAACTGTCGGACAGCTGCACGACGGCGATCTGCCACGCCGGTGGACTCAGTACCGACCTCCCCGGGCCTCGCGGCCACTGTGCCGTATCGCGGGCCGAAGCCGCCGGCCGACGGATGTCGCCGGCCAACGGCTGGGCCCGGCCCGCTCAGCGAGCGTCAATCGTGCTCGCCGTGATCGTCATCCTCGCCATCGCGGTTGTCGTCGCGGAAGGCGCGGAACGAGTTCTTGATGTTCTGTTTCACCACGTTCTCGTGGTCGCCACCCTTGCCGGCGGTGGCGGGATCCACCAGCCCGCCCGCGCCATCCGAGAACCAATTGCTGACATCGATCTTGATGGTCACATCGACATTCTGGGTCGAGTCCGCCACCACCAGCGGCGGCACCAGGTCCATCCGCTGCAGGGCGTTCAGGTCGGAGGTGAAGACGAACGGCTGGCCGTTGAAGGTCCCCACCGCGCGGATGCTCACCTTGTTGAACTCGGGGTGCGCCGCCAGGAAGGCCACGTCCTTCGCGTCACCGTCGTCCTCGGGCTTGTGGATGTGGAAGCGGACCTGGTCGTAGGTCCCGGTGTCCACCGCGACGGTGAACGCCTTGGCCACGCCGCTGTCGAGCGGAACGTCGAGCAGGTACGGGCCGGCGTTGAACGACTCGCAGGCGTCGGCATGGCCGTCGTCCCCGTCATCGTTCCCGCCGTCGTCGTGGAGCGACGCGACCCGGATGGTGTGCGGCGTGCTGTCGTTGCCGTTGTCGTCGCCCGGCTCGTTCTCGTTGTCACAGGCGTCTTCGTTCACGCGCTGGAACTTGATGTCGCGGAGCACCAGCTGGACGCTGTCGAGGACCAGGGTATCGCTGCCGGTGGCGAAGGTGTCGCTCAGCGCCGCGAGATTGCTGGACGACCCGGTGGCGAGATTGAACCGGATCTGGCTCCGGGTGGTCGGCGCGGATCCATCGCTGCATGCGGCCAGGAGGCCGGCGAGGGCCACCGTCGTTGCCAGGCGAAGATTCGGACTCATCTGCACGTTCTCCTGCAGGGGGTTCGGAAGGGTTACCGGCTGCTCGCCACCCTAGAAAAGCAAGCGAGGTGCCGCGTAAACCCGATCCGTAACTTCATGATTTACAATAACTTAATCCGGTGGGGTGGAAATCGCTACCGCATCATGGCGAGTGGGCCGCAATGAATCGTTACGGCTCGTGCGGCTCCATGTGGATCAGGACCACCTGCACCTCGGGCACCGCCGCCCGGATGGCCGACTTCACCCGCCCGCTCAGGATGTGGGCAGCGTGGAGGCTCATCGCGGGATCGGCCTGGACGTGGAGGTCGACCTGGTACCCCAGGCCGACCTTCCGGGTGCGGAGCTTCTCGATCGCGCGGACGTCGTCGGTGGCGAGTGCGGCGCGGGCGATCTTCTCCTCCAGCGCCGCCCCCGGGCTCTTGTCCATGATGTCGTCGATCGCGGGTCGGAGGAGTCGCACCGCGTTGACGACGATGACGAGGGCTGCGAAGAGCGCGGCCCAGTCATCGGCCATCTCCCACCCGGGGCCGCCGATCAGGGCGACGCTGATGCCGATGAACGCGGCGACGGAGGTGATCGCGTCGCTCCGGTGGTGCCAGGCGTCGGCCTTGACGGCGGTGCTCCCCACCTCGTGTCCCACCGCGAGGACGCGCCGGAAGAGCGTTTCCTTCACCAGCACCACCACGATCAGCACGACCAGGGTGAACGGCGCCGGCGAATGGTGGGGCGTGCGAATTTCGCGGATGGCCTCGACCGCGATCCCCAGGGCGGCGCCCAGCAGCATGATCGCTACCACCGCCGCGGCGAGCGGCTCCGCCTTCCCGTAGCCGAAGGGATAGGCCTCGTCGGCCTCGCGGGACGCGATCCGGAGGCCCCGCCAGACCACCAGGCTGGAGAAGATGTCGGCCGAAGACTCCACGGCGTCGGCGATGAGGGCGTAGGCATTGCCGACCACGCCCGCCACCAGCTTGACCACCGCGAGGGTGGTGTTGACCAGCATCCCGATCTGGGCCGACCGGACGCCGCGCTCGGACGAAGTGGGCATGCGGGGAAGATACCGGCCTGGGATGCGCCCCGGAAACGACCACGGGGCCCGGCGCGTGCGTGCCGGACCCCGTGGCTCCGTCGGGCGGGAGGAAGGGGCTAGTTGCTGCCGTGATCGTCCCCGCCATCGCGGTCGTTATCTTCGAAGGCGTTGAGCGACGTCTCGATGTTGCTCTTCACCTCGCCCTCGGCCGAGCCGCCCTTGTTGGCGTCCGCCGGGTTGATGAGGCCGGTGTTGCTCTGGTTGGCGAACCAGGTGCCGAGGTCGACGAAGAGCGTCAGGTTGGCGCCGGCGGCGTCGGTCACCGTGATAGGCGGCACCAGGTTGATCTCCTGCTCGACGTCGAGGTCGCTGGTATAGGTGAAAGGCGTGCCGTTCCAGGTGCCCGTGGCGCGGATGCTCACCTCCTCGAAGTCGGGGTACTGGGCGATGAACGCCGCGTCATTGGAGCTCTCCGGCGCGTGCACCTTGAACTCGAGCTTGTCATAGCTCCCGGTGTCGATCGCCACGGAGAAGGTCCGGGCGGCGCCGGCCCCGAGCGGCAGGTCGAGCAGCACCGGACCGGCCTTGAGCTCCTCGCAGCTGTCGTCGGTGGTGAGGCTGTCGCAGGCCGAGCCGTTCACCCGGTTGAGCTCGATCCGGCGCAGCACCACCTGCACCGAGGAGAGCACGATGGTGTCGTTGCCCAGGCCGATGGTCTCGGTCCCGGCCAGGAGCCCTGCGCCCCGGATGGCGGGGGCCGCCCCGGCCTGCCGCGTGGCCAGCTGGAAGGCGACGGTCTTGCCGGCCGAGGCCGGGCCGCTGGAGTCGCTGCAGGCGGCCAGACCCACCACCGCAAGCACGGCGGCGCTGGCCAGGTTGATTCGGTGTGACATTGTCAGCTCCGTTGAAGGTGTTCATGGTGGTTCCGATTCCCGCGGGGCTGAAAGGCAAGGCGGAGGCCAGATCCCCTCGTCGTGCCGAAGCGTTGCAGGGAACCGAGTTATCCCCGGTGTGCGACGCGCGTCACACGCCTGTGCCGCGGTATCTTTCGATCCAGCCGCACTGTTTCGTTGCGCTGGGACAATGCACGAAGTCCGATTGCAACGAAGCTTGCTGCCGCTACTCTCCATGCGGGTCTCGTATCACAAGCCACCAGGACCGCCGCCATGCCGATCGCCCGTCCCGCCGCCGACGAATACGCCCCCTTCTACGAGACGTACGTCGCCAAGGTCACCGAGCCCGACCTCGTCGCGCTGCTCGTGGCGCTCAACCAGAGCACCGCGGCGCTGCTCGCCGGACTGACCGAGGCCCAGGCGGCGCACCGTTATGCGCCGGGAAAATGGACCCTTCGCGAGGTCATCGGCCATCTGGCGGATGCGGAGCGGGTCTTCGCCTACCGCCTCATGTGCATCGCCCGTGGCGACACCACGCCGCTCCCCTCCTTCGACGAGAACGCGTACGTCCCCGGCGGGGAGTTCGAGCGGCGGACACTCGCGTCGGTGGCGGCCGAACTGGCCGCCGCGCGGGCCGCGACGCTCGCTCTGCTCGACGGCCTCACCCCCGAGGCCCTCGCCCGCCGGGGCACGGCGAGCGGCAAGCCGGTCTCGGCCCGGGCCCTCGCCTTCATCATCGCCGGTCACGAGAAGCACCACATGGCCGTGATCCGCGAGCGGTACCTCAAGTAGCTCCACCTCCGCACTCCTGGAGACGACGTGAAGCTCCGCACAGCCTGCCTGGCCCTCGTAGTGCTCGTGGCCGGATGCCGCGGCGAGACCAGCTGTCCCCGCTGCGACACCCTCATCGTGGCCGCCACCGGCGAGCCGTCGTCATTGCTGCCACCGCTCGTCGTGGAGACGGTGGGACGGGACATCTCGGACCAGATCTACGAACGGCTGGCCGACCTCGCTCCCGGCGGCGCGCCGGTGGATACCGGCGCCTTCCGGCCGCGGCTCGCGGCGCGATGGGAGCGGGTCGACAGCGTGACCTGGCGCTTCCATCTCCGGCCGGGAGCCCGCTGGCAGGACGGCCAGCCGGTGACGGCGCGCGACGTGGTCTTCTCGTTCGAGGCCTTCACCGACTCGCTGCTCGATGCCCCCGCCGCCGGCGAGCTCCGCGGCCGCCTCCGGGCCGAGGCGGAGGGCGACCAGGCGGTCGTGCTGCACTTCGACCGGGCGTATCCGGAGCAGCTCTACGATGCGACGTACCATGTCAGAGTCTTCCCGGCGCACATCTGGGATGGCGTGCCGCGAGACCACTGGGGGGACGACACCGCCACGAAGCACATCGTCGGGTCCGGGCCCTACCGCCTCGAGAGCTGGCAGCGGGGCCAGGCGCTGACCCTGGTGGCCGATACCGGTGCCGGCCCGCGCCCCCGGCTCCACCGCGCGGTCTGGCGCTTCGCGAGCGACCCGGAGGCGGCGCTCAACCTGGTCCTCGCCGGGGAGGCCGACCTCATGGAGTCGGTGGGCTCGCCCGAGCGGGTGGCGCGGGTGGAGCAGGACTCCGCCCTCCGCCCGGTGCGCTACCCCTCCGCCGCGTTCGGCTTCCTGGGATACCGGATCCAGGGCCATCCCCTGCTCGCCGACCGGGCGCTCCGTCGCGCCCTCAACCAGGCGGTGGACCGGTCGACCATCGCCACCGCGGTCTTCGGCCCGGGGGCGCTCGCCCCGCCGGGCCCGATGTCCAAGCTGCTCTGGATCTGGGACGACGGCATCGCGGTGCTCCCCTACGACACCGCCGCCGCCGCCCGGGCCCTCGATGCGGCCGGGTACCGGCGTGGAGCTGACGGGGTGCGCCGCAAGGGAGGCCGAACGCTCGCGTTCGACATCCTCGTGCCCTCCACCAGCACCGGCCGCCGCCGGCTGGCCGAGGCGCTGCAGGAGCAATGGCGCCTGGCCGGCGCCCAGGTCACGGTGACCGCCGTCGACTTCCCGGTGTTCATGGAGCGGCTCCACCGGGGCGCGTTCGACAGCTACATCGGGGCGTGGCTCGACGAGCCCAGCGCGCGGGTGATCCCCGACCAGTGGGGCCGGGCCGGCCTCGGGAGCGACAACTACGGCGGGTATCTCAATCCGGTGGTGGAGCGGCTCTTCGCCCAGGCGATGGCGGAAGCGTCCCCCGCGGCCGCCCGGGCGGCGTGGAAGACGGCACTCGACAGCCTCAACGCCGACGCGCCCGCGCTCTTCCTCTATACCCCGGTGCAGGTGGCGGCGGTCTCCCGTCGGGTGGAGCAGCTGGCCATCGATCCCTACTCGTGGCTGTCGGCGCTTCCCCAGGTCACCCTCACGCGATGAGCCGCCTCCTCCGCCGGACCCTTCCGCTCCTGCTCGGGCTCGGCTGCTCCCTCGAGCGGCGCGCGCCGGTCGTGCCGGCCGACCTGGTACTCCGGCACGGGGTGGTGTACACGATGTCGCCGTCGCGTCCCTGGGCCGATGCGGTCGCGGTGCGGGATGGCCGGGTGGTCTACGTCGGAGAGGACTCGGGCGTCGACAAGTTCGTCGGCATCGCGACCGCGGTCGTCGATCTCGGCGGGCGGCTGGTGCTGCCCGGGTTCCAGGACTCGCATGCCCATCCGCTGTCGGGCGGCCTCGAGCTCGGCGAGTGCAACCTCTACACCGCGCGGACTCCCGCCGAAGTCGAGGGCGCGATCCGCGCCTACGT
Source organism: Gemmatimonadales bacterium (assembly GCA_035549935.1). Lineage (GTDB taxonomy): Bacteria > Gemmatimonadota > Gemmatimonadetes > Gemmatimonadales > GWC2-71-9 > JADJOM01. Next base: position 9,453 of record DASZPT010000142.1, read on the forward strand.
GACCCAGCATCCCGACCTGCCGTGGGTCCGCGGAAACGGGTGGCAGCTGCCGGTCTTCCCGGGCGCGAACCCGAAGCGGGAGATGCTCGACCGGCTGGTGCCGGACCGTCCCGCCTTCTTCTACGCCGCCGACGGGCACTCGGCGTGGGTGAACAGCAAGGCGCTCGAGGCGGCCGGCATCACCCGGGAAACGCCCGATCCCCCCAATGGGCGGATCGAGCGGGATGCGAGCGGCGTGCCGAGCGGCACGCTGCGGGAAGCGGCGGTGGGGCTCGTCTCGCAACACCTGCCGGGGTACAGCACCCAGGACCGGATCGGCGCGGCCCGGCGGGCGCTCGCCGAGGCCAACCGTTTCGGCATCACCTCGATCACCGACGCCGACGCGGGCCCCGACTATCTCGAGGCCTATCGCGCGCTGGACGACCAGAACCAGCTCACCGCCCGGGTGTACGCCGCGCTCCATTCGGAGCGGAACCCGGTGGAGGGCGAGACCAGCCGGCTGGTGGCCCTCCGCCGCCGGTACACCGGGTCGCGCCTCCGGGCCGACCAGGTGAAGTTCTTCGCCGACGGGGTCATCGAGGCACGCACCGCCGCGTTACTCGCGCCCTACCTCGGGCACGGGAAGGAGGCGGGGTCGCTCAACTACACGCCGGAGGACCTCACCGCGCGGATCACCGCGCTCGACCGCCAGGGCTTCCAGATCCACATCCACGCGATCGGCGACCGCGCGATCCGGGTGAGTCTCGACGCGCTGGAGCATGCCCGCCGCGAGAACGGTCGCCACGACGCGCGGCCGATCATCGCCCACATCGAGCTCTTCGATCCGGCCGACCTCCCGCGTTTCCGCGAGCTGGGCGTCATCGCGAGCTTCCAGGCCTTCTGGGCCCAGGCCGACGAGTACATCCGCGATCTCACCCTCCCCACCCTCGGGCCGGCCCGGTCGCGCTGGATCTACCCGATCGGGACGATGCTCAACAGCGGGGCGGTGGTCGTCGGGGGGAGCGACTGGACGGTCTCGAGCCTCAACCCGCTCGACGCGATCGAGGTGGCGATCACCCGCCGCAGCGTGGACGGCCCGCCGGGGCCGGCCTGGATTCCCGAGGAGCGGGCCGATCTCCCGCGGATGCTCGCGGCCTACACGATCAACGCCGCCTACGCCAACCGGGCCGAGCGGGAGACCGGGTCGATCGAGCCCGGCAAGCTGGGCGACCTGATCGTGCTGGACCGCAACCTCTTCGCCATTCCCGTCACCGAGATCCACAAGGCGAAGGTGCTCCTCACCCTCGTCGAGGGGCACGAGGTCTACCGCGATTCGAGCTTCGCGCGTCCCTGACCGGGGCGCGCGAGCGGTTCGAGCGCGAGCGCGAGGTCCTTCACCCCCCGCCGGATCTCCTGCACGTCGACGGCGGCGAACCCGAGCTGCAGGCCCGGCCGCTCGCTCTTCCCGAGGGTGTACTCGCCGAGGGGACTCACCTCGACCCGGCGGGCCAGGGCGGCGCGGACCGCCGCCGTCTCGCCGATCCCGCGCCCGAGCCACCCGGTGGTCTGCAGGCCCGCCTCCACATCCGAGACCTCCAGCAGTCCGTCGAGCCTGCTCCTGGCCGATTCCAGCAGCACGCCCAGCCGCTCGGCGTAGATCTCCCGCATCCGCCGGATGTGGCGGGCGAAATGGCCCTCGACCATGAAATCGCAGAGCACCGCCTGCTCCAGCGTCGGCGGGTGGCGGTTGGTCACCGACTCGGCGGCAGCGATCCGCTCGATCAGGTCGGGCGGGACCACCAGGTAGCCGAGGCGGAGGGAGGGGAACAGCACCTTGCTGAAGCTCCCCGCGAAGCAGACCACGCCATCCTCATCGAGCCCCTGCAGCGCGGGAATCGGCCTGCCGGCGTAGCGGTACTCGCTGTCGTAGTCGTCCTCGAAGACCAGGAGCCCATGGGTGCGGGCGAAGGCCAGGAGCTCGAGACGCCGGGGGAGCGACATGCTCATCCCCAGCGGGAACTGGTGGGCCGGCGTGACGTAGGCGAGCCGGGCGTCGCGGTCGGCGGGACGGAGGTCGAGGCCCTGGGCGTCGACTCGCGCGGTGGCGATCCGGGCCCCGAGCGCCCCGAAGACCAGCGCGGCCCCGATGTACCCCGGATTCTCCATCACCACCTTGTCGCCGGGATCGAGCACCAGCCGGGCGACGAGATCGAGCGCCTGCTGGACCCCGGAGACGATCGCCACCTGCTCGGCGGTGCAGCGCACCCCGCGTGATGCGACGAGGTAGTCGGCGACGGCTTCCCGCAGCGGGTAATACCCCAGCGGGGGGTCGCCCTCGAGGTCCTGGGCCGAGGCGCGCCGCAGCCGCCGGCCGGCGACCTGGGCCCAGAGGGTGGTGGGAAAGAGGTCGAGCGCGGGCTGGTTGGCGCGAAAGGCCCGCATCGGCCGGACGCCCTGGTGCGGGAACGGTGCGACCCGGCGTCCGTAGGTGGAGAGCCGGCGCGGTGGCGGGCGGGGCTCGCGGCGGCGGGGTGCCAGGGCGGCACGATGGTGAGGCGCGGGAAGCTGCCGCGCGACGAAGGTGCCGCTTCCGGTTCGGCCCTCGAGATACCCCTCGGCCCGGAGCTGCTCGAAGGCGGTCACGATCGTCCCGCGCGAGAGGCGGTACTGCCGGGCGAGGTCCCTCGTGGCCGGGAGGCGGGCGCCGGGGCGGAGGGCGCCCGACAGGATCTGGCGCTGGAGGGCGGTGTACAGCCAGCGCGCTGCGCCGGTCCCGGCCGGCCGCGGGGGAAGGACCAGTGGCAGGGCCGACGTGCGCTTGGTCATCGGAGAAGTGGTCCAGTGAATTCCACGAAAATGGCTCTACTTGTCAGGACCATTCGAATCTAGCTTCCGTCCACGACTCGAGGAGGTCGACATGCCTTGCCGCACGGTGGGTGCCCTGTGCCTGCTGGTCCTCGTCCTGCCGGGCTGCCGGCCGGCACCGGCCCACGCCACCGATCCCGCCGCCACCCGGCTGGTGCTGGCCCAGTCCCTTCCCGCGCTCCGGGGCGACCGGCTGCAGGTGAAGGTGGTCGAGGTGACCTACCCGCCGGGCGGGTCGTCGGAGGCGCACAGCCATCCCTGCGCGGTGATCGGGTACGTGGCGGAAGGGGCGTACCGGAGCCAGGTCGACGGGGAGCGGGACTCGGTCTACCAGGCGGGGCAGAGCTTCTACGAGGCGCCCAACGGGGTGCACCGGATCTCGGCCAACGCGAGTCGTGAACGGCCGGTGCGCTTCACCGCGACGTTCATCTGCGATACGACGGTCGCGCTCTCGGTCCCCGCGCGGTAGCGGGGCGGGTCGCCGGCCACCACCAGTGAGAGGAGTTCGAGGCATGCAGCCGCGGTTCAGCTATGGGAAGACGGCCCCCAAGGTGTTCGACGCCATGGACGGCCTCGACAGTTACGCCTTCGGTCTCGAGCGTTCGCTGCTCGACCTCGTGCGGCTGCGGGCCTCGCAGCTCAACGGATGCGCCTACTGCCTCGATATGCACTGGAAGGACCTGGTGGCCGCGGGGGAGCAGCCACAGCGGCTGTATTCGCTCGATGCGTGGCGGGAATGCCCCTGGTACAGCACCCGCGAACGGGCCGCGCTCGCCTGGACCGAGGCCGTGACCCTGGTGAGCGAGGGCCAGGTGCCCGACGCGGTGTACGAGGAGGTGCGACCGGTGTTCGACGACCGGGAACTGTGCGAGCTGACCCTCGCGATCGCGGCGATCAACGCCTGGAACCGGCTGTCGATCGCCTCGCGCCTCACCCCGGGCACCTACCAGCCGGCGGCGGCCGTGCCCTGACGGCGGGCTTGCCGCCGGCCGTATGTTGGAGAGGTCCTGGCGCGCCGCCCGCGGCGCGCCGCTTCTCCGGAGAGCCGGCATGTCGAAGCGCCTGCAGGTCTACGCCACCCCCGAGATCGTCGTCACGTTCGACCCCAACATCTGCATGCACTCCGGGGTGTGTCTCCGCGGCGCGCCGGAGGTCTTCGACGTGCGCCGCCCCGACTGGGTGCATGCCGAGGCGGCACCCGCGGATGAGGTGGCCGCGGTCGTGGGGCGCTGCCCGAGCGGGGCGCTCCAGGCGGTCCGGAGCGGTCACCCCCCGAACCGGGTGACCGTCTCCCCCGAGGTGCGGCTCTCGGCGACGCGGAACGGCCCGCTGCTGGTCCAGGGCGCCGTCACGCTGACGCGGCCCGACGGGACCGCCGAGTCGCGGAGTGGGTCGTTTTCCCTCTGTCGCTGCGGCCAGACCCAGAACACCCCGTTCTGCGACGGGAGCCACCTCCGGGTCGGGTTCAAGTCCCCGAGGTGATCGGCTACCTCTGGGCTCTTCCGGTGACGCTGCCCGCCGCGGGACTCGCCCTGCTCGCGCGCCTCGGCGGGGCCCGGCTGCGCTGGCATACCGGGGTGCTCGAGGTCTCCGGTGGTCCCCTCCCCTGGATCCTGACCCACATCTATCCGCCCATGCCGATCGCCGCGATCACGCTCGGGCACGTGGTACTGGCCCGGCGGCAATCCGACCTCGAGCGTACCCGGGCCCACGAGCGGGTGCATGTCGCGCAGTACGTGCGCTGGGGCGCCCTCTTTCCGCTGCTCTACCTGGGGGAAAGCTGCCGGCTGCTGGTGCGGGGGCGGGATCCGTACCGGGAGAATCGGTTCGAGGTGGAAGCGGGGGAGGTCGAGTAGGGCCTGAGGTGTGGGGCGACCCCAAGCCCCAGACCCCAAACCCCGCTCACCCCTTCACCTTCTCCCCCAACACCACCCCGGCCTTGTCGAGCCACGCGAGTGAGCGCGGCGCCGCACCGATCCCGGCCGACGCCTGTGCGAAGGCGAAGGGCGGCACCCAGGCCACGAGATAGCTCCGCGAGCTCTCTTCGACATAGGCGACCCAGGTGTCCCAGGGGGGCGTGTCGCGATCGTCGAAGAAGCCGTCGCTGATGGCGCGTGCGGCCCCGCGGGAATGGGGTGGGGTGGGGAAGTAGACGACCAGCCGGCCGCCACCGAGGGGATCCAGAGTGCGCCGCCACGAGCGGCCGAGCTGGGCGAGCCGCTTCTCCGCGACGGATCGAAGCGTCTCGGCCCAGGCGGTCGCCGGCGGTGGCGCGAGGAGCGAGCTCCGGAGCGCTTCCGCGAGTGAGGCTCCCTCGGGGTGGCGCCGCCCCGCCCAGCTCACCGTCTCCGCCAGCCGTTCCTGAAAGGGCTGCAGGGACCCCGAGAGATCGGGCTCGCTCCTCAGGATTTCCGGGCTGGTCACGCCGGCCACTCAGCGTCCCTGGGCGGGGGCCGCAGCCGCGGGCTGCGCCGGAGGTGGCTGGTCGCTGTTCCAGATATCCTGGATCGCCTTCCAGCTGCCGCCGGTGCGGGCCCAGATCACGACGTACTTCCCGTGATCCTTCATCTCCCCGGCGGTGAAGTCCCAGTTTCCTTCCTCGACGGCCAGGTCACCCGCAACACGCACGCCGACGCTAGTCAGCGCGAGGGTGGCCTTGAGCGCCCAGAGCCCGGCCCAGAACTGGCGGATGGCGGCATGTCCCGAGACGCGGGGCTGCCCGGGCGGGAGGAGAACGGCGTCGTCGGTGTAGAGCGCGGTGATGGCGGAGTCGTTCTGGGCCGTGAGGTAGCCGTTCCAGTCGGTGACCAGCTGCCGGATCGCGGCCTCGTCCTTCGCGGTGTCCGGCTTTGGGGCGGCGGGTGCGCAGGCCGCGACGGAGGTGAGCAGCGCGAGTGTGGCCAGCCGGACGCGGATCCGCATGGGAGCTCCCTGCTCGAATTGGGGATGGGTTCCATGATGCGATGGCACGGCCCCGGGCGCCAGTGCCGGGGAGGCCCGGGGAAACGACAACGCCCCGGAGCGGTGGCTCCGGGGCGACTGGCAGACCAGGGTGACTCAGGCGGGCGGCTTGCCGGTACGTGCCAGGGTCATGAGCCACTTGGTGGCCGCCGCGAGTGCCTGCTTCTTCCCGCCGTGGCTGTGGTCGCCGAAGTACGCGGTGTACTTGGGGCGCCACCCCTTGGGCGAGGGGCGGTGCCCCACGCGGACCACATACCCGAAGGTGCGGGTACTGGGCTGCTCGACTCGGCAGATCCCTGGGGGAAGGTTCCGGTTGACCCGACGCGCTCGGGGCGCTGGGAGGGCGACTTTCTTCGAGGCCGTCTTCTTTGCGGCAGGACGCGGGGACGCGGCGGTGCGCCGAGGCCGGGCGCTTTTCTTGGGCATTCGCAACTCCCGTTTGGTCGGGGATCGTGCCCCGGGGCAGGGTCACGAACCGCGCGGAAGATCACATGACGGGGGGTATAAGGGAAGAGGTTGCCGGGTGCCAATGTGCCACGGCGATACCTATCAGCCGATTCGCATTTCCCCTGAATCGGCATGTTCCTGCGCGTTTGCGGCCGTCGTCACCGTCGTGTCCGTCGTGAATGTCCGTACGGGAGATGTCGAGGGCTTCGGGCCTAGACGCTGAACGCGGAACGGAAGACGGTCCTGGCGAACTCCTCGGCCGTCGTCGCGGTGGTGGTGGCGGGGGACCGAGGCTCGAGCGACTTGACGGCGCCCTCGTTGAAGCCGCGGATCATCTCCAGGTAGCGGTCGGCCATCGGCGACGAGAATCCGGCGGCGAGGAACGCGCCCCGGAGGTCCGCCTCGGGGAACTGCACATACGCCAGGTCCGGCCGTCCGATCGCGGCGCCGAGGGCCTGCGTGACCTCCCGGCTGCTGTAGTGGCGGGCGCCCTGCAGTTCCCGGGTGCGCTGGCCGGTGAAGGCGGTGCCGAGGAGACTCGCGGCGGCGAGACCGATGTCCCGCGACGCGATCATGGCGACCGGCAGATCGGGGAGGAGTCCACCACCATTGATACCGGTGGTCCTGATGAGGCCGATGTTGGCGAGCCAGTTCTCGAGGAAGTACCCCGCCCTCAGGTGAACCGCGCTGATCCCGGGAATCGCGTTGATGCGCCGCTCGAGGGCATGCAGGTCGGCGATGGGCCCGTTGCGATCGGGACGATCCGCGCCGACCGAGCTGAGCGTCACCACCCGCCCCACCCGGGCCACCTGCAGGGCCGCGGCCGCCGCCTCGGTGTATCCCTTCGCCGCGCCGGCCGGGTCGGGGTGCCCGGGGTCGGTCGGCAGCATGACGAAGGCCGCCTCGGTATGGCGGAAGGTGCGGGCGAGGAACTTGGGATCGCTGGCGTCACCGGCGCAGGCCTCGGCGCCGCGGGCGGCGAGGGGCGCCAGCTTCTCGGCGGAGCGTCCGACGGCCCGCACCTGGATGCCGGACGCGAGCAGCTGTTCTGCGACGACGTGGCCGACCCGGCCGGAGGCGCCGAGGACCGCGATGGTGCGGGTCATGAAGAGCTCTCAGTGACGGTCGAACACCGACAGGCTGAAGCGGACGGTGTCGTGCAGCCAGTCGCGGCTGGCGCCGGCCTTGTGGGCGACGCCGAGTCCCGCGATGACGTTGAGGAGATAGCGCGCGGCGGCGAGGGTGTCGAGTGACACCGGCACCTCGCCCGACTGCTGCGCCCGGACGAGCGCGGAGCGGAAGAGCTCTTCCTGGGCCTGGTTGTGCTGTTCGAGCAGGGTGGCGATCGCGGGGTCGTGCGGGGCGAGCTCGATGGCGGAGTTGACGCAGAGGCAGCCGCGGCAGTCGTCGTCCTCGTCGTCACAGCCGTCGGTCAGCTCGTGGAAGAGGGCGGCGAGGGTGGCGCGGACCGGTCCCGGTCGCTCCAGCTGGTGGCGGTACCACTCGAGCGTATCGGTCGAGTAGGCCGCGAGGGCCCGTACGAAGAGCGCATGCTTGTCGCCAAAGGTGTTGTAGAGGCTGGCCTTCTGAATGCCCATCCGTTCGGTGAGGTCCTGCACCGAGGCGGCCTCGTAGCCCTTCTCCCAGAACACCTCGAGGGCGGCGGCCAGCGCCTGGTCCTCGTCGAATTCCCTCGGTCTCGCCATGGGTTGGACAATAAGGGATATTGGAACGGCGGGTCAAGAATCGAAGGGAGACCTACGTCCGCACCGCTTCGATCGTCATGCCGCTCGCGGCGAGGGCCTCCACGGCAGTCGAGTCGGGGATACCGGCGGCGCGGGCGCTGGCCCAGGTGAGGGTGATAGCGCCGAGCTTGCCGGCGTCCTGCGCCAGCTTGGAGGCGACGTTGACCGGCGAACCGGCCACCTCGTAGCGTCCCTCGCCCAGGTGGAAGAGCAGCACCCGCCCCATGTCGATCCCGATCGAGAGCCGCACCTCCTGACCCTCGAAGAATTCGCGGAGCCGCCGGGCGAAGTCGAGCGCGCGGCGCGGGTCGTCGAAGTAGTAGATCCCCGGTCCCCCCGTGCTCTTCACTTCGAGCCCGTCGAGATCCTCGAGGAGCACCCGGCCCGCCCGGGCGATGGCCGCGGCGAGCGCCAGGTCGTTCAGCGTGGCGACCTCGGGTTCCTGCCGGTCCTCGCGTTCCCGCTCCACCACCACGATGAAGCCGTCCTTGTAGGCGGGCCGGGGCACCACCGAAGTGCGGCGGGTGCGCTGGAACACCGAGAGGCCGTCGAAGAACTCGTCGGTGAACGGCAGCGGATAGCGGAACTCGCTCGGCTCGATGTCCTCGAGGCGGGGACCGTCCATCACCCGGAAGACTTCCCCTCCGATCGGAATCCCGGGTACCGGCTCGATCTCCCACGCCTCGTCCTCGCCGAGGAGCCGCCGGAGCTCGGCGGTGATCAACAGCTCGTTGGCGCGGGCATGGTCCTCGGCGAGGAGCTCGACCAGGTCGGCATCGGCGCCGTGGAGCCCGCTCCCCATCTCATAGAAAAGCCCGTGGTGGATCGCCATGCCGATCCCGACCTCGCACTCGGCGCGGATCCGGTCCATCAGGGTGAGCAGCATGCTCACGATCCGGCCGGCGGGCACCGACTCGGGGTAGAACATCGCGGTGTTGTCGGCGGCCCAGACACCGACGGCGGTGCCGCCGACCGCCCGTCCGAAGGCATGGACCAGCTCCTTGGGGCGGCTGATCATCGAGAGCAGCTCGATGAGCGATCGCTCGTGGCTCAGTCGGGTGAGGCCGGTGGTATCGCTGGCCACCACGATCCCCTCGAGGGTGCAGGGCTCGAGCAGGAGGCGCGCGGCGTCGGCGGTATGGGGACTGCGGATCCACGACGCGATCAGCTCGAGGGGCAGCGACTGCCCCGCGTCCGAGGGCAGGTCGAAGAACCCGGGGGGAAAACGGGTGGGTGAGAGTCGCGGCATGTCGGTCGGTCGAGTTGATGCAGACTAGGTCCGCCGGGGTTCCCGCCGCCGTGGCCCAGGTTACAGGGCTCGATCTCGTTGCACAGGAAGCAGTTGGCGGGCCGGTTCAGGCCCCGATCGCCACCTGTTTCATGTAGGCGAAGCTGGTCCGGGCAAAGGCGAGGGGGTCGCTCGCCTCGTCGTGCTCGACGAAGGCGTGGCGCACCCCCGCGGCCCGCGCCGCGGTGAGGAGCTCGGGCCAGGGCATGACGCCAGCACCGACGTCCACCATCGAGCCGTCGGCGGCCATGTCCTTCACGTGCACCAGCGAGAAGCGACCGCGGTGCCGGCGGAAGTATTCGAACGCATCCTGTCCGCCCTTGCGGATCCAGAAGAGGTCGAGCTCCATCGTCACGAGCGCCGGATCGGTGTGCTCGAGCAGGATGTCGTAGCCGGTCTGGCCGCCCTCGAGGGAGGCGAACTCGAACGAGTGATTGTGATACCCGAGGGTGAGGCCCGCCTTCCGGAGCGCGGCGCCGGCGCGATTGAACGTGTCGGCGATGGAGCGGTAGCCCTCCGCCGTCCGCAGCTCGTCCGGGATCCACGCGACGATGACGTAGCGATGGCCCAGCGCCTTCGCGGTGTCGATCGTCTGGGCCAGCTTGTCGGTCACATCGGTGATATCGCAATGACCGGCCGGCGCCTTGAGATGATGCCGGTCGAGGAGCTTCCGTACCTCGCCGGCCGGGTGCCCGTAGGTGCCGGCGAACTCGACTTCCTGGCAGCCGAGCCGGGCGAGCTGCGCCAGGGTCCCGGCGAGATCCTGCTTGAGGAGGTCGCGGAGGGTATAGAGCTGGATGCCGAGGGGGAAGCGGCCCGGCCGGCCGGCGGGTAGCCGGGCAGCCGCTCCGAGCAGGGGCACGCTTCCGAGGGTAAGCGCGAGAGACCCCGCCACGAACTCGCGCCGGGTCACTTCCCGTCTACCCGTCTGCCCGTCTGGCCGTCTCATAGTTCCTTCCGCTTCATCAGGCCCACGGCATGATCCACCGCCCGGGCCGTGAGCGCCATGTAGGTGATCGAGGGGTTCTGGTTGGCGGTCGACACCATGCAGGCGCCATCGGTGACGAAGACGTTGGGTGCGTCCCAGACCTGGTTCCACGGGTTGAGCACGCTGGTCCTGGGGTCGCGCCCCATCCGGGCGGTGCCCATCTCGTGGATCACGAGCCCGGGCTTCACGTCCTCGTCGGTGGGGGTGATGTCGGTGGCACCGGCCGCCTCCAGCATCTCCGTGGCCGTGGCGATCATGTCCTTCCACTGCGCCCGCTCGTTGGGGCCGTAGCTGCAGCTGATGCGGAGCGCGGGAATGCCCCACGCGTCCTTGAGGGTCGGGTCGATCTCCACCCGGTTCTCGTGCCGGGGGAGCATCTCGCCGAAGCCGTAGAGGCTCATCCGCCACGGCCCCCGCTCGCTGATCAGCGACTGCTTGAACGCGGGGCCGAACCCCGGCATCGAGGAGCCCCGGCCCCATCCCGCCCGCGACGCGCCACCCTGGAAGGCGTAGCCGCGGAGGAAGTCGGGGTGCTTCTCCTTCACATTGCGGAACCGCACCAGGTAGATCCCGTTGGGCCGGTGCCCGTAGCTCACGTGGTCCTCGTAGCCGGGAATCGTCCCCACGGCGCCGTGGCCCATCGAGTGATCCATCAGGTTGTGCCCCAGCTCGCCGCTCGAGCTGCCGAGCCCGCCGGGGAATTCGCGGGAGGTGCTGTTGAGGAGAATGCGGGTACTCTCGAGCGCGGAGGCACAGACGAAGACGATGCGGGCCCGGAACTCGATCGCCTCACGGGTCTGGGCGTCGATCACCTGCACCCCGGTGACGCGCCGGCGCGTGCCATCGTAGACCAGACCGCGGACCACACTCCACGGGCGGAGGGTGAGCTTGCCGGTGGCGAAGGCGGCGGGGAGGGTGGAGCTCAGGCTCGAGAAGTAACTCCGGGTGATGCAGCCGCGCTCGCAGGGACCGCAGTAGTGGCAGGCTTCACGTCCCTGATGCGCGCGGGTGAGGATGGCGCACCGGCCGATCGTCAGCACCCGCTCGCCGCCGAACGCGGCCATGAGCTTCTCGCGCACATGCCGCTCGGCGCAGCGCAGGTCCATCGGCGGGAGGAACCGGCCGTCGGGGAGCTGCGGGAGCCCTTCCGCCTGGCCGCTCACCCCGATGAACCGCTCGACCTGGTCGTACCAGGGGGCGATGTCGCGCTCGCGGATGGGCCAGTC
>DASZPT010000143.1:0-3709 GCA_035549935.1 Gemmatimonadales bacterium
GGGAGCCGGATCCTCTATTCCGCCGAGCAGACGCCTCCCAACCTGGACCGGTGCGCCCTGTCGATCCCCGCGCCGGGCGGCACCGCGACCCCGCTCCGCTGCCCGTCGCTGATTCCCAACGGACTGCAGGAGAATTACGACGCGCCCGTGAGCGACGGGAGGCGACTCGCGTGGCTCAGGGCCGTGCGTCCGGCTTCCAGTTCCGCCCAGTACACCTGGACGCTCTGGATACAGGGAGGTGCGGGAGCCGATTCGCTCCTGGTCCAGGCGTTCCCGTACGATGCTCCCTCCGGCCACCCCCACGACCTGCCGCGCTACATCCAGTGGCTCAAGCCCGGCGTGCTCCTCTACCTCGGCACCGAGATCGGCTCCTGCTGCACGACCGACACCCTCTGGTTCGGCGAGCAGGCCGTGCTCCTCGACCTGACCGGCCCGACCCCGGCCCGGACCTTCATCCCCGGGACCGAGCGCGCCAGTGCCGTCTCCGCCGCCCCCGATGGCAGCGAGATCTACTCCACGTTTTACGGCGACAGCGTCGTCTACCGCCAGGTCCTCGCGACCGGCGTGCAGAGCGTGCTCTTCAACTTCGGCTACGGACACGTGGTACGGGATCCGGTGGTGCAGGGTACCCGCCTGCTCGCGGTGGTCGATGGCAAGGCCGATGTGCGGGTCATCCCGCCCTTCGGGCTGGTCCAGATCGACAAGGGAGGAGTCCTCCAGGCGGTCGACCTGGGAACCGGCAACGTGGTCACGCTCGAGGATATCAGCCACTTCTTCCGGCACCCGCGTCTCTCGCCTTCCGGCACGCGACTGCTCGCCGAAGGGTTCCCCTACGTCCTGGTGTCGATTCCGATCGCCCCGGATGTCTTCGTCACCGACACCATCGTCACGCTCACGACCGACATCTGGCTCTGGGAGGAATAACGTGCGACGACTGTCCGCGGGTCTGCTCCTGCTGTTCGCCGCTGCGCCCGCCGCAGCGCAGACCGTCGGTGCGGTCACCGGCGTCGTCCGCGAGGCGGGCGAGAACGGCGTCGGCCTCGCCGGCGCCCTCGTCACCGTCGATGGCGGACGCCAGGCCGTGGTCACCGACCATCGCGGGGTCTACCGGCTCCGTGAGATTCCGGCGGGGTGGCACTCCATCAAGGCGGCGGCGATCGGGCACCGGCCCCTGGTGCGGGACAGCGTGCTGGTCCGGGCGGGCCAGACCACGGCCCTCGACTTCTCGCTGCAGGTGGACCCGGTCGGCCTCGCCCCCCTCGAGGTGGTGGCGGAGCGGGTCGACTCGGTGCTCGACCCGCTCGCGGTCCAGGACCAGCAGCGCTTCACCGCCGAGGACCTGCGACGGCTCCCGGTCTCGAGCGTGGAGGAGGCCATCGCGCTCTCCTCGGGTGCGGTGGGCGAGAGCTATCGCGGCGGCCGGCTCGGCCAGCAGGCGTTCATCCTCGACGGCCTGGGCCTCAAGAACCAGCTCGATGCCTCGACCGGCGCCCTCGGTGTGCGGGTCCCGCCCGACGCTCTCGCCGAGGCCTCGCTCGTCACCAACGGGTTCTCGGCCCGCTACGGCCAGGCGGTCTCGGCGCTGGTGAACCTCGCCACCCGCGACGGCGGCGATCAGTGGCGCGGGCGGGTGAGCTACGAGACCGACCGGCCGCTGGGGGACGGGGGCGACTACGGCCTCGACCGGACCGTCGTCTCGGCCGACGGCCCTCTCCCGGGCAATATTCGCTTCCTCGGCGTGGTGGATCTCTCGGGGAAGCTCGACGCGGAACCGGTCAACGCCCCGCGCCCCTCCAACCCGCGCGACCCCCGCCACGACAGCCCCTCGCTCCTGCCCCACAACAGCGGAGAGACCGGGGACGCCGCGGCGAAGTTGACCATCCCCCTCGGGAGCAGGAACATCGTCCGGATCCTCGGCATCCACTCCGCCGACCAGCGGCTCCTCTTCGACCCGGTCTACAAGTACGACCAGCAGTATGCGCCGGTGCGCCGGGTGACGGGCAACCTGCTCAACGGCCACCTGCAGAGCACCATCGGCAGCGGACTCATCGCCGACCTCCGGGTGGGGTACTTCGGCCGCGAGTTCGTTCGCGGCACCCCCACCGAGCAGCCGGATTACGTCTTCGGCGCCTTCACCGGGAAATCGATTGGCGTCCTGGGCGAGGATCTCGCCAGGCGGCAGGACACCGCGGCCGCGAACCAGATCCTGCCGGGCTTCACCGAGCCCCAGTTCAGCGCCAACACCCCGTGGGGCGTACCGGCGTACTTCCGCACCGGCGCGGGCCGGGGTGACATCGCCTGGAACAAGTTCCGCGAAATCCGGACCCGGCTCGATCTCGCGATCGTGGGCGGCCCCAATACCGACATCTACGTCGGCGGGGAGTATTCGGCCCAGAAGGTCCGCACCTTCCAGCGCACCTTCGGCTACCTCCCGGCGGGCGGCGACGTCCCATCGGCGAGCTCCTCCGATTTCTCGCCCTGGGCCGGCGCGCTCTACACCGAGGCCCAGGCCCGGTCGAACGAGCTCGCGCTGACCCTCGGCATCCGCTACGACCAGTTCAGCGGCCGCGACGACCTGCCGGGCAAGGCGCGCGCCACCCAGCGGGGCCTGAGCCCGCGGGTCGCGGTCAGCACGACCTTCAGGGGCGCCACCTTCGTCGCCAGCTTCGGCAAGTTCCGCCAGGCCCCCGACTACCAGTACCTGGTGGACGCCGCCTTCGACGACACCACCCGTACCGGGCGGAGCCGCCAGGGAAATCCCGACCTCGGCTTCGAGGAGTCGACCCAGTACGAGTTCAGCCTGCGGCTCCGGCCCACACCGGTCACGAGCGTGCGCGGCAATCTCTACGTGCGGCGGCTCGACGGCCTGGTGGCCTCGGTGCCGCTGGGCGTGAACCCCGACTCGAGCATCTTCGGCAACGCCGACGCGGGCTCCGTGAAGGGCTTCGAGGTCATCGTCGAGCGGGAGTTCCGGGGCGGGTTCGGCGCGCGGATCAGCTACAACCTGCAGGACGCGACCGCCACGTCATCGGACGCCTTCTTCGTGCGGCGGGCGGGCTCGATCGATCCCAACACCGGACAGATCGTGTTCCCCCCCAAGGTGGAGTTCCCGCTCGACTTCGACCGGCGCCACTCGTTCACCGCGATCGTGACCGGCACGGTCCCGGCGGCGTTCGGCCCGTCGGTGCTGGGATCGAAGATCCTGGGCGGCCTCGAGGGCACCGCGATCGTGCGGGTCGCCTCCGGCCTGCCGTTCTCGAAGTACATCGGCGATTCACTGGTGGGGCTGCCGAACGACGGGCGGCTCCCGGCGACGAACACCATCGACCTCCTGATCCGCCGCCCCTTCAGCCTCAAGGGCATGGTTGGATCCTTCTATGTCGACGTGCGGAACCTCGCCAACCGCCGGAACATCATCGCGGTACGGCGGGACACCGGGACGCCGGTGCTCGACGAGGGCCAGATCCAGGCGCTCGCCACCGCCGCCTACAACGCGAACCCGACGCCGATTCCGTACGAATCGCCGCGCTACCGGGCCTGGGCGGACACCGACCAGAACGGCTATGTCGAGGGAACGGAACTCCAGACACTCTACCTGGCCGCGACACGCGACTTCGTGCAGCCGATCTTCTTCTACGGCGCGCCGCGGCTGGTCAGGCTGGGAGTGGAGGTGGGGTTCTGAGAGGCGGGAGGCGGGAGCGCGCCGTCG
>DASZPT010000144.1:0-9890 GCA_035549935.1 Gemmatimonadales bacterium
GCAAGGCGCCGTCGGAACGGGTCGTATCCTCCGCCCAGACCCGCCGCCCCGCGTCCCACGCCTGGTCGAAGCGACGGGCGAGATACAGCACGTAGTACCAGTCGGTCTGGATCTGGATCGCGAGCGGATCGAGCTGACGGGCAAGGTCCAGCTGGGCCAGCGCCTCGTCGATGCGGCCGGTGGCATGGAGCAGGATGCCGTACCAGTGACGGACCGTGGCGTCTTCCGGCGCGAGCGTCACCGCACGCTGGAATTCCCGCTCCGATTCCTGCCAGCGCCACTGCCCCTTGAGCGCGTACGCCAGGGCCAGGTGAGCATCGGCGAGGGTCGAGTCGAGCCGGAGGGCCCGCGTGGCGTTGCGGCTCGCCAGTGCGAGCAGCGAATCCTCGCGGACCGGCTCGAAGAGCGGCAGGACGACCTGGGCCATCGACAGCCCGGCCCAGGCCCGCGCGAAGGTCGAGTCCCGGGCCAGCGCCTGGGTGTAGAGCCCGATCGCCGCCTGAAGCCCCGCGGCGCCGCGGCGGCGCCACTGATACCGTCCCTTGAGATAGAGGTCGTAGGTTTCCGGGTCCGTCTCCTGGCCCGACGTACCCGCGCCCGGGCGTACCGGGTTGCCGGTGAAGGTGGGCTTCAGGGCCGTGACGATCGCCCGGGTGATGTCATCCTCGAGCGCGAAGATCTCGGTGATCTGCCGGTCGTATTTCTCGGCCCACAGAACGGTGCGGGCACGGGGGTCGACCAGGCGCGCCGTCACCCGGATCCGATCCCCCGACCGGCGCACGGTCCCCGTCAACAGCGTCTCGACCCCGAGTCCCTCCGCCAGGCGCGCTTCGGCGATCCCCGCTTCCTGGTAGCGGGAGGCAGACCCGCGTGAGGCGACCCGTATCCCGGGAATCCCGGCGAAGGCCGTGGTCAGTTCCTCGGCAACGCCGGCGCCGAAGTAGGCGTTGCTCGAGTCCTGGTCGGGACTGGTGAAGGGCAGCACCGCGAGCGACCGGGGAGCCGCGGCGGGAGGGAGCGCTCCCTGCCCCGCTTCCCCGGGACGCAGAAGAGGGCGAACCAGGAGCGCCACGGCCACGACCACGATCGCCGCGATGCCGGCCAGAGCCGGCCGGGACAATGCCCGCCGCGGCGCGGACGCCCCGCCAGCCGGCGGCGGCGGGTCGGCCAGCGCGCGGGCGAACTCCGCCATCGAGGGATAGCGCTCCGCCGGCTCGCGCGAGAGCGCCTTCGCGATGGCCCGATCGAGCGCCACCGGCACCTCGCCCCGCAGGGCCGACACCGTGGGGGCCGCCTCGCGAAGCCGCCGTGCGAAGATCGCCTGACTGCTGGGCCCGGTGAACGGTGGTGTGCCGGTGAGCATCTCGAAGCACACCGTCGCGAGCGCGTACAGGTCGCTGCGCTGGTCCAGGTCCGCCTCGCCCAGCGACTGCTCCGGACTCATGTACAGCGGTGTCCCGACCGTCTCCCCCGACTGGGTCAGGCGCAGGCTGTCGGCCCGCGTGAAGATACGCGCCAGGCCGAAGTCGGTGAGCAGGGCATGATCGTCCGAGAGCAGGATGTTCTCGGGCTTGATGTCCCGGTGGAGGATGCCGCGCCGGTGGGCGTAGGCCAGCGCGTCGGCCAGCTCGAGGGTGACCCGCGTCGCCTCGGCGATCCCGAGGGGACCATCGCGCTGCAGCCGGTCGCGCAGCGATTCGCGCTCGACGTACGGCATGACGTAGTAGAGCACGGCGCCCGGGTGACCCTCCGGCCCCAGCGGCACCGAGCCCGAATCGAAGAGCGGCAGGATGTGGGGATGCTGCAGGTTGGCGGCGGTCTCGATCTCGCGGAGGAAGCGCTCGGGACCGAGCAGGTCCGCCAGCTCGGGGCGGAGGATCTTCAGGGCGACGCGGCGGTGATGGCGGAGGTCCTGGGCGAGATACACGATCGACATGCCGCCCCGGCCGATTTCACGCTCGGGGAGATAGCGATCGGAAAGCGCCTTCCGGAGCGCATCGAGGGAATCCGGCAACGGGCTCGCCCGGCACGGGACACCTCAACTTCGCAGCACCCCCGGCGATCCGCTAGGGAAGGCCGGGCGTGCCGCCCGTCTACTGCGTCACCACCCGCTTCACCAGGTCACCCGGCTCGAGTTCGTCCCCACCATCGGTCATGCCGTTGATCAGGGCCAGCTGCTCGATGCTGATGACCGAGGGATACTTCTTGTTGAACTCCGCGAGGGTGGTGGGCTGGGTGACCTTCGCGATGAGGATCCGGTTCGGCTTGATGTTGAGCGCCGCCGGGTCGGTGAGGCGGCGGAAGCTGCCGATGAACTGGTCGAAGGTCCCGGTGTACGCGCGGTAGTTCGCGGCCGCGGTCAGCGCCAGGAGCTGGTAGGTGGTCCCGCCGTAGCTCAGGTAGGCCACCTGCCCCGCGAGCTGGGTCCCGTCCTGGTTCTGGGCGGTGAAGCTCCCGCGCGCGGCGGTGTTCCCGTTGATGGCGCTCTGGCTGGTCTGGCCCGCGGTGACGCCCTGCTGGCCCAGGAAGGCGCGGAGCGCCTCCCCCGGCGCCTGCTGGCCGGCCAGCGAGAGCTGCACCTGCGCGTCCTGCTTCTCGCTCAACCCCACCACGGACGAGGGCTGGTTCGCGGTCTTCCACCCCGAGGGGAAGTCGAGCTGGAACGCGAGGTCGGGATGGAGGAAGCTCGAGCCCTTGAAGTAGCCCTGCCGCGGATTGTCCCCGAAGACCATGCCGTCGATCATCTTCAGGAACTGCTCCCGGTTCACCTTCTTGCCGTCGAGCGGCACCGTGAGCCGGCGGAGCCGCGCCTCGGTGGCCTCGATCCGGTTGCCGGGATCGGGGTGGGTCGACTGCCACTCGGGAATCCGCTGCCCCGCGGTCGCCGAGACCCGCTGCAGGATCTCGAACATGTTCACCATCTTGCGGACGTCGTAGTCGTCGTTGAGAGCGTAGCGGAACCCGAGCCCGTCGGCCTGGCTCTCGTCGTCGCGGCTGTACTTGAGGAAAAGGACGCCGAGGCCCTGGCTGATGGCGCCCATGTTCTCGGCGATCTTGCTCGAGGCGATGGCCCCGGCCACGAGCCCGATCTGGGCCAGCTGCTGGCGGGTCATCTGCTGCACCGAATGCCGGGCGGTGACGTGGCCGATCTCGTGGCCGATGACGGTGGCGAGCTCCGCCTCGGAGTTCATGTGGCTCATGATGCCACGGGTGATGAAGATGTACCCGCCGGGCAGCGCAAAGGCGTTGACCTGCGGGTCATCCATCACGGTGAAGGTCCAGGGGAGTCTGGGCCGCTCGGTGCGGACGGCCAGCTCCTTCCCCAGGTTGCCGACGTAGCGCTGGACCGCGGAATCGGGATAGGCGCCCATCTCCTGCGTCACCTGGGCCGCGTATTCCTTGCCCATGGAGATCTCCTGGCTCTCCGACACGAAGGACAGTTCCTTCTTGCCGGTGACCGGATTGGTGGCGCAGGTCGAGAGGGCGAAGCCGAGGAGCGCCGGTCCGAGCAGCACCCGGATCGCGGCGCGGGAACGATGCGAACGCACCCCTGCCTCCTTGTGAACGGCCCGGCGCGCCTGGCGCCAGTCAGGCCCGGGCGCGCGCGGGGGTAAGAAGCTCGCGCACCCGGTCGAGCAGGACCGAGGGCACGAACGGTTTCTGCAGATACTCCGTGCCCGGCTCGAGCCCGCCGCGCACATCCAGGACCTCGTTGGCGTAGCCGGAGACGAACAGCACCCGGATCCCGGGCCGCTCCGCCGCGAGCCGCTGGGCGAGCTCGCTGCCGTTCATCCGCGGCATCACCACGTCGGTGACCACCAGGTCGATCGGGTCGGGCGTCGCGCGGGACAGCGCCAGCGCCTCCTCCCCGTTCGACGCCACCAGCACCGTGTAGCCGGCCCGGCGGAGGGTGCGGCAGACGAGGTCCCGCACCAGCTGCTCGTCCTCGACCACCAGGGTCGTCACCCCCTGCACCGAGGGGCCCGGCCCCGCCACCGCGGGCGCCTCCGCCTCCGGCGCTTCCTCGACCATGGGAAGGTATACCCGCACCAGCGTCCCGGCACCGGGGGAACTCTCCAGCTGCACGCTCCCCCCGCTCTGCCGGACGATGCCGTAGACCGTCGCGAGGCCGAGGCCGGTGCCCTTCCCCGGCTCCTTGGTCGTGAAGAACGGGTCGAAGGCGCGGAGCCGCGTGGGCTCGTCCATGCCGGTGCCGGTATCCTGGACCTGCAGGCAGACGTGCGGACCCGCGGACAGCCCATGACTCCGCGCGGTGGCGTCGTCGAGCGGCTGGGCCCCGGTCGTGATCGTCAGCGTCCCCCCCTGCGGCATCGCGTCCCGCGCGTTGAGCACCAGGTTGAGCAGCACCTGCTCGATCTGGCCGCGGTCCACCCGGACGTGGGCCGCCGGCCCGATGTGCCGGGTGATGAGGCGAATGTCCTCGCCGATGAGCCGGCGGAGCATGCCGCTCAGCTGCTCCACCACCTGCCCGAGCTCGAGCACCCGGGGCGAGAGGATCTGCAGACGGCTGAAGGCGAGCAGCTGGCGGGTGAGACTCGCCGCCCGCTCCGCCGCGCGGGTGATCTCGACGGCATCCTGGCGCGCGACGTCGCCCTCCGGCAGGGTCGCGAGCAGCGCGTCGGCATAGCCGGCGATCGCGGTCAGGAGATTGTTGAAGTCGTGCGCGACGCCCCCCGCCAGCTTCCCGACCGCTTCCATCTTCTGGGCCTGGCGGAGCTGCTCCTCGAGGAGCTTGCGGTCGGTGATGTCCCAGACGGCGCCGTCGTAATACTGGTGCGCCTGATTGGCGCCGCCGACCACGGCGCCGCTCACGAGGCCGGTGAAGGTGCTGCCGTCCCGCCGCCGCAGCAGAACCTCCTCGTTGCGGAAGGCGCCCTGCATGGCCAGCATCCGCTTGAGCTCCTCCCGCCGCGCCGGGTCGGCGTAGAGCGTGGCGGGCGGCACCTGCATCATCTCCTCGGGGCTCGCGTAGCCGAACATGGTCGCGAAGGCCTGGTTCACGTAGATCAGCCCGCGGTCGGGCGTGCTGCGGAAGAGACCCTCGGAGAGGTTGCGGTTGATCGAGGCGAGCAGGTCCTCGCGCCGCTCCCGTTCCACCGCGATCGCCGCCAGCGACGCGGCCCGCTCCACCAGGGTGAGCTCACTGGCGGTCGGGGACCGCACCTCCCGGTGATAGACCGCGAAGGTCCCGAGCACCTGGCCCTTGGCCGAGTGGAGCGGCACCGACCAGCAGGCGCGGAGGCCGTGCGGCAGCGCCGCCGAGCGGTAGTCGGCCCACAGGGGATCGGTGGCGATGTCACTCACCACCACCGTCCGGTTGTCGTACGCGGCGGTCCCGCAGGAGCCGGTCTGGGGCCCGATCTCGACGCCCTCGATCGCGGCGTTGTAGCTCACCGGGAGCGATGGCGCGAACGCGACGTGCAGGCGCTTCCCCTCGAGCAGCAGCAGGCTGGCGGCGCACCCGTCGATCTGGCTCTCGATCCCGAGCACGATCCGCTCCAGCACCGCCGGGGCGGGATGCCCGGTGGCCAGCAGCTCCAGCACCCGCGCCTGCCAGGCGAGGAGCTCCTCCGCCCGCTTCCGCTGGGTGATGTCCCGGACCAGGCAGAGCGCCTCCTCGTCCGTGACCCGGACGAAGCGGGCCTCCCGCACCCGGCGGCGCCCGTCGCGCCGGATCTCGTACTCGAGCGGCTCCGGGGGCTGCCCCGCGAGCGCCGCCTGGAGGCGCGCCCGCATCGCCGGCGCCTGGTCGGGGACGAGGTCCTCGAACCGCCGCCCGATGACCTGCTCCACCGGGAAGGCGGGCGTGGCGTCGGGCGGGACCATCGCACCGAGGTAGACCCCGTCGCGGCTGATCCGGTAGGTGAAATCGGGGAGGATCTCCTGGAAGGCGCGCAGGGCGAGGTCGCTCCGCTCGGAACGGGCGACCGCCTCGACCCGCTCGCCGAGCGAGGCGGCGAGGAAGAGCGGGCCGGTCGTGATGATCAGGAGGAAGGCCTGGAGGGCCAGTTCGCGCATCTCCAGGCCGGCGATCAGGAACGGCCCGCGTGACCCGACCGTGCCGCCGACCGCGACCAGCGCCAGGATCGTGGCCACCAGCGACGCCCCGCGCGCACCGAACCGGAGCGCCGCGTAGATCCCCATCGCCACCGCGAGGTAGGTAAGGAGGAGACCCACGCCGGGATCGGCCCGCACCAGGATGAGCCGGGCGAAGATCACCAGCACCACGCCGCCCACCGCCGCCTCCAGCAGGGTCCAGCGCGACACCCGGGGCAGTCCGCTGCTGGCCCAGCTCAGGAGAGTCGGTGCGAGCACCAGGATCCCGAGCGTGTTCATCCGCCACCAGGTCCAGAACTCGCTCCGGACCACGTCGGGGGGGTGCCCCGCGAAGAGGAAGGCGATCGCGGCCACGATGGCGCCGACCGCGGGCGCCGCCACCGCGGTCAGCGCCATCGTCAGCGCGTCCCGGAACCGGCGGAAGGTGGGGTCGAAGCGGAGACGGCGGAGGAGCTGCCACGCCGCGATCGTCTCGAGGCCGTTGCCGATCGACTGAAGGGTGGCGATGGCGGGGGGGCGCCCGAGCCAGAGGCGATGCCCCAGGGTGGCGAACGCCACATACAGCGCGGCCCGCCAGCCCAGCAGCCACGCGCCGGCCACCGCCACCCCGGTGGGGAGCCAGTAGACCGCATACCGGAGCGCGGAGGTCTCGCCGTGGATCAGGGCGGCAGCGACGTATGCCACAATCAACGCGACGGCGCCCAGCGCGTGCCGGGAAGGAGGAGTCCGCATGCGCATCATTGTAATCCTCGGCCGACGCCGGTGGGAGCGTGAATCCCGGCGGCCGCCAGGGGGCATGGTGGCGGGGCCGCTCCGCGGGCGACAGATTCCAGACCGTCGCTTCCGACGCCCCTTCAGCCGTCACCCGGACCCATGACCCTGCCTGCCTCGGAGCCCGCCCCCCGCGCCGCCCCGGCCGCTGCCGCCACCGCGGCCGAACGGATGCCCATCGTGATCGGCGGCCATGTGGACCACGGCAAGAGCACCGTGGTGGGCCGGCTCCTCGCCGACACGGGCAGCCTGCCGGAGGGGAAGCTGGAGCAGGTCAAGGCGCACTGCGAGCGGACCGCGCGGCCGTTCGAGTACGCCTTCCTCCTCGATGCGCTCAAGGACGAGCAGCGCCAGGGGATCACGATCGACGCCGCCCGGGTCTTCTTCCGCACGCCCAAACGGCACTACATCATCATCGACGCGCCGGGCCATATCGAGTTCCTCAAGAACATGGTGACCGGCGCGGCGCGGGCCGAGGCGGCGCTCCTCGTCATCGACGCGAAGGAGGGGGTGCAGGAGAATTCCCGGCGCCACGGGTACATGATGTCGCTCCTCGGCATCCGGCAGATCGCGGTGCTGGTGAACAAGATGGACCTGGTGGCCTACAGCCAGGCGCACTTCGACGGGGTGGTGCGGGAGTACGCCGAGTTCCTGGGCCGGCTCGGCGTCCATCCCGACTGCTTCATCCCGGCGGCGGGGCGCGAGGGCGACAATATCGCGCGGCGCTCCACCGCGATGCCCTGGTACGACGGACCGACGGTGCTCGAGGCGCTCGATCGCTTCGTGCCGGCCCGGCCCGCGGTGGACCAGCCGTTCCGGATGCCGGTGCAGGACGTCTACAAGTTCACGGCGCAGGGCGACGACCGCCGCATCGTGGCCGGCACGGTGGAGAGCGGCGCGATCCGGCCGGGCGACGGCGTGGTGTTCTACCCCTCGGGCAAGAAAAGCACGGTCAAGTCGATCGAGGCGTTCAACCGGCCGCCCCAGACAGAGGCCCGTGCCGGCCAGGCGACCGGGTTCACCCTCACCGAACAGATCTACGTGGGCCGGGGCGAGCTCGCGACCATCGCCGGGCAGCCGCGCCCCGAGGTCACCACCCGGCTCCGCGTGAGCCTCTTCTGGCTCGGCAAGCAGCCCCTGGTCAGGAAGAAGGACTACCTCCTCAAGCTCGGCAGCGCCCGGGTGCCCTGCCGCCTCGAGTCGGTGATCCGCGTGGTCGATGCCTCCTCGCTCGCCACCGCGGAGACCAAGGACCGGATCGACCGGCACGACGTGGCCGAGTGCGTCCTCGCGCTCAACCGGGCCGTCGCGTTCGATACCACCGAGGCGGGGGCGGCGACCGCGCGGTTCGTGCTGGTGGACGACTACGAGATCCGCGGCGGCGGCATCGTGCGCGAGGCGCTGCCCGACCGGCAGTCGGAGATCCGCGCCAAGGTGATGCTCCGCAACCTCAAGTGGGAACCGAGCATCATCGCGCCGGAACGACGGGCGGAGAAGTACAGCCAGCGGGCCTCGCTCCTGCTCATCACCGGCGCGCGGGAATCCGACCGCAAGGCGCTGGGCAAGGACCTCGAGGCCCGGCTCTTCGAGGATGGCCGCGTGGTCTACTTCCTCGGCATGGCCAACGTGCTCTACGGGGTCGACGCCGACCTCGCGCCGCGGGCCGAATTCCGGACCGAGCATCTCCGGCGCCTGGGCGAGCTGGCCAACATCCTCCTCGATGCCGGCGCGATCCTCATCGTCACCGCGCAGCTCCTCACCCAGGAGGACCTGGAGATCGTGAAGACCACGGTCGATCCCGAGCGGATCGAGGTCGTCTGGGTGGGCGACAGCGTCACCACCGATATCGCCTGCGACCTGGTGCTCGGCGACGACGAGGCGGAGAGCGACGGGGTCGACCGGATCAAGCGGCTGCTCCAGGACAAGGGCGTCCTCTTCCGCCCATGGTGAGCTGATGCGCCCCTCCCAGACCGGCTTCGGCCGGCCGGTGCCGGTCACCGTCTCCCCCGACGCCCTGGTGCGCCTGTCGCACCTCGCGGTCGCGGCGGGCACCGTGACGATGCAGCATTACGGCACCGAGCTCGCGGTCGACCGCAAGGCGGACCAGAGCCCGGTCACCATCGCGGACCATGCCGCGCACACGATCATCGCCGAGGGGCTGCATCACTGGGACCCCACGATCCCGGTGATCTCGGAGGAAGGGAACATCCCGCCGCACGCCGAGCGCGCGGGCTGGGAGCGCTTCTGGCTGGTGGATCCCCTCGATGGCACCAAGGAGTTCATCCACCGCAACGGTGAATTCACCGTCAACATCGCCCTCATCGAGCGGGGCGAGCCGGTCCTCGGCGTGATCTACGCGCCGGCGCTCGAGCTCCTCTACTACGCCGGCCAGGGACTCGGCGCCTGGAAGCGGGAGCACCGAGGCGCGCCGGAGCGGATCCATTCGCGCCCGCCGGCGCCGGGCGCCGCGCTGCGGGTGGCGGAGAGCCGCTCGCATCCGTCGAAGGAGCTGGAGGCGTTCCTCACCACCATCCCGGTGGCGGCGCGGGTGCCGGCAGGGAGCTCCCTCAAGTTCTGCTGGGTGGCGGAGGGGAAGGCGGACATCTATCCGCGACTCGGCCCCACGATGGAGTGGGACGTGGCCGCGGGGGACTGCATCTTCCGGCACTCGGGGATCGGCCGCCAGCGTGCCAGCCGCCTGGTGTACAACCAGCCCGACCTCCGCAACGCCGGGTTCATCCTCGGCATGGACGATATCGGCGGCGCGCGGGAGGGTGGAATGGTGCTCTGGTTCACCGGGCTCTCCGGCTCGGGCAAGAGCACGATCGCCACGCGGGTGGTCGAAGAACTCACCCGCCAGGGCCGGGCCGTGGAGTATCTCGATGGCGACGCGATCCGGGACATCTTCCCCGGCACCGGCTTCACCCGGCCGGAGCGCGATGCCCATATCCGGCGGGTTGGCTGGCTCGCGAGCCGGCTCGAGCACCACGGGGTGGTGGTGGTCGCTTCGCTGGTGTCACCCTATCGCGAGTCACGCGACT
>DASZPT010000145.1:0-7263 GCA_035549935.1 Gemmatimonadales bacterium
AGGCCGGCGAAGAGCCGCACCGGCAGGGCCACGGTCGCCGGCGCGTGTCCCTCGTAGCCGTGGAAGCGGCCGCTCTGCACCAGGACCCGGCGACCGCCCAGCGTCCCTGCGACGAGCTCGCCCCGGTGTCCCGCGACGCCCGGCATCGCGAAGCCCGGGATCGCGTCGTAGCGGAGACGCCGCGCCCCTTCTACCTCGGCGGCGAGATCGCCCAGGCCGGAGCCGAGCACGAGCGCGACCTCGGGCCGCCAGGGACCGAGCCAGCGGGCGACGGCCTCGCCCGCTGCGGTCATCCTCCGGTCCGGCGGCTCGAGCGCGTCACGCGCAGGATGGCCCCGGCCACGAGGCCATCGTCGAGTCCCACGGGCAGCATCCGGGCATCGGTGATGCCGGCCTGTCCGGCCTCGCAGTCGGGCAGCAGGTCGGGTGCGCCGAGCCGGATGGCATCGCGCACCGAGGCACCCGGGGGCAGCGTGAGCCCCCGGTCATTGAGGTACACCCGGATCTCGGCAGGCATCAGCGGGAAGGAATCAGGCGTCGGTCGTCAGGGGGTGTCACCGGTTGGGGGAGCCGGCGCAGGTATTCGGCCAGGATTTCGGTGCCGGACCGCGTGCCCGGCTCCACCTTCCAGCGACTCAGGGTACCGGGCTGCCGGCACGCCTTGCCGGGATCGCAGCCGGTCGCCCCGAGAGTGAAGACATCCCCCTCGATCAGCTTCTGGCTCACGGCCAGGCGATAGGTGCGCCTGCGGTCGATCGACTTGCCGCCGGCGAGGCGGACCTTCCGCACCCGGTCCATCGGCTTCGCCCGGCCATCGAACTCCACCGTCAGGCCGGCGATCTCGCAGCAGGGCGCCTCCTTCTCGACGACATGCTCGAGG
The DNA here is from genome assembly GCA_035549935.1 of Gemmatimonadales bacterium. Taxonomy (GTDB): domain Bacteria; phylum Gemmatimonadota; class Gemmatimonadetes; order Gemmatimonadales; family GWC2-71-9; genus JADJOM01. The sequence continues at coordinate 881 of DASZPT010000145.1, forward strand.
ATCTCCTGCAGGTCCGCGCCGCTTACCGGGATCACCATCACGCGGTCCTGGCCCGGCAAGGCGGCGGCCACCTGGGCGGCGGTGAGTCCGCCCGCGGGGAGGCGCTCGCCCGGCTCGTCGTTCCGCACGATGGCGAGGTCGGCGCGGAGCGCGTTCATGTAGGCATCGGCCACGAGACGCACCAGGTTGCGTCCCTCGCCCGGCTCGGCGGGGAGCCGCATCGTCACGATGGTCACCCGGGCGGCCGCTTCGGCCTTGTCCTGCTCCCGGAGGATCGAGTCGCGCCGCGCGAGTTCCCTGGCGCTCGGCCCCACGGGGAGGTTGAGCGGGGGCGGCGTCTGGGCGACCGGTTCGGGCGCCGCCGCGGTCTCCCGGACGAAGATCGCGCGGGCCTTCTTCGCGAGTTCCGGCGGCGCGAGGCCCCAGTCGGACCCGGTGTAGTCGGTCCGGAGGAGCGTGTGCCGGCGGCGGATCTCGGCGAAGAGGAGATCCCGCACGTACTCGCCCCGGTCGTAGACCACCGGGGCGCCGGCCAGCATCGCGAAGTTGCCGAGACCGAGCTGGCGCGAGGTCGCGAGAGCGAGCGTGAACGAGTCGGTCGGCTGGACGGGGCGGCCGCGGACCTCGAGACGGGTGATGCGGCTCCCCATCGGGCGGCTCAGGTCGATGGTATAGCCGGCCCCGCCGATCACATCGTAATTCGCGGGCGGGACGAACCGATTGGTCGCGACCAGGCCGGTGCTGTCGGCGTAGAAGTACCGCGCCGACTGCTCCAGGTAGGCCCGGAGATCCGCGCCCGAGATGCGGATGGCGCGGAGGGTGTTTTCGGCCGGGTAGAGCCGGAAGACCTCGGCGGCGGTGATGTCCCCCTCGTCGATCGCGGCGCGGGTGTCCGGCACCGTGGCCGCGGAGAGGTCGGCCCGCGCCGCGCGGCGCTGCACATCGTGGATGAAGCGCATCGCCGGCGTGTCCTCGACGCGCGCGGCCGCCATCGCCAGCCGCCGCTCGTTGTCGCCGATCCGGGTCGCGGCCCAGCCCAGCACCGCGCGGTGCGGGTCGCCCAGGCGCCGCTGGACCCGTTCGGAGGGGCGCGCATCCTCGAGCGGGATCCGCTCGGCGCGGATCCGCGCCACCTCGAGGCCGGCGCCCTTCGGGACCAGGCTCAGGTACACCACCGACAGGCCGCGTCCCTCGGGCCGGGGCTGCACGAAGTGCACCCCGGCGATCACGGTGTCCACCACGTCGCGGTGGCTGTGGCCCACCACCACCACGTCGGGCCGGACCGGACCGGCGACGAACCGGGCGCTCACGTTCTCCGACCCGACGCCGGTGGTATCGTAGCTGGAGGCGCCATCGAGACCGCTGTGCGCGAGCACGACGGTGACATCGGCATCCTTCCGCATCTCGCCCAGCACCGCCTGGATCCGCGGCTCGATCCGGTCCACCCGCAGTCGCCCCTTGAGCTTGTCGCCATCGAGGACCATCGCCGCCGGCGTGGTGAAGCCGGTGATGGCCACCCGCACCCCGTTGCGGGTGACGACCACGTAGGCGTTGAACCGGAGCGTGTCGGCCGGGAGGACGCGGAGGTTGCCGCTCACGAAGGGAAAAGAGGCGCCGGCGAGGGCCTGCTGAAACAGGTCGACCCCGAAGTCGAAGTCGTGATCGCCGGGCGTCGCGGCGTCGTAGCCCATCAGGTTCATCGCCTCGATGACCGGGTGGGGATCGCGCTTCGTCTCCCGGCCATAGTAGGCGGCGAAGGGACTGCCCTGGAGGGCGTCCCCCGCGTCGACCACCACGACCTGGCCGGGGTACTTGAGGCGGAGCGAGTCGACCACGTTCACCGCGCGGCTCAACCCGCCCGGCCAGGGGCCGTTCTGGAGGTAATCCCAGTCGGTCACATACCCATGCAGGTCGGTGGTCGCGACCAGGACCAGCCGGACCGTATCGGCGGGCGCCGCGGCGAGCGCCAGCAGCAGTGGAAGTAGCGGCATGGCAACAATATCCGGGACCGGCACGGAACCGCGCAATGGGTTTCGTCACAAACGGGCAACGGCCGTCACCAGACTGTCACACGCGTATGCTTGCGCGGGCCCGGCCCCCTGTTTATTCGTTTTGGCGAATATGACGCCCGATCCCGTTCCGCTGGACCTGCTCGAGGCGCTGGCCGAATCGACCCGGCTCCGCATCGTGAACTGCCTCGCGGCGGCCCCCCTCTTCGTCTCCGAGCTGCAGGAGATCCTCGACGTCCCGCAACCGACGGTCTCGCGCCACCTCCGGGTGCTCCGCGACGCCGGCCTGGTGCGGGACACGCCGATCTCGCAGTACGTGCTGTACCGCCTGCGGCGGCCCGCGGCCCCGGCGGGGCGGGTGCTGAGCGCGGTGCTGGATGCGACCCGGCAGGACCGGGGGCTGGTGAGTGAACGGGCCGACGCGATGGCGCGGAGCCGCCGGCCCGCCAAGAGCCGCATCGTCCTGGTTTCCGAGGAACGGCACGCATGAGTCATCGCATCCTGGTGGTCGACGACGAACCGGACATCACCGCCCTCGTGGCCTACCACCTGGCCAAGGCGGGATACCGGGTCTCCACCGCGGCGAACGGCCCCGACGCCCTCAAGGCGGCACGCGAGGAGAAGCCCGACATCGTGATCCTCGACGTGATGCTGCCGGGCGTCTCGGGCTACGACGTGCTGGCCGAGCTCCGCCGCCGCGAGGAGACCCGCGAGGTGGGCGTGATCCTCCTGACTGCGCGGCGGGAGGAGCCGGACCGGATCCGGGGCCTCTCGCTTGGCGCCGATGACTACCTCACCAAGCCCTTCTCCCCCGCCGAGCTGGCGCTCCGGGTGAATGGCCTGCTCCGCCGGCTCTCCGCCCCGTCGGTGGCGAGCGGCTCGACCCTCGCCGCCGGGCCGATCTCGATCGAGCGCTCGGGGCACCGGGTGACGGTCGAGGGGAAGGAGATCGAGCTCACCGCCACCGAGTACAAGCTGCTCCTCACGCTGGTCGAGCGGCGGGGCCGGGTGCAGACCCGCCCGCAGCTGCTCGAGACGGTGTGGGAAGCCCAGCCCGACATCCAGACCCGCACGGTCGACATGCACGTGCAGCGGCTCCGCACCAAGCTCGGCGCCGCCGGGGAACTGATCGAGACGGTGCGGGGCTTCGGCTACCGCTTCCGGTCCGCCGAGCGGGGGAGCCGGCGCGCATGAACTTCGCCGGCCGGCTGATCCTGGGGATCCTCGCGGTCATCGTGGTGGTCATCGTCACCCTGGTGACCAGCGCGGAGCTGTCGCTCCGGCGGCACCTGGAGCAGGATATCCGGAACACGCTGGAGCGCGAGGCGCGGCTGATCGCGCAGGTGCTCCCCGTCGATTCCCTCGAATGGCAGTCGGCGGTCATGGAGATGGCGCGGGAGACGGAGCTCCGCGTCACGCTCATCGACCGGGACGGCCGGGTGGTGGCCGAGAGCGACGAGCCCGCCGAGGCGGTGCCCCGCATCGAGAATCACGGGGGCCGGCCGGAAGTGGCGGCCGCCATCGCCGGGCGGACCGGGAGCGACCGGCGGGTGAGCGCCACCCTCAACCGGCCGCTCCTCTATGTCGCCATCCCCGGCGGCCCCGGGGTCGTGCGGGTGGCGGCGCCGCTCATCGGCGTGGACGAGATCGTCCGGCGGGCACAGGCCTCGATCTTCAACGCGGCTGCCCTGGCGCTACTCCTCGGCCTCATCTTCGCCTTCATCGCCTCCCGCTCGGTAGCGCGGCCGCTCACCGGCATCCGGCAGGCGGCGCGGGCCATCGCCGATGGCGCGCCGCCCCACTTCCCGCATTCCGGGATTCCCGACATCGACGGCGTGGTCCGCTCGCTCCGCGAGATGCACGTCCAGCTGGAGGAGCGGTTCACCGAGCTCAAGCGGGAGCGGGCCGAGTCGGAGGCACTGGTGGAATCGATGGCGGAGGGCGTGATCGCGGCCGAGGGCACCGGCCGCATCGTCACCGCCAACGCGGCGGCACGCCGTCTCCTCGGCTATGAGACGGACGAGACCCTGCCCGCCCTCGATCAGCTCTTCCGGGTCAAGGCGGCCCGCGAAATGGTCGACGCCCTGCTCGCCGGGCGGCCAGCCCCGGAGCGCGAACTCGAACTCGACGGGCACACGATCCTGCTCTCGGGCCGTGCCCTGCCTCACGGGGGCGCGCTGCTGGTGCTGCACGACGTCACCGACCTCCGCCACCTGGAGACCGTCCGACGCGACTTCGTCGCGAACGTCTCGCACGAGCTCAAGACCCCGCTCACGTCCATCTCGGGGTACGCCGAGACCCTGGTCAACGACCCCCCGGACGAGGAGACTTCGCGACGCTTCCTGCACGTCATCCTCACCAACGCCCGGCGAATGCAGCGGCTGGTGGATGGGCTGCTCGACCTCTCCCGCATCGAATCCGGCGGCTGGCGCCCCGAGCCGGAGTCGCTCGACGCCGGCCAGGCGGCGCGCGAGGTCTGGACCCTCATGGCGGACCGCGCGGCACAGCGACAGGTGAGCTTCGACACGCGCATCGAGCCCGGCGCCGAGCGGGTGTACGCCGACCCCGATGCCTTCCGGCAGGTGCTCACCAACCTGCTCGACAACGCGCTCCGCTACACCCCGGCGGGTGGCCGGATCACCCTCGGGTTGCGCCGGAGCGACGACGGGGTCCAGGTGGGCGTGAAGGACACCGGAGCCGGAATCACCAGCGAACACCTCGGCCGGATCTTCGAACGATTCTACCGGGCCGACGCCTCGCGCTCCCGCGATGAAGGGGGGACCGGGTTGGGCCTCGCGATCGTGAAGCACCTCGTGGAGGCGCACGACGGCCGGGTGGAAGCCCGGAGCGAGGTCGGCAGAGGGACGGAAATCCTCTCCTGGTTCCCCGATTCCAGTGAGGCCGTGGCCCGATTGTGACCTTCCGGTGCTCCGACAGTGATCGCGAGGGGCGATCTTCGTCGGGGAAAGCACTGGAGGGACGACTGCGGACGTTGTGGCAACGGGTGAGCCTGCAGGACCAGCGGGCGATGATGGCGATGGCGGATCGCGAGGTTCCGTCCTGGCTGGACCGAGCGCTTCGCCTGATAACCCATGCCGGCGGGGCCACCGCGACGGTGGCGTTCTGCCTGGTGCTGCTGGTGATTCCGGCCACCCGCCATCTCGGCGTGGTGGCCGGTTCCGCAAACCTGGTCTCGCACCTGCTGGTCCAGGCGCTCAAGCGCACGGTGGTGCGCCGGCGGCCCACGATCACGCTGCCGGACCTCGTCGCCCTCACCCCGTTCCCGGACCACTTCTCCTTCCCCTCCGGCCACGCCTGCGCCTCGATGGCGGTGGCCGTGGCAGTCCTGCTCGACGTCCCGCTCGCGGGAATCCCGCTGATGGCGATCGCGCTCGGGGTGGGCGCCTCCCGCTTCTACCTGCGGGTGCATTACCTCACGGATGTCGTGGTGGGCCAGGTGCTCGGCGCGACGACCGCGGTCCTCCTCACGCAGAGTCTCTCGTAGGCGGCCTCCAGCTGGTCCAGTTCCCGGGCCCAGTCGCGGCCCACCGCGAAGGCGCGGGCCGCTTCACCCATCGCACGGCGCTGCCCGGAGTCCTCCACCAGCACCTCGATCGCCGAGGCGAACGCGGCAGCCTCGCCCGGGGGCACGAGCATCCCGGTCAGTCCCTCGCGCAGACTCTCCTTCACCCCGCCGGCGTTCGCGCCGACCACCGGGACGCCCGACGCCAATGCCTCGAGCGCCACGAGCCCGCAGGTCTCGGTGGCGGAGGGAAAGACGAAGAGATCGGCGTCGGCGTAGAGGTCGGCGAGCACGGCACGGTCGAGGAAGCCCAGGTGCCGCGCCCAGGGAAGGGAGTCGCGCACCCAGGCGGCGCGCGGCCCGTCGCCCGCGACGCAGAACACCGCGCGCTCGCCCAGCCGCGCCCGGGCGGCGGTGAACGCGGCCACCAGCGTGTCAACGCTCTTCTCCACAGCGAGCCGGCCGACGTGCAGCACCAGCACCCGGTCCTCGGTGGCGCCCAGCGCCGCCCGCCGCATCGCGGAGCGGCGCGAGGGACGGAACCAGCCGGTGTCCACCCCCCTGCCCCACACCTCGGCCCGGGAGACACCCAGCCCGTGCAGCTCGTCGCGGGACACCTCGCTCGGCGTCTGCGTCAGGCGGGCCGCGGCGTGGAACCACCGGATGTAGGCCTCGGTGGGCTTCACCGCGAAGGCGCCGAAGTAGTGAAAGGCGTAGCGCGGGAAGTCGGTATGGAAGGAGCTGACCAGCGGAAGTCCCCGGCGCCGGGCATAGCCCCGCCCGAAGAGCCCGAGCGGCCCTTCGGTGATGGCGTGGATCAGGTCGGGTGGTCCCTGGTCGAGCCACCCGGT
>DASZPT010000146.1:0-36423 GCA_035549935.1 Gemmatimonadales bacterium
CTCCGGCTCCAGTTCAACTGGGACACGAAGACGCTCTACGACGTCGTGGCGACCCTCAGGGGCAGCGTCGCGCCCGATGAGTGGATCGTCCGCGGCAATCACCACGATGCCTGGGTGAACGGCGCCGAGGATCCGATTTCGGGTCAGGTAGCGCTGCTCGAGGAGGCGCGGGCCCTGGGCGCGATGGCGAAGGCGGGGTGGCAGCCGCGGCGCACCATCGTGTATGCCGCCTGGGACGGGGAGGAGGAGGGACTGCTCGGCTCGACGGAGTGGGCCGAGGCTCATGGCGCCGAGCTCATGCGGAAGGCCGTCGTCTACATCAACACCGACGGGAATGGCCGCGGCTACCTGGGGATGGGCGGGTCGCACACGCTCGAACGGTTCATGAACGACGTGGCCCGCGACATCCCCGACCCGGAGACCGGGCTCACTGCCTGGAAGCGGGCGCAGCTCGCGATCATCCGGAACGGCTCCCCCGATGACCGGAGCCGCGCGCGGCAGTCCCTGATCCGGCTCAATCCCCTCGGCTCGGGGTCGGACTGGTCCGCCTTCCTCCAGCACCTCGGGGTGGCGTCGCTCGACCTCGGCTACGGCGGCGAGGACGACGGCGGAATCTACCACTCGATCTACGACGACTACTACTGGTACACCCACTTCAGCGACACCAGCTTCGTCTACGGCAAGGCACTGGCCCAGACGGTTGGGACGACGGTGATGCGGCTGGCGGGGGCCGAACTGCTGCCGCTCCGCTTCACCGGGCTGGCGCAGAACGTCGCGACCTACAGCGAGGAGGTGCAGAAGCTCCTCAAGGATCGTCGGGAGGAGTACCAGGAGCGCAACCGGCAGCTCGAGGAGGGGGTCTTCACCGCCACCAGCGATCCCCGCCGGCCCACCACCGCGCCGCCGCGCGAGGTGGTCCCGCCATTCCTCAACTGGTCGCCGCTGGAGAACGCCATCGATTCGCTCACCCGCGCCGCCGCGCGGTACGACTCGATCGCGACGGCAGCGGGCCAGGGGGACGGCAGCGCCTACGCCCGTGCCGCGAGTGCCGGCCTCAATGCCCGCCTCCTCGAGAGCGAGCGGCGGCTGACCAGCCCCGCCGGGCTGCCGAACCGTCCCTGGTACCGGCACCTGATCTACGCGCCCGGCTTCTATACCGGGTATGGCGTGAAGACGTTGCCGGGCGTGCGGGAGGCGATCGAGCAGAAGGACTACGCGCTGGCGGAACGGGAGATCGGCCGGCTGGCCGAGGCGCTTACGGCGGAAGCGACGCTGGTGGGCGAGGCGGCGGACGCCCTCGCGGCGGCGGGGCGATAGCGCCTAGAACCGGCCGCCCCGCTCCTCGAAGTGCGTCGGCCGGCCAAGGAGCCGGCCGCCCCGGGCCAGCCACTCGGCGGTCCAGTCGAGGAGGGTGTCGACCGACACCGCGGGGGGGCCGAACCACTCGACCGAGCGGCGCGCGTCGCTGAGGAGGGCGTCCTCCGCCTCGGTCCCCGCGAAAACCGGCAGCCGGCCGAACCGCCGGCCGAATTCGGTGGCGATCCAGCGGATCGACAGCATGTCCGGCCCCGTCACGTTGAGCACCGTGGCGGGGCTCGTCGTTCGGGCCAGGCACTGGAGGGCGCGGGCGTTGGCGTCGCCCTGCCAGATCAGGTTCACGTGCCCCATCGCGAGCGGGACCGGTTCGCCCGTGAGGACCCGGAGCGCGGTGTCGACCAGGACGCCGTAGCGGAGGTCGACCGCGTAGTTGAGCCGGAAGAGAAGCGTCGGCGTCCCCCGCCGCAGGGCGTAGTGCTGGAAGATCCGCTCCCGGGCGAGGCAGCTCATCGCGTACTCGCCGATCGGGCCCACCGGCGAGTCCTCCGTCGGCCCGGCGGAGGTGACCGGCGAGAGCGGATAGACGTTGCCGGTCGAGAAGACCACCGTGCGCCGCCCGGCGTACCGTTCGGCCGCGAAGGTGGGGAGCGACGCATTCATCGCCCAGGTGGTGGCGGGATCCCCCTGGGTGCCGAACTTCTGCCCCGCCATGAAGACGATATTGGGTGCGTCGGGGAGGGCGAAGAGCGCGGCGGGATCCAGCAGGTCGGCCCGATGGACCTCGATCCCCCCGGCGGCGAGCCGTTCGGCGAGGCCCGCTTCGTGGAAGCGGGAGACCGCGATCACCCGGTCCGGGCGCCCCAGCTGCCGCAGGGCCTGCCGTGCCATGAGGCACAAGGTGGGCCCCATCTTGCCCCCCGCCCCCAGCACCAGGAGGTCCCCCGGCACGCGGGTCAGGGCGTCGACCACCCCGGGCGTGGGCCGGGAGAGCAGCGCTTCGAGTTCGGATTCGGAGGCCGGGGCGCGCATCATGGCTTCCTGCCTCCGGCCTCCCGCGTCCACCTACCCTCGCATCGCCATCGGGACGAACTCCCGCTCGGGGTAACCGGTGTAGACCTGGCGGGGCCGCGAGATCTTCTGGTCCTTGTCGCGGAGCATCTCCTCCCACTGCGCCACCCAGCCCGGCAGGCGGCCGAGGGCGAAGAGCACCGTGAAGTAATCGGTGGGATACCCCATCGCCTGGTAGATCAGGCCGGAGTAGAAGTCCACGTTGGGGTAGAGCTTCCGCTTGATGAAGTAGTCGTCCTGCAGCGCGATCCGCTCCAGCTCCAGCGCGATCTCGAGCTTGGGATTGAGCCCGGTCTGCTCGAAGACGTCGTAGGCCACCTTCTTGATCAGCTTGGCGCGGGGATCGTACGACTTGTAGACCCGGTGGCCGAAGCCCATCAGCCGGTCGCCGCCCTCCTTCACCTCCTTGATGAAGGCCGGGATGTTCTTCTTGTCGTCGATCTGGTCCAGCATCCGGAGCACCGCCTCGTTGGCGCCGCCGTGGAGCGGGCCGTACAGGGCCGCGATCCCGGCGGACACCGCCGAGAAGGGATCGACGTGCGAGGAGCCGACGCTCCGGACCGCGCTGGTGGAGCAGTTCTGTTCGTGATCGGCGTGGAGGATCAGCAGGATCTCGAGCGCCCGCTGCAGCACCGGGTTGGGCTCGTGCCGGCCGCCGATCTCGAACGTCATGTTGACGTAGTTCCCGATGTAGGTCAGGTCATTGCGCGGGAACACGTAGGGTAGACCCCGGGAGTGCCGGAACGCGAAGGCCGCGATCGTGGGGATCTTGGCGATGAGCCGGATCCGCTGGAGATAGCGGCTGGCCGGGTCCTCGATGTTCTTGGCCTCGGGATAGAATGTCGACAGCGCCCCGACCGCGCCGAGCAGCATGCCCATCGGGTGGGCGTCGTAGCGGAAGCCCTCGAGGAACTTGATGACGTTGGTATGGACGTAGGTGTGGTAGCGGACGTCCTCTTCCCACTTGTCGAGCTGGGCCCGGGTGGGCAGCTCGCCTTCGAAGAGCAGGTAGGCGGTCTCGAGGAAGCTCGCCTTCTCGGCCAGCTGCTCGATGGGGTACCCCCGGTACCGCAGGATCCCCTTGTCGCCGTCGATGAAGGTGATGGCGCTCCGGCAGCTCGCAGTGTTCAGGAAGGCCGGATCGTAGGTCATCAGTCCGAAATCGTCGTCGGACGTCTTGATCTGGCGGAGGTCCATCGCCTTGATGGTCCCGTCCGCCACCGCGATCTCGTAGGTCTTCCCGGTGCGATTGTCGGTGATGGTCAGGCTGTCCTTGGACACGCGGCGCTCCTCGAAGGCAGGCGGAAACGACAAGGAGCGAAAAGATAGCCGCCGAACGGCTCGGTGGGGAAGCCGTTCGGCGGTGGCCCGGGCGGGGCCTGAAGGTCAGTTCACATGGTCCAGAATCAGCCGGGCGAGCCCCGCGAAATCCCCGTCGAAATGGTGCCCGCCCCGGAGTTCCACCACGTCCGCCAGCCCCTTCGGGAGGTCGGGGCAGAGCGTATCACCCTCCTTCTCCCCGTAGACGCAGAGCATCCGGCGGCCGGCCAGTTTGCCGATCTCCGGGGCGAGGTCATACAGGGCGTTCTTCTGGCTGCCGAGCCACGCCGCCACGCGGAACTCCAGGTCGGTGCGGTGTTCCAGCCCGAGATAGGCGATCAGCCGCACCTGGTCGAGCACCTGGGGGGTGAGCCGGGTTGCCATCAGGGGCAGGACGTCGGCGCCCCGGGAATACCCCACCAGGATCACGCCCGGCTTGTGCCACGCCTCCTGGTAGTGCCGGATGATCCGCTCGAGGTCGGCCGCGCTCTGCTCGGGTGTCCGCTTCTGCCAGAAGTACTGCAGCGAGTTGAACCCGACCGTCGGCACCCCGGCGCGCACCAGCTCCTGCCCGATCTGCTTGTCGATGCTGGCCCAGCCGCCGTCCCCCGACAGGACGATCGCGAAGTAGTCCCGCGGCGTCTCGGGCACCGGCAGCTCGATCAGCGGCAGGTCCTTCACCGCCTCGGCCGGCATCGGGCCCGCGGTCGTATCGGTGAGGCTCCGGACCGCGTGCGCGAACTGGGGCGCCCAGTTCGCGGTTTCCGAGAATCCGTGTCCCACATGCGCGAGGCGCACCAGCTCCGCGTCCGGCACGGCGCTCGTGAACGCCGCGACCGAATCCAGCGGCCAGACCTGGTCGAGCAGGCCGTGGAGCACGATCAACCGCCCGGGGAGGCGCGGCACCGGGCGCACCACTCGGCCGGCGCCCCTTGGCGCCGCGGTGGTAGTGAGACCGTTCCGGTCGCAGAGCGCGGTGCGGGTCGGGACGGTCGGGTCGAAGCCGAGGGCCACGGCGCCCCGGAACGTGTTGTCGGGGGCCTGGGCCAGCGTGGCGTAGGCGGTGCCCGCGCCGGAGGAGTAGCCCACCAGGAGCGGGACCTGGTACTGCGACATCCCCAGTGCCTTCTGGGCGAACTGGCTCAGCGACTCGAGATCCGCAGCGAGGTAGGTGCACCGGTCTCCGCTGGCGGCGTCGACCGCCTTGAAGTACGCCGGCGTATCGATGCCGAGGACGAGCGTACCCTGCTGGCGGAGCAGGCGGGCCATGTCGACGACGCCCTGGTTCCAGCCGCCATCGCCCGAGAGGAAGAGCGCGATACGGTCGGGCGGTGTCGGGGGGCGGTACACGGCGACGTTGCCGAAGCGGGCGAACCGCAGGACCGTGTCGGCCTGGGCCGGCGCGGGGCCGGCCAGCGTGGCGAGGAACAGGGCGGCGATCACTTGGCGAACACTCCCTTGAGGCCACCGGCGATGAGGGTGGCGATGTCGGTCAGGATGAACGGCAGCGCGAGGCCGCCGGGTGAGGCGAGATAGCGGGGCTCCCACACCGGGTCGAAGCGCGACTTGTATTCCCGCAGCCCCTTGAAGTGGTAGAAGTTCTCGCCGTGCCGGAAGACGAAGGCGCCCAGCCGGTGCCAGAGCGGCGCCAGCGCGCGGTTGCCGAGCCCGGAGAGGGGCGCCATCCCCAGGTTGAACCAGCGGTACCCCTGCTCCCGTCCCCAGAGCATGAGCTGCACGAAGAGGTAGGTCATCACATTGGACGGAGCGTCGGCGGTGTAGCGCATCAGGTCGACCGTCAGCTCGTCGCGGGTGCTGGTGGTCCAGAGCGTCGCGAAGGCGACGATCCGCCCCTCGAGCCACACCAGCGCCAACGGGAAGCGCCGCAGGTAGTCCGGGGCGAACCGCCCGAGCGAAAAGCCCTTCTCCCGGGTCTTCCGGGTCGCGAGCCACTCGTTGGAGACCCGCTCCAGTTCGGGCAGGTACCGGTCGCTTGCCCCCGCGGGCAGCATCTCCACCGAGCACCCCGCCTTCTCGCAGGCGTTCTTCCAGCGGCGCAGGCTCGCCCGTCCCTTCCCGTCGAGGGTGAAGGTCGGGAGCGGGACCCGCGCCTCCTCGCCCAGCTTGAGGAGGGTCAGACCCTGTTCGAGGTACAGCGGCAGCCGGTGACGGCTCACCTCGTAGAACACCGGCCAGCCGCCGTGGCGGTCACAGAGTTCCCGGAAGCGCCAGCCCAGGTCGCCGAACTCGCTCGCGTCTCCGACCGGGTCGCCCAGCACCACCCAGCTCCGTCCCCGGACCGCATACATCAGGAACGACCGCCCCGAGTCGCTGAAGAGGATCTGCTTGTCGCCGAGGAGTGCGAGGTTCGCCTGGGTTTGCTCCGCCCCGGCGATGACGGCGGCCGTGCGGTCGAGGTCGGTCGCGGCCGGCGTGGGCCGGCGGTGCGAGGCGGGGCGGAGCAGGCGCACCAGGGCCAGGGCGAGCGCCACCGCCGCGGCGCCGACGGTGGCCCGGAGGAAGCGTGGCGCATCGGCGCCGAACTCGAATTGCCACCAGAGCTCGCCCGAGTACTCGACGTGGCGGTAGGCGAAGAAGCCGAGCCACACGCTGGCGGAGAGCGCCACGGTGACCGCCGCGACCCACCCCCGGGTCCATCGCTCGGCGAGCAGGGAACCCCGCCGGTGGAAGCGATCCCTCGCGGGGATGAGGCAGCCCAGGGTGATGAGGGCCAGGGTCGCTTCCTCGAAGTCGAGCCCCTTGAGGAGCGAGGTCACGACCGCGGTCGCGAGCAGCACCGCCGTGAGCCCCCAGGCGTCCCGCAGTCGCCGGGAGAGGGCGTAGGCGAGGAGCACCAGCGCCATGCCCACCACGCTCGCGGCGAAGTGGGACACCTCGAGGAGCGGGAGCGGGACGAACTCGGTGAGGAGCCGGAGCCGCCAGTTCACCGTCGGCGTGGCGCCGGAGACGAGGAGCACCGCACCGGTGGTGAAGACCGCGACCGCGATGAGCGGCGCCGTGAACCCCGCCACCAGCGTCCGCGCGGTGCGCGAGATGGTCCCGAGCCGCTCGCGATGCCGGAGCGCCTCGTGCGCCGCGAGGAGCGCGGTCGCGACGAGGAGGGGAACGAGATAGTAGATCGCGCGAAAGACGAGGAGCGCGCCGGCCAGCTCCGCGGCGGGAATCGCGCCGCCGGCGAGGAGGAGGACCGCGCCCTCGAAGACGCCGAGGCCACCCGGGACGTGGCTCGCGAGACCGAGCGCCTGCGCCACCACGAACATGCCGGCGAACACCGGGAACGAGGGCGCCGCGCCGGAGGGGAGCAGCACGTAGAGCACCCCGGCGGCGGCGACCCAGTCGGCCGTGGAGGCCGCGAGCTGTCCCAGCGCGAGCGCGGTGGCAGGGGGCTCGAAGCGCCAGCCGCGGAAGAGGAGCAGGGGACGGCCCCGGACACACCAGCCGAAGTAGAGGGCGACGAGGGCCAGGGCGGCGACGCCGGCGGCGCGGGCGAGTCCCGGTGTGAGGTGGAGCAGGGGGGCGATCGCCGCCGGCTCGAGAACCAGCGCCGTGCCGGCCACGAACAGCACCCCGAGCCAGAGCGTCGCCGCGGTGAACCCGATGATCCGTCCGATGAGCGTGGTCGAGAGCCCCCATGCCGAGTAGAGGCGGCTCCGCACCGACGCGCCGGTCAGCATCGCGAGCCCGACGCTGTTGCTCAAGGAGAAGCTGATGAACGAGGCGAGGCCGGTCTGCCGATATGGGAGCGGATGGCGCACATACCGGAGGGCGAGCACATCATATCCGGTGAGGGCGAGGTAGCCCGCGACTGTGAAGGCAGTGGCAAGCCCGACTTGTCCCGGAGAGAGAGCCAGAATGGCGCGCCAGAGTGTCCCATAGCTGATGCCGCTCAGCGCGTGATGCACCGCGCCGAGTGCGAGCAGGAAGACAACGGCCGCCGTGACGGGCGCGATCCGGGCCCAGCGGCCGGTGCCACTGGCGCGCGCGCCGGTCTCGTCTGTCGCTGCTACCTGCGAGGCAGCAAGGGGTTGCTGCGTCTCGGTGCGGCCTCGCCGTTCCGTGGCCATCGGCATGATGCCTCCCGGTTGCCGGAGTTCGGCGGTGGTCCGCCGTCCGCAACCAGGCGTCCCTCAAAGCACCGGGTGTGCCACGCCCCGGGGTGTGCGGTGGCTCACCACTGGTCCCGGGAGTACCTTTTGGGCCTCCATGCCCGACCCTCTGCTTCTCCAGCGCGCCCGCGGCGCCCTCCTCGGCCATGCCGTGGGCAACGCGCTGGGGGTGGCCACCGAGTTCATCGGCACCCCGGACGCGATCCGGGACCGGTTCGGCGGCGAGCTCCGGGACATCGTCCGGCAGGACTCCCCCGAGTCGCCTCACGACGACGACCTCGCGCTCACCCTGATCCTGGCCGAGGAACTGCTCGAGCCGGACATCGATCTGCACCGCCTCGCCCACAAGTGGGCCGACTGGGCCGAGCGCGATGGGCGGGGGCTGGGGCAGTGGACCCTCGGCGCCTTGCGGCACATCCGCACGCATGACGCGCCGCCCGCCGCGACCGGCGGCCACGCCGGCAATGGTGCGGTCGCCCGCTGCCTTCCCATTGCACTCCGGATGGCGGGCTCCCTCCCCAATCTGGTGAGCGGCTCCTATCACACGGCCATGCTCACCCACCCCGACGAGCGCTGTGGCTGGGGCGCGGTCGCGGTGAACCTCGCCGCCGCTGCCTTCCTCGCCGGCCGGCGCGATTTCCTCGGGGAAGTGCTCGAGGTCCTCCGGAACAACAACGCCCCCCAGGAGCTCCGGGAGGCGGTCGGCCGGGTTCCGCTGGAGCGCCGGGAGGATCTCCCGGTCAACGGACCGTCGGCCGGCTACGTAATACATGCGGTCGAAATCGCGCTCTGGTTCGCCTACCACGAGCCCGACCTCGAGCGGGGCCTGGTCTGGCTCGCCAACGCCGGTGGGGATACCGATACCAACGCGGCCGTCGCGGGGGGGCTCATGGGGGCGCGGGATGGCGAGAAGGCCATCCCCGCCCGCTGGCTCAACGCCATCCCCGAGGTGTCACGCATCCGGCGTCTCGCCGAGGAGCTGGTCGGGGGCTGAGTATTCCGCGTTCCTGCTGTCCGCCGTCACGCAGATCTTCACTCAAGGATCCGTCCATGCGTCGTTCTCTCGTCCTCCTTGGCCTCCTGGCCACCACCCCGCTCGCGGCGCAGCAATACGCCGTCGACACCACCGGCAGTGGTGCCATCATCGCCCAGGCGATGCAGCACTCCGAGGTCATGAAGAACCTCCAGTACCTGGCCGACATGATCGGGCCACGTCTCACCGGTTCGCCGGCCATGCGGAAGGCCAATGACTGGACTGCGGAGCGCTTCAAGGCCTATGGCCTCACGGCCCGGCTCGAGGCCTGGGACTTCGGCGTGACCTGGGAGCGGGGGCCGGCGTCGTTCCGGATCACCGCGCCGTTCACGCGGAACCTGGTTGGTCACAGCTGGGCCTGGACCGAGGGCACCGGCAAGATGGTGAGCGGGCCGGTGGTGCGGGTCGACGCCGCCAACGCCGACAGCATCGCCGCGAACGCCGCGAAGATCAAAGGCGCGTGGCTCCTCCTCCGGCCGGGCGCCACGATCTGGAACCCGGACGGCCCGCCGATGACCGCCGCGGATTCCCAGATGATGCAGGAAAGCCGACGCCGCGCCTTTGGCCAGCCGGGTGACACCTCGGAAGCGGCCCGCAAGGCCCGCCAGCAGTTCAACGTCGACCGGCCCTACCTGCTCAAGAAGGCCGGCGCGCTGGGGATCCTCACCGACGGCAGCAAGGAGCATGGGCTGATGACCATGAGTGGCTCCCCCAACAACGTGTCGCCGCTCCCGAACGTGGTCATCGCCCACGAGGACTACGCGATGTTCGAGCGGCTGATTGCGATGGGGGTCACGCCCCGGATGGAAGGCCGGATCGAGAACAAGATCGGCAAGACGCCGGTCAAGCAGTGGAACACCGTGGCCGAGATCCGTGGCACCGACCTCCCCGGCCAGGTGGTGATTCTCGGGGCGCACCTCGACAGCTGGGACCTCGGCACCGGCGTCACCGACAACGGCACCGGCTCGATGGTGGTCCTCGAGGCCGCCCGCGCGATCATGCAATCGGGGCTCAAGCCCCGCCGTACCATCCGCTTCATCCTCTTCTCCGGCGAAGAGGAAGGGCTGCTCGGGTCGCGGGCCTATGCCGCCCAGCATGCCGCCGAGGCCGACAGCATCCAGGCGGTCCTGGTGCTCGACAACGGGACCGGCATGATCAAGGGCCAGGCGCTGCAGGGACGGAACGAGTTCGAACAGCTCTGGAAGGACCTGCTCGCGCCGGTCAACGGTCTCGGCGCGACCGAGGTGCGGCAGGCCAACAAGGGTGGCACCGACCACCTGGCCTTCATCCCCTACGGGGTTCCGGGCTTCAACTTCGACCAGGAAACCCGCGGCTACAACCACACCCACCACTCCCAGGTCGACACCTACGATCACGCCGTCCCGGGCGACCTGATGCAGGCGTCGGCGGTCATGGCGGTCACCGCCTATGAGCTGGCCAACCTCCCGGTGCTGCTGCCGCGGGGCAACCGCACTCCGGTGACGCCGCCGTCGCCGGCGAAGCCGTCACCGGGGGTCGCGCGGTAAGGTGTTGACTGGTCGCCACGCTCCCACGTGAGCCTGGCGAACCGTAGATTGGCTGGGGCCAGCAAGTCCAAGGGTGCAAGGGAGTTAGTGTGACTCCGTGCCTTGGGTGTGCTGGCCCCTCTCTTGCTCCCGCCGGCCCTGACTTGGCGGAAGCCGACGAGGGCACCGGATCCTGAGAATCCGGCGCCACTTGGGGCGTTGTTCTCTGCCTAGCAATTCATTAGATACGTCAGCGCTATTCGGCGGCCTGGTTTCCGGTACGAGGCCTTGACCTCAACAGACCCCTCGGTGATGACCGAACAGACCCCTGTCCCCCCCCTCGTCAGCATCATCATCCCCGCCTACAACGCTGCCGCCACCCTGGCCGAGGCGATCGACAGCGCGCTCGCGCAGCGCTACCCCCGGGTGGAGGTGGTGGTGGTGGATGACGGGTCGACCGACACGACACCGGAGGTGCTCAGGCGCTACGGGGACCGGGTCCGCTGGGTGCGCCAGGACAATGGCGGGCTGCCCGCCGCGCGGAACACCGCCCACCGGCATGCCACCGGCGACCTGATCGCGTGGCTCGATGCCGACGACCTGGCCGATCCGGACCGGATCGCGCTGCAGGTCGACCTGCTCGCCCGGCATCCGGAACTGGTCCTGGTCTGCTCCGATTTCTCCGCCTTCCGCGAGACCGGCCCGGTCACGCCACGCTTCGCGGCGACGTACTACGGCCAGATCGCCGAGAAGGAGCGGGGCATCGACAGCCTCTACCCGGTCCGCGGCACGTTCACGCCGTCGCATCCGGAGTGGCTGCACCACAGCTGGGGCAGCGTGCCGTTCGTCCGGGGCCGGGTGGAGAGTCACATGGTCTGGGGGAACTTCGTGCATCCGCCGACGGTCCTCTTCCGCCGCGCGCTGCTCGAGCGTACCGGCGGCCTCGACCCGAGCGCCGCGCCCGAGGCCGACTGGGAGTTCTTCATCCGGGTGAGCCGCGAGGGTGAGATCGCCCACATCGATCACCCCCTCCTCCAGTACCGACTCTCGCCCGGCCAGATGTCCGGTCCGCGGAACATCCGGGCCTCCCTGCTGGGCCAGGCCTACGTGCTGCGGAAGCACCTGCCGCCGCACCCCCGGCTCCCGGCCCCGATCCGGGACCTCTGGCGGCGGCGCCACGCGCTGCTCTATGCTGGCCTGGCCCGCGCGGAGGCGGAGACCAACAGCCTCTCGGCCCTGGGGTATCTCTCGCTGGCGGCGGCCCACCGCCATCCGCCGCATTCGCTGGTCGCGATTCTGGCCCTGATTGTTCTGCCGGTGTGGGCGGCGCGCGGCCTGCTGGCCGGGCGCCGCGCGATGAAGCGCTGGCTGGGGCAGTCGGGGTCGTCGGCGCACGCGCCCATGCTGCTCGCCTGCTGGCTGTTGCAGCAGGCCGAGTGGCTGCCCGCGGTGCTCTGAGGAAGGACTATCGGCCGGCGGCGCCCGCCGCCGGCAGCCGGACCACGCAGGTCGTCAGGAACCCGCCCCGCACGTTGTACACCGTCTTCACCTCGATCCAGCTCGGCGACAGTACCCGTGCCAGGTCCTCGGCGATCTTCCCGGTCGCGTGCTCCTGGAAGATGCCGACGTTCCGGTAGCTCGTGACGTAGTACTTGAGACTCTTGAGCTCGATACACCGGCCGGCGGGCACGTACCGGATCACCAGCTTCGCGAAGTCGGGAAGCCCGCTGTAGGGGCAGACCGCGCTGAACTCGTCGGTCTCGGTGACGATCTCCTGCTCCGGGCCGGTGTACTCGAAGGTCTCGAGGACCGCCACATCGACATGCTCCGGGCCGACGAACGGGAGTGTCCGTCCTTCCGCGAGGGCCATGACCCTGCTCCTTTCTCACGCGCGCCGGACGCGATCGCCGGCCGACCGCGCGGAATCTAAGGCCGCGCGCCGCCCAATGCGGCGAGTCGCTGCCGAGCCTCGTCGACGGCGGGCCGGAACTCCGGGTCCGGCTCGGCCCACAGGCGCAGGACCCGGCGGTAGGCCTGGATCGCGCCCGCGGTGTCACCCAGGTGCTCGAGCAGGTGCCCGGCGCGGAGCGCGCCCGGGGCGGCGTACGGGAGCGTCGTGAGGGAGAGATTCCCCACCTCCCGGTAGAGGTTGGCCGCGAAGGCGGGGCGCCGCTCCTCGAGGGCCCGGGCCCACAGGTAGAGATCCCACGGCCTCGACCAGTACGCCGACATCTGCTGGTCCCCCGCCTCGGCCCCGTCCCAGCTGCGCTCGAGGAGGGCGAGCGCCCCCGCCGTGTCGCGCGCGAAGGCGCGTCGCGCCGCCAGGCTCGCTTCGAGGGCGGCCGCCATCGGGGCGAGCGAGTCGGCCTGGCGGAGCCGCTCCGGCAGGGTCGCGCCGATGCCCGGCGCCCCGGTCTCGAGGCCCAGGGCCCGGTCGAGGTACTCGCGGAGAAGCGGCTCCCGTTCCCGGTCGAGGTCGAACCAGAAGAGGAAGGCGCGCTTCACCGGCGCCAGCGGCGCGGCGCGGAGGCGGGTCCGGGCCGCGCGCCGCCCGCTGTCCGCGAACGAGCGCGGGAGGAAGGGGGCCAGCCAGAGGCTGGCGTCGATCGTCGCGGCGGACACCGGCTCGAGGGCCCGGGCGCGCGCGAGCAGGTCATGCGCCTCGCGCCAGCGCCCGCCGGCAAAGGCTACCTGCGCCTGCTGGGTGAGCGCGAAGGCCTGGACCTCGGTGGCATGGCCCGGTTCGGTGAGCCGCTCGAGGCACGCCGCCGCAAGGTCCAGCCGGCCGAGGACCACGCCCTCGGTCTCGGCCAGGGCCATGATCCCCCACTCGTTGTCCGCGGGGAGCTCGGCCACCCGCGCGAGCAGCCTGGCGCTGTCGCCGCGGAGCTGCGAGAGCATGAGGCGGGTGGCCGCGGTCGTGTCGTGCTGGAAGGTGGCCGCCGCCTCCAGCCAGCGGGCCGCCTCGTCCCATCGTCCCGCGGCCGCCGGCAGCTCCCAGAGGTGCGCATGCGGCCGCCAGTCGGTGGGATCCGCCCGGGCCGCCTGTTCCCAGAGCGGCACCGCCTCGAGACTCGAGCGCCCCCTCGTGCGGTTGTGATGATGGGTCACCTCGGCCAGGCCGATGGTCGCCTCCACGTTGCTGGGCGAGATCGCCAGCACCTGGCGGAAGCGCCCCTCGGCCTCGTCCGCGCGGCCGTGGGAGAACTCCTGCCAGGCCTGCAGCAGGCGGATCTCGTGCGGGAGGAGTCCCTTGAACGAATAGAAGGCGGCCGAGTCGCTCATTCGCGCCGCGCGCGTCCCGAGGAAGTACCAGGCGTTGATGCGGGCCAGCGCGTGCCAGGCCGCGGCGAAGCTCCCGTCGCGGCGCGTCGCCTGCCAGAAGGCCTGCGCCGCGGGCTCCATGTCGGCGTGACGCGCCAGGCGGATCCCGTTGAAGTAGGCCTGGAGCGCGGGCACCGAGGTGCTGCGGGCGGCGGAGAGCTCGAAGGGGATCACCCCCCCGAGGCGGTCGGGGAAGAGGCGGCCGGCGAGCCGGGCCCCGAGCTCGGGGAGGGCATCGGCCTGACCATCGATGATCGCGGTCGAGAGGACCGCCTTGTCGCCACCCGCGCGCCGGACCAGCCCGCGGAGGTGGAGGGCGTTCGCGCTCGCCTCGATATGGGTCTCGAGGACGAGGTCGGGTGAGCCCCTCGCTTCGTCCGGCGCATCGATCGGGGCGGGCTCCACCACGGTGAGTCCCCGGGCGCGCAGGAGCGCGAGCGCCGCCGCCTCGACCACCAGCCGGTCGTAGTCGCGCGAGGCGCTGTCGCTCGGCCCCGCGAACGGCACGATGGCGAGGCGGACCGTCCCCTCGAGCTTCGGCTCCCGCCGGAGGAGCCAGAAGAGCCCCACGGCGAGCACCGCCACGACCGCGGCGGCGAGGATCAGTGGCGAACGCCCGGGCCGGCGTGGACCCGCCCGTTGCTGGTGATACGAGAGGGCGGCGGCTGCGGCGGAGTTTCGCGGCGCGCGCCGGCGGAGCGCCCCGAGGGCGGCGGCGTGGAGCTCCCCCCGCCGCACCGGCGAGAGCCCCTCGTACACCGTGCGCCGCAGCGCCTCGTGGGTGAACTCCTCCCGGTCGTTGCTCTCCGGGGTAGTCCGGAGGAGCCGGCGGGCCAGGAGCTGGCTCAAGGCCGCGTCCAGCTCGTCGCTCGAGAGGCCGGTGAGTTCGAGCAGCAGTTCCACGTCGGCGTTCCGCGCCAGGACGGCCGCCGCCTGCAGGGTCCGCATCGCACTCGGCGGGAGCTCGCGGAGCCGGGCCGCCATCGTCTCGGTGAACGTGGTGGGGAGTGGCAGCGGGACACCGGGGGGCGGCAGCTTCGCGACCCAGCTCCCATCGGACGCCGGCGCGATGATCCCGCGGTCCGCCAGCGCGGTCGCGAGCTCGATCGCGGCGAGCGGGTTGCCACCCGTCTCCGCGAGCAGGCGGCTCGCGAGCGCGGCGCGATCCTGGGGCCGGAACTCCGCCATGGAGGCCAGCGCCCGCTCCAGATCGTCCTGATCCAGGGTGCCGAGCCGGACCCGGAAGAGCTGACCCGCCGCCGCGGGCCGGCGCTCGAGTTCCCCGAGGCCGATGACCTCGGGCGCCGCCGT
The DNA here is from genome assembly GCA_035549935.1 of Gemmatimonadales bacterium. GTDB lineage: Bacteria > Gemmatimonadota > Gemmatimonadetes > Gemmatimonadales > GWC2-71-9 > JADJOM01. The sequence goes on from DASZPT010000146.1 coordinate 15,006, forward strand.
CAGCACGAGGAGCACGCCCCCCACCGGCCGCCGCAGCAGCGACTCCAGCAGGTCCCGGCTGGGCCGGTCCGCGAGGTGCATGTCGTCGACCGCGACGAGGATCCGGTTCTCGGTCGCGGCCTCCGCCAGGACCCGCGCGACCGACTCCTGCAGGTCGTCGGCTCGTCCCGCCGGAAGCTGAGGGAACCGTTCCGCGAACTCCGGGATCGCGGCCGCGAGGGCCCGGAGCGTCGCGGCCGGCGCCGCCGAGACCCCCGGGGCGAGGGCGAGCGGCGCGAGGAGATGCCGGGCGAGGAGCAGGGGGCGGTCCCGCTCCGCCTCGAAGGCCCGCGCCCGCAGGATCACCAGGCGATCATCCCGGCGCCGGGCCCAGCGGAGGAACTCCTCGAGCAGCCGGCTCTTGCCGGTGCCGTCCTCACCTTCGATGAGCGCGAGACCGGGTGTGCCACGCTGGACCCGCTCCCAGAGGCCGGTCAGGATCGCGAAGTCGGCCTCCCGCGCCACCAGGTCCGGCGTGAGCAGCGCCATGCCGCCGGGGTGCGCGCCACTGCGCGGCTCGCCCAGGCGCCTGAGGCCCTCCACTCGTGCCGCCGCCTCGTCGTCCTCCGGAAGGTGTTCCGACCAGGCTTCGGCGTGCGCCAGGGCCTCGGCCCACGCCCCGCGGGCCTCCGCCTCCCGGATCAGGGCATCGCCGACCCAGGCGCGGCGACGGCGGAGCTGCAGGCGTTCGCCGTCGATCCAGGCCCGCAGTTCCTCCCCGGCGGTGAGTTCGGTCCCCTGCAGGAAGTCCCCGCTCCAGAGCGCCACCGCCTCCGACAGCTCCCCGTCATCCACCAGCTGTTCGAATCGGCTGGCATCGAGTGTCACCGTGCCGGGGAGGAGCCGCACCTCCCGCTCGCTCACTTCGAGTGCGTCGCCCAGCACCGCCCGGAGTTCCACCAATGCCTGCCGGAGCGACTGGCGGCCCCGCGACTCGTCAGCTTCGGGCCAGAAGAGCGCCGCCAGCTCGCCCCGACCGATACCGCGCCCCTCCCGACGGACGAGGTAGGCGAGGAGCGTCAGCAGCTTCCGGCGACCGGACAGGAGTGACTCTCCCTCGCGCGCGAGCGAGAGCGCACCCAACGTCTGGAGCCGGGTCTCTGGTGTCAAATGATTGATTGGAAAGCGTTTGACGAGCCGTCTGACGGGCCCTTGCCGACCCGTTGGTAACATGGCTCCCACATGAGCACACCGCAACAGCCCGACCCGCTGAGCCCACTTTCGCCGCCCCCTGCGGGAGGCGGCCCAGGGGGTTCGGGCTACTTCATCGTCCGGGTTCGGCGGATTTCCGGTGCGTCGGCGGGTGAGGTCAGTGGGGTGGTCGAGCGGCTGGGAACGGGGGAGAAGCGAGAGTTCCGAAGCAGCGCGGAGCTGGCGCAGGTGGTAACGGAGTGGGCGGAGTGAGCGAGAGGCCGGCAAGGGGCCCGACCCTGGACCCGAAGGAGCGTCCTATGCAGTCCGATCAGCTTTCGCGCGATCTCGAAGCGACGGTCTTCCGCTTTTCCGTGATGGTCCGGGCCCTCGGACGGCGGAGCGGCCTCGACGAGGCCGACCTCGACGAACTCCTGCAGGCGGTCCGGGTCCGGCTGTGGCGGGCGCTGGGCCGGCGGGGCACCCTCCCGGTCATCACCTCGTCCTACGTCTACCAGACGGCGCAGAGCGCCGTCGTGGACCTCATCCGGGCCCGGCGTACCGCGCGCTACGTGCGGAGCGAGGGGCTTCGCACGGTCGAGGACCATTCCGCCCCCAACCAGCCGGACACGATGCTGGAACAGCACGAGGCCACGAGCCGGATCTTCCGGGTGGTGGACCAGCTCCCCGCCGACCGCCGGGCCGCGGTGCGGCTGCACCTCCGCGGCTACCGGCGCGAGGAGATCGCCCGCATGCTGCAGTGGAGCGGGACCCGGACCCGGAACCTCCTCTATCGCGGCCTCGAGGACACCCGCCGCAAGCTGGCCCAGCTCGGGCTCGCGCCGGTGGCTGACGGAGCCCGGCAGCGGGGCGTCGCCTAGGCCTTGATGCCGATGATCTCGAGGTACATCGCCGGCACCGCGATGGCGCCGACGCTGCCACGCCGGTCGTAGCGCCGCACCACGTCTTCGAGGTCATGCGAGAGACGCTGCTGGCCCAGCTCGTCCATCGCGGCGTACGCCTTGAGGGTCGGACCGTAGTACTGGCGGAAGAAGTCGACGTATTCCCCGGCTGACCGGAACCGGAAGGTGTAGGTGCGCGGCTGGACCAGGAGCGCGGTGAGCCCGGCGCCGAACAGCTCGCGGAGCCGCTCCTCGCTGCCCCACTCCATCGGCGAGCGGAGTCCCGCGGGCGGGGCGACGTGCCGCGCCATCACCCGGAACATGTCGCCCAGGAACCCGTCGGGCGTCCAGCACGCCAGCGCGATCGTCCCCTTCGACCGGCAGACCCGGAGCATCTCCGCCGCGGCCCGTTCCTGATCCGGCGCGAACATCACCCCGAACACCGACAGCACCGCGTCGAAGCTGCCCGCCTCGAACGGCAGCGACTCGGCATCCCCCTCCCGGAACTCCACCAGCAGTCCTTCGGCGCTCGCGCGGATCCGTCCGCGGTCGAGCAGCGCCGGCACGTAGTCCACGCCCGTCACCACCGCGCCACAGCGCGCAGCGGCGAGGGCGGCGTTGCCCGTTCCGGTCGCGACATCGAGCACTCGGTCGCCGGCGTGAATGTCGGCGGCGTCACAGAGGCGCTCCGCCACGATCGGGATGCGGGCCGCGACCGCGGCGTAGTCGCCGCTCGCCCAGGTGGCCTGCTGGCGCCGCTTGATCGCGGCAAAGTCGATCGGGGGAAGACTGGTCGCCGTCATGATGGCATCCTCGGATGGGAAAGGGGTTCCTTCCCGGGATGCGCGGGCCGGGCAGGAATGCCGACATCCGGGCAGGGCAGGGTGCGACGCGCGGCCGCAGGGTGCCGCGTGAGGGGTGTCACACGCGCCTCGGATGGTGCGAGGATGCGTTGTCCCGCAACGGCTTAGCCGGAGCCTCGTGTCCGGTACAGCGGTTGCCGGATAGCCGCCGACCCTCATGCGACGAGTCTTCCCATGCGTGTGCTGGCTCACACCGCGGCCTTCATGACCCTGCTGAGCGTGCCCCTGGCGGGGCAGGCCCTCGCGCCCGAGACGGGGAGTCTCGGTGAGTTGCGCCGGGGCGGCGGGGCCTCGGAGCTGGTGCTCGGACAAACCACGCTGAGCGATGTGCGGCAGCTCTATGCCAGCCGGCAGCTGCACCAGGCGCTGGCCAATGCCCGCGCCGCGCGCACCCTCTCGCCCGCGCCACGGTGGCAGGTGGGTGGCGTCACGATTTCACCACGCTATCGTGTGGACGGCGCCGACGGCTACTACACCCTGTATTTCGATGCCGCCGAACGCCTGGTCCTCGCGGTGAACGAACAACCGCGGGAGCAGCTCACGCGGGCCGAGTTCCAGCGACGCTTTCCCCGGGCGCGGACGACCCGGCGCGTCGCCCAGGCCAGCATCCTCGAGGTGCCGCTCGCGCCCTGCGTCACCCTGAGCGCCATGTTCACCGGGTCGGCCGGCGCGCTTACCCAGGCGGGGTACGGCTACACCTGCGGTACCCTGCGGCCGGCGTCCCGCTAGCGACTTGTCATCGACCCGACGGGAGCGCAGTTTCCGTGAGGCCGCCGCGAGCGGCCCACGGTCCGCGTGAAGGGTCCCAGGCCCACTCGCTCTGTCACCGACAACATGACCTTCTTCCTGCCCGTCTGACCGCGGACCTCGGGCGCTGTCCAGGAAGGAAGGTTCCCGATGGCCACGCCGCTCCCGGCGCGACCGAGCCTCGACTGGCTCCGCCGCCGCGCCAAGCTCCTCCTCAAGACCCTCCGTCGTACCCGCCCCGCGGCCACCCTCGCCGAGGCCCAGCTCGCGCTGGCCCGTGAACATGGACTGCCCAGCTGGCGGGCCCTCAAGGCCGAGGTGGAGGCTCGCCTCGCCGCCGGTGCCACCCGCGCGACCCCCGCCACGCCGATCGCGGAAGAGACGGTCGCCGCCTTTCTCCGCGCCGTGGGTGCGGGAGACACCGATCCGGTGCGAGCCTGGTTGGCCGAGCAGCCCGGGCTCGTCAATGCCGTGGGGCCGCATCCGTTCTGGGGCGGGCGCTGCCAGGCACTGCATGTAGCGGTCGGGACCGGCCGCAAGCCGATGGTCGAGCTGCTCCTGCGTGCCGGCGCGGACCCCAACGGCACCAACGATGGCTACATGCACTGGTCCCCCCTCATGTCCGCCATGGGCAAGGACCGGGAGCCGATCCGCCGGCTGCTGCTCCGGCGCGGAGCCCGGATCGGCCTGGTCGAGGCGCTCATGCTCGGTGACGACCGCACCGTGCTCCGGCTCCTCAAGGCGGGACACCGCGCGCTGCCCGCCGAGGTGCCGAATGGAGGCTCACTCCTCATGTTCGCCCGTACCCCAAAGGCGATCGACCGGCTGCTCGAACTCGGCGTGCCGCTGGACCGGCGCGACCAGTGGGGTGCCACACCGGTCGAGGCGCTGAGCCGGCTCGGGAAGGACGGCAGGGACCTGGTGCGTCACCTCGAATCCCGCGGCGTACGGGCGGCCCCGGCCGAGTACGCCCGCATGGGTGACCGCGCCGCCCTGGCCCGACTGGCGGCATCCGATCCGGCGGTGCTCCGGGAGGATGCGGTCATGCTCGGCGCCGTGGACGGCCGGCATCACGCCCTGGTCCGCTGGCTCCTCAAGCAGGGGGCCAACGCCAACGCGCGAGCGGCCGCGCAGTCGCAGCACACCGCGCTGCATTCGGCGGCGTGGAGCGGCGACCTCGCCATGGTGAAGCTGCTGGTGGCAGCGGGCGCCGATCCTGCGAGCCGCGACCGGCAGTACGACGCAACCCCCGAGGGATGGGCCGAGACCGCGATCGAGGTGACCGGCAACGAGAAGTGCCGGGCGGTGGCGGCGTGGCTGGTGAGCCGGGCGCGGGGCCGGGGCGCCTCCCCTGACGACACCCCCGCCCCGCGGAAGCTCTGGACCCCGATCATGAAGGCTGCCTTCACCGGCGATGTCGGGGCGGTGCAGCGGCTCCTGATGAGGGGAGCCGATCCGAACGTGCTCAGCAACTCGAGCCACCGGCACCGCCCGCTCCACCGGGCGATCGAGCACAAGAAGACCCTCCCCAAGCACGACGGGCACGAGGAGGTGGTACGCCACCTCCTCGCCGCGGGAGCCGATCCCCGGCGGCGGGCCCTCGCGACCCGCCTCACCGCCCTGGCCCTCGCCGCCTGTGACGAGCCGCGCTTCGTGCCCCTCCTGCTCCCTCGCTTCGGTGAGCTCGATCTCTTCCACGCCGCGGTGGTACTCGACCTTGCCCGGGTCCGGGCCCTCCTGGCCGCGGGCGCCGACCCCATGGCCACCGATATCAACACGATGCGGCCGCTCCACTACTGCGCCGCATCCCGCATGTTCACGCTGTCGGCGGACCACGCGGCGCGACAACTCGCCATCGCCGAGGCGCTTGTTGCCGCGGGCGCGGACGTGAATGCGGGGCACGCCTACGCCGACAGCGAGTGGACCCTCACCGCGCTCTTTCATGCCTCGGGTAACCAGGACAATCCGGCCCTGACCGAATGGCTGCTCGACCGTGGCGCGGATCCGGCGGACGGCGAGTCGGTCTACCACGCCGCCGATGAGGGGCACGAGCGTGCCCTGGCGGTCCTCGCCCGGAAGGTCGCGCCAGAGGTCCTCGCCGCCCAGGCGACCTACGCCCTGACCGGCCTGCTCCGCTGGGGTCGGGTTCGCGCGGTCCCCTGGTTGCTCGGCCACGGCGCCGATCCCAACGCGATCCACGAGCGGCATGGCGACGCCGCGCTGCACGCGGCGGCGCGGGCCACCGCCGGTGTTGCCACGATCGAGCTGCTCCTCGCCCATGGCGCGAGGAAGGATCTCAGGAACCGCGAGGGACTCACGGCGAAGGACGTCGCCAGGAAGGCGGGGCACCTGAAGGCGGTCGCGCTGCTGTAGCGGCGGGCGGGAACGAAGAAGGCCGCCGGCGGTTGCCCGCCGGCGGCCGACTCGGAACTCGGAACTCGGAACTCGGAGCCTACTCCGCCGCCTTCACGATGCCGTCCTCGAGCCAGAGCAGCTTCCCGTCGAGCACCTGCCGGGCGGCCGCGTAGGTCGGGTCGTCGGCATTGGTCCAGACGTCGGCGAACTTCTGCGCGACCCGGAGCCGGGCCTGGCGCGCAAAGGTGTCGGCCAGCATCTCGGGGCCCCGCTCTCCCGGGTTCTTCCTGACCATCGCGTGGGCCCGGGCACAGGCCGCCGAGATCGCCAGCAGCTCCGCCCCGATCTCCACCAGCCGGCCAAGCACCGCCTGCTTCTTCTCGAGCTTCGGTCCGAAGCGGATCATGCAGTGGAAGAGCGTGCGGCCGAGCTTCCGGCTCGAGCGTTCCACGAACCGCATGTGCTTCGCCAGCCGGCCGAACTCGCCGTAGGCGAACCACCCCTTGAACGGGAGCCAGAGCTTCGGATACCAGAGGCCGTAGAAACCGGCCGACTTGAGCAACGCCTGGAACTTCTGGCCACCGGTCGACTTGGGGTCGATCAGGGCGCCCGCCACCTTGAGGTGGGTGTCGACCGCCTCCCGCGCGATGAACAGCCGCATGATCTCCGAGCTGCCCTCGAAGATCAGGTTGATCCGGAAGTCGCGGAGCATCCGCTCCACAGGTTCGGGCCGCTCCCCCCGGGACCGCAGGCTGTCGGCAGTTTCGTAGCCGCGGCCGCCCTTGATCTGCAGGGTGTCGTCCACGATCCGCCAGCCGAGCTCGGTGTTGTACATCTTGGCGATGGCCGCCTCGAGCCGGATGTCGCGGTTCCCGGCATCGGCCATGAGGCTCGCGAGGTCGCTGATCGCCTCCATCGCGAAGGTCTCCGCGGCCATCCGGCCGATCTTCTGGGCGATGGCGTCATGCTTGCCCACCGGCTGGCCCCACTGGACCCGCTCGTTCCCCCAGCGGCGCACGATCTCGAGGCACTTCTTGGCCCCGGCCACACAGGAAGCGGGAAGCGTGAGCCGGCCGGTATTGAGCGTGACCAGCGCGAGCTTGAGACCCTTGCCCTCGCCCCAGATCACGTTCTCCACCGGCACCTTCACGTTGGTGAACCGGATCACGCCGTTCTCGATGCCCTTGAGCCCCATGAAGTGGAGCCGCTGCACCACCTCCACGCCCGGCCAGTCGGTCTCCACCACGAAGGCGGTGATCTTCTTCCCGGCGGTCCGCGCCATCACCACCAGCAGCTCGGCCACCGTGCCGTTGGTGCACCAGAGCTTCTCGCCGTTCAGGATGTAATGGGTCCCGTCGGCGGACAGCTCAGCGTGGGTCGAGAGCCCCGCGGGATCGGAGCCGACGTTCGGCTCGGTGAGCGCGAAGGCGCTGATGGCCCCCTTCGCGAGGCGGGGCAGGTACTTCTTCTTCTGCTCCGGCGTGCCGAACATCTTGAGCGGGCCAGGCACACCGATCGATTGGGCCGCCGAGAGTAGCGCGGTCAGGCTCCCGTCCTGGCTCGTCACCAGGCCGATGGCCTTGGTGTACATGAGCTGCGAGAGGCCGAGGCCCCCGTACTCGGTGGCGATCTTGATCCCGAAGGCGCCCAGTTCGCGCAGCCCCTGGATCACCTCCGCCGGTACCTTGCCTTCCCGGTCGATCTTGTCGCTGTCGACCCGGGTCCGCATGAACTGCTCGAGCTTCTCCATGAACGGGCGGGCCCGCTCCACCTCCGCCGCGGAGGGCTCCGGGAAGGGATGGATCAGGCTCACGTCGAAGTTGCCTTCGAAGAGCTCGCGCACGAAGCTCGGCGCCTCCCAGGTCGTCTCCCGGGCCGCCTCGGCGACCTCGCGCGCTTCCTTTTCGGTGGCGAGCGGTGACTGTGGTGCTCCACCGAGCTTCGGTTCCGGGCTGATCACGTTCGTCATGGCGTCCTCTTCTCAGTTGTGTTCCCGCCCCGCGCGCTGCTCCCTGCTCGCTCTACCCCTGACTCCCGACCTCCGACTCCTGGCCCCTGACCCCGAGCCGGCCCCGCACCCCCTGGACCACCAGGTTCACCACATGGCGCCGCCGCTCGTCCCGATAGCCCGGCGAACTCGCATCCACCCCCAGGCCGCGAAGCACGGTCGGCCCATGGACCACATGGAACCACGAGAGCGCCAGCATGCTCACGAGGAGTTGTTCGGCTTCGGCGCGGTCGGCGGGGTCGAGCGCCAGCTCGCTCACGATCGCGCCGAGGGCCTCCTGGGTCGCCTCGAGGTGCGGGGGGAGCGTCCGGAGATGGACCGCCCCGCTCAGCGCTTCGCGCTCGAGGAGCCGGACGAAATGCGGGTTGTCACTGATGAAATCGAAATACTCGCCCACCGCGCCGGCGAGCACGACATCCGGGGGTTCGTTGCTGGCGAGGGCGCGCTCCCGTCCGCTCCGGACGGCGACGCGGACCCGCTCGAGACAGCGTTCGAGCACCGCGCGGTAGAGGCGTTCCTTGGAGCCGAAGAAGTACCCCGGGGTGCCCCGGGAGACGCCCGCGGCGGCGCCGACGTCGGTGAGGCTGGTGGATTCGTACCCGCGGGCGGCGAACAGCTGTTCTGCCGCGTCGAGGACAGCCTCGCGCGTGCGGGCGGCGTTCCGCTCCAGGCTGTCTTTCTTATTAGAAGGAGCCATGGGTCCTCGACCTATGTACGGCTTGCTTTACGTTCAGCAAGTTATGGAACGGTCCAAGCAGGGTCAAGGTTCCGGTATCATTCCCGCCATGTCGCCGCTCGGGTGGGCCGTCCGAATCCCGTGGGTTCTACTCGCGGTCGCCGCGCCCCTGGGCGCCCAGACCACGAGCCCGATGCCCGCGCCCGCCCAGCGCCAGCGGGCCATGCTCCTCGAGAGCGCCTCGGCCGGGGACCGGGTCGGCTACTACCTCTACCTTCCCCCGGCCTACGATCGCGACACCACCACCCGGTTCCCCCTGCTCGTTTTTCTGCATGGCATCGGGGAGCGCGGCAACGGGACCAGCGAACTCCCGCGGGTCCTCAAGTTCGGCCCCCCCAGGTCGATCGAGCGGGGGCGTGACTTTCCCTTCATCATCATCACGCCCCAGCTGCCGGCCCGCGCCGGGCACTGGCCGGTGGCGCTCGTCGACGACGTCATACGGGAAGCCAACCGTATCGCCCGGGTGGATTCGGCCCGCATCTACCTGACGGGACTGAGCGACGGCGGGGACGCCAGCTGGAACTATGCGATGGCGCATCCCTCGGTTCCCGCTGCCATCGTTCCCATCGCATCCGAGGCCTCGCCCCGGGGAATCTGCGCGATGCGCGGGGTCCCGGTCTGGGCCTTTCACGGCGAGCGCGACAAGGATGTGAAGCTGGCCGTGGAACAGCGGCTGGTCGATGCGCTCAACGCCTGCCAGCCGCCCCCGGACGAACCAGCCCGGCTCACGGTCTATGCCGGAGCCGGGCACCTGGTGTGGACCCGAACCTACGAGGGGAGCGACAGCGTGGACATCTACGCCTGGCTCCTCGCGCATCACCGTTGAAGCGGGGCGCTAACGGATCCCCGCCGGCTCGGGCCGCGGCTCGGGCGCCGGCACGGTCGGCTTCGCCTCCGCCACCGGTGCCGCCGGCGTGGTGTTCGGCACCACTTTCTTGAAGAGCGGGCGGAACTGGTCCCACTGGGCGATCAGCTGCCGCGCCCGGGCGCTGCCCGTCCGCTCCTGGTGCTCATGGACCAGCCGGAGGAGCATGGTCTCTTCCTCCTCGGTGCATCCCTCCACCCGCACCATGTCCATGTTTACCCGGCTGGTGAACCCGCCGCTCTCGTCCAGCACGTAGGCGGCCCCGTTGGACATCCCGGCACCGAAGTTCCTGCCCACCGGGCCCAGGACCACCACCAGCCCGCCGGTCATGTATTCACAGCAGTGATTGCCCGCTCCCTCGATCACCGCGGTGGCGCCGGAGTTCCGCACCGCGAACCGGCTGGCCGCCTGGCCCGCGGCGAACAGCCGACCGCCGGTGGCGCCGTAGAGGCAGGTGTTGCCCAGGATCGTATTCTCGTGGGTGATGTTGCCGTACGCCGCCTGCCGGAAGGGACGGATGCTGATCTCGCCGCCCGAGAGGCCCTTGCCGACATAGTCGTTCGCCTCGCCCTCGAGTTCGAGGTGCATTCCCTGGATCGCGAACGCGCCGAAGCTCTGGCCCGCGCTCCCGCGGAAGCGGAGATGAAGATGCCCGGCCGGGAGGCCCGCGTCGCCGTGCTTCCGGGCGATCGCCCCGGCGACCCGCGCCCCCACCGTCAGGTGGTGGGTGCGGATGTCGTAGAGGCCGGAGAAGGGGAGTCCCTGCTCGATGTGCCCCCGGCACTCGTCCAGGATCTCGTCATCGAGGTAGACCACGCCCGGCCGGTCGTTCCGCTCGATCGTCCGCTTGATCGAGGTGCCCGCGCCCGGCTGGGTTGCCGAAAGGAGCATCGAGAGGTCCAGCATCTGGGCCCGCGGGACCTCGGGGCGCTCCACCCGTTCCAGCAGGTCGGCGCGGCCGATGATCTCGTCGAGGCTCCGCGCCCCGAGCTGGGCGAGGATCTCGCGCACCTGCTCCGCCACAAAGCTGAAGTAGGTGACGACCTGCTCCGGCGTGCCCTTGAACTTGGCCCGCAGATCGGGCCGCTGGGTCGCGACGCCGGTTGGGCAGGTGTTGAGGTGGCACTGCCGGGCCATCGCGCAGCCGATCGCGACGAGCGGCGCAGTCCCGAATCCGTAGGATTCCGCGCCGAGGAGCGCCGCGATCACCACGTCCCGGCCGGTGCGGAATCCCCCGTCGACCCGCACCTCGATTCGGTGCCGGAGCCCGTTGGCGACGAGGGTCGCCTGGGATTCCGCGAGGCCGAGTTCCCAGGGGCCACCGGCGTGCTTGATGGACGACATGGGTGAGGCGCCCGTCCCGCCGCTGTGCCCGGCGATGAGCACATAGTCGGCGTAGGCTTTCGCCACCCCCGCGGCCACCGTGCCCACCCCCGATTCCGCCACCAGCTTGACGCCGACGCGGGCGCGCGGGTTGACCGTCTTGAGGTCGAGGATGAGCTGCGCCAGGTCCTCGATCGAGTAGATGTCGTGGTGCGGGGGCGGCGAGATCAAGGGAATCCCCGGCACCGAGTGGCGGAGCCGGGCGATCAGCTCGGTCACCTTGTGCCCCGGCAGCTGCCCGCCCTCGCCCGGCTTGGCCCCCTGGACGACCTTGATCTCGAGCTCCTCGGCGCGGATCAGGTACTCCGCGGTCACCCCGAAGCGTCCGCTCGCTACCTGCTTGATCCGGTTGTCGACGCGGTCGCCATTGGGGAGCGGCGCGTAGTTGAACGGATCCTCGCCTCCCTCGCCCGAGTTGGACCGGGCCCCGATCCGGTTCATCGCGATCGAGACCGTCGCGTGGGCCTCGGGGGACAGCGCGCCGAGCGACATCGCCGCCGACACGAACCGCCTCATGATCGCCTCGGCGGGTTCCACCTCGGCGAGCGGGACCGCGGTTCCGGCGCGGAAGCCGAGCAGGTCGCGGGGCGTGGCGGGACGCCGCTCCTCCACCCGCGCGATGAACTGCTTGAACCGGGCGTAGCCCTCCGCGGCGTCGAGGCCGGCCTCGCCTTCCTTCCTGCCCTTGCCCGCGCCCACGGCCTTCTGCAGGGCCACCACCACCGGCGGGGCCCAGGCATGCTCCTCTCCGTCCTTGCGGAATCGCACCCGCCCGTAGTCCGGTACCGAGAGCTCGACGCCGGGATGCTCGCCGTAGGCCAGGCGGTGTCTGGCCAGTACATCTTCCGCCAGTTCCTCGAAGCCGAGCCCACCGATCGCCGACTCGGTCGAGCGGAAGCAGCGCTGCACCACTTCCTCGCCCAGGCCAAGGCACTCGAAGATCTGGGCGCCGCAGTACGAGGGCAGCACCGAGATCCCCATCTTCGACATGATCTTGAGGATCCCCTTCTCGGCGGCGGCGCGGAACTTCTTCCGGGCCTCCTCCGGCGTGGGGCGCGTGCCGGCGGTGTCGTAGCGGCTGGTCCTGCCGGCCTTCGGCGCCGCGGACTCGTCACCCTCGGCCTCGGGGGGGGCGGCGAAGAGGGCCGACACGGACTGCAGCGCGAGCCAGGGGTAGACCGCCTCGCAGCCGTAGCCGATCAGCGTGGCGAAGTGGTGGATGTCCCAGGCGTCGCCGGTCTCGGCCACGATGCCGAGCCGCATGCGGAGCCCGTTGTCCATCAGGTAGCGCCGGACCGCGCCCACCGCGAGGAGCATCGGGATCGGCGCGTGATCCCGGTCCGCCGAGCGGTCCGAGAGCACCAGCAGGCGGGCACCGTTCCTGGCGGCGTGTTCGGCGCTGGCGCAGAGCCGGTCGAGGCCGGCCCGGAGGCCCTCCGGCCCCTCGGCGACGAGCCAGGTCGTCTGCAGGGTGACGCAGGAGAAGCCGGGGGTGTTCTTGAGCGACGCCATCTCCTCGTCGAGCAGCACCGGGTGGTCGACGCGGAGCACCCGCGCCAGGCTGGGATGCTCGATCAGGAACGACCCGTGCTTGCCCATGTGCATCCGGAGCGACATCACCACCGACTCGCGGAGCGGGTCGATCGGCGGGTTGGTCACCTGGGCGAAGCGCTGGCGGAAGAAGCTGTAGACCGACTGCGGCATCTTCGCGAGCGGAGGAATCGGGGCGTCGTCTCCCATGCTCCAGACGGGGTCGATCCCGCTGCCGCCCATGCTCTCGAGCACGAAGCGGAGATCCTCGTTGCCGTACCCGAAGGCGATCTCGTGCCCGGTGAGCTCCGGCGCCTCGAGCTGGCCGAAGCGGTAGGTGGGATCGGGCTCCAGGACCTGCATGTGCTCCCGGCACCACTGGCCGTAGGGCTGGCGCGAGGCGACCCGGCGCTTCACGTCCATGTTGCGGAGCACCGTTCCGTTGGCGAGGTCGACGGCGATGAACTCGCAGGGGCCGAGGCGCCCGCTCTCGACCACCTCGCGCGGGTCGAGGTCCACCATCCCGACTTCCGAGCCCGCCACCACCAGCTGGTCACGGGTCACCTTGTAGCGGCAGGGCCGGAGGCCGTTCCGGTCGGTCGCCGCGCCGGCGATGACCCCGTCGCTGAAGGCGAGGGCGGCGGGACCGTCCCACGGCTCCGTGAGGTGGGCGTGGAACCGGTAGAAGTCGCGGATCGCGGGCTCCACGTCGCCGTACTGCTCCCAGGCCTGCGGCACCAGCATCATGATGGTGTGCAGCGGGTCGCGCCCGGAGCGGACCAGCAGTTCCATCGTGTTGTCGAACCCGGCCGAATCGCTGCCGCGGGCCCAGATCACCGGCTTGAGGCGCTCGATGTCGTTCCCCCAGATCGGGGAGGCGAGGTCGCCTTCGCGGCCGGCCATGGCGTTCCGGTTTCCCCACAGGGTGTTGATCTCGCCGTTGTGGGCGATCATCCGGAACGGCTGCGCCAGCGGCCAGCTCGGCAGGGTGTTGGTCGAGTAGCGCTGGTGAAAGACGGCGACCGCGCTCTCGTACTCGGGATAGCGGAGGTCGGGATAGAACGCCGGCAGCTGAGTGCCGGTGAGGAGTGCCTTGTAGACGATGGTCCGGCAGGAGAGCGAGCAGGCGAAGAACTCGAGATCCTCCTCCGCCTCGGCCTCCCGCTCCATGTCGCGCCGGGCGAGGTAGAGCTGCCGTTCCCAGGCGTCGTCATCGTCCACCGTGTCGGGCCGGCCGACGAAGACCTGGCGGATCGCGGGACAGCTGGCGCGTGCCAGGGGGCCGAGCGCGGCGGGGTCGTGCGGCACGTCGCGCCACCCGAGCAGGGGCAGGCCGTTCCGCTCGAGGATCGCCTCCACCCGGCCGATAGCCCGGGCAAGGGCCTCGGGTTCCGCCGGGAGGAAGAGCGCGCCGACCCCGAAGGGCTGTCCCGGCTGGAGCCGGATGCCGAGGCGATAGGCCTCGCGGTGGAAGAGCCGGGTGGGGATCTGGGTGAGGAGGCCGGCGCCGTCGCCCGAATTGTCGGTCGAGGCCGCCCCCCGGTGAGCGACCCGGGCCACCGCCTGGAGCGCCATGCGCACGATCTCGTGGGACCGCTCGCCCGTGGCGCGGGCGACGAAGCCGACCCCACAGGCGTCGTGTTCACGCAGGGCGAGCTCGTTCCGGGTTCGGCGGTGGCGCATGGGGATCTCCTCGGGCACAAAAAGCGAACCGGCCCGCTTCCGTTCGGGAGCGGGCCGGGCAGGGTCAGGCGCAGTCAGTCGCGCGTCACCACCCAGGACCGCTCCCCGGAGGGAGGGCCTTGGTAATAAGGCGGGCGACGAGGTTCAGGCGGCGCATATGCATAAAAATACGGCGACACGATTTGGGGTCAAGGCCGCGGGGCCCGGCAGGGGGCCGGTAGCCCCGGTCCTTGACAGCGGCTGTCCGGTGACGTAATCTGCCTATCCCTTCCGGCGCATAAAGTTGCCCGCCGGACGGACCCTCGACTCGGGATTTCGATGCTGACCTCGCTCGCGCTGCTGCTCGTCCTTATTAGCCTCGTGCTCGTCCTTGCGGACGTTCACGGGGATCGCGGCGTATACGGGCAAGCAACGTAATCGAGACAGATTCGAGCCCTCACTGCCGCGGACCCCGTGAAGGTCCGCGGTTTTTGTTTATGTGCCCAGGCACAAGGAACCGGTATGGCGCGCCAGCTGATCATCTTCGACACGACCCTTCGCGACGGCGAACAGGCTCCCGGCAACACCATGACCCCGGAGGAGAAGCTCCGGCTGGCCCGGCAGCTCGAGCAGCTCGGCGTGGACGTGATGGAAGCCGGGTTCCCCGCGGCCTCCGAGGGCGACTACCGGAGCGTACGCGAGATCGCGCAGGAGATCCGGCGCCCCGTCATCGCCGCCCTGGCCCGGTGTCACGAGCGTGACATCGACCTGGCCGGTGAGGCGATCCGCGAAGCGGCGCGCGGCCGCCTGCACATCTTCATCTCCACGTCGGATCTCCATCTCGAGCACAAGCTCAAGATGACCCGCGAGGAGGCGCTCGAGCTGGCCCGCCGCTCGATCCGGCAGGCCCGCCGGTACACCGACGACGTCGAGTTCTCGGCCGAGGACGCGAGCCGCACCGATATCGACTACCTCTGCGAGGTCGCCGCGATGGCGGTTGCCGAGGGCGCGACGACCATCAACCTCCCCGACACCGTCGGTTACGCCCTCCCGGCCGAATACGCCCAGATGTTCCGCACCGTGCGGGAGCGGGTGCCGGGAAGCGACCGGGTGATCTGGAGCGCCCACTGTCATGACGACCTGGGGCTCGCGGTGGCCAATTCGCTGGCCGCGGTCGAGGCCGGGGTGGGGCAGGTCGAGTGCACGATCAACGGCATCGGCGAGCGGGCCGGGAATGCGGCCCTGGAGGAGATCGTGATGGCGAGCCGGGTCCGGCCGAGTCTCGCGACCTTCCAGACCAACATCAACACCCGCGAAATCTTCCGGACCAGCCAGCTGCTGTCGTACCTGACCGGGAGCTTCCCCCAGCCCAACAAGGCCATCGTCGGCCGCAACGCCTTCGCGCACGAGGCGGGGATCCACCAGCACGGGGTGCTGCAGAACGGGCTCACCTACGAGATCATCCGGCCCGAGTCGGTCGGGATTCCGCGCTCGACCCTGGTCCTGGGTAAGCATTCCGGCCGCCATGCGCTGGAGCAGCGCTACCGCGAGCTGGGCTACGAGCTGGCGGAGGCGAAGGTGGCCGAGCTGTACCAGGAGTTCACCGCGCTGGCGGATCGCAAGCGCGAGATCCTCGACGAGGACCTGCTGGCGCTGCTCCATGGGAGCTTCCATGACGCCCCCGAGGAATACCACATCCACAAGCTGCGGGTGATCTGCGGCAGCATCCCCGCCGAGGCCGAGGTGCGGATGTCCGGGCCGTGGGGGGCGGAGCGCAGCGCGAAGGGGAAGGGCGACGGGCCGATCGCCGCGGCCTTCAGCGCCATCAGCGAGATCCTGGAGCGTCCCGTCGAGGTGATCAACCTCTCGCTCCGCTCGGTGACGCCGGGCCGCGACTCGGTGGGCCAGGTGTTCCTGCAGTGCCGCATCGGCGGGAAATCGCTCTCCGGCCAGGGGGCCTCGACCGACATCGTCGAGGCGAGCGCCCGGGCGCTGGTGCACGCGCTCAACAAGGAGCGCCATGCGGAGCGCCTCGAGGCCACCGCGTACGACGCAACCCACCTGTGGGGTGTGTGATGAGTTCCCCGGAGCGCGCCCGATGACCGAACTTCTCTCCGGCGCCCAGATCCTCTGCCGGCTGCTCGAAGAGCAGGGGGTGTCGGTGCTGTTCGGCTATCCCGGCGGCGCGATCATGCCGTTCTATCACGCGCTGCCGGAGTCGGAGCGGCTGCGCCATATCCTGGTGCGGCACGAACAGGCCGCGGCGCACGCCGCCGACGGGTACGCCCGCGCGTCGGGGCGGCCCGGCGTCTGCGTGGCGACCTCCGGGCCGGGCGCGACCAATCTCGTCACCGGCCTCGCCACCGCGCAGATGGACAGCTCGCCGGTCGTGGCCCTCACGGGGCAGGTGGCCCGCGGGATGATCGGCCGGGACGCATTCCAGGAGACCGATGTCATCGGGATCACGCTGCCCATCACCAAGCACAGCGTGATGGTGCAGGACATCACCGAGCTGGCCGACAAGGTGCGCGAGGCGTTCTACGTCGCGACCGAGGGACGGCCCGGCCCGGTCCTGATCGACGTGCCGAAAGACGTGCAGAACCAGAAGGCGGAATGGCATGGCCCCGCCGCGGCGCCGGGACAGGCCTGGGCCTCGCCCGGCCGCCACGCCACGCCCGAGTCCCAGCTGCTCACCGCGGTGCGCCTGATCAACGAGGCGCAGCGCCCCCTCATCATGGCCGGCCATGGCGTGATCCTGGGCGATGCCTATGCCGAGGTGCGCGCCCTCGCGGAGAAGACCGGGATCCCGGTCATCACCACGCTGCTCGGCATCAGCGCCTTCCCCGAGTCCCACCCGTTGCATCTCGGCATGCCGGGCATGCACGGCGAGGTGCACGTCAACCGCGCGATCCAGCACGCCGACCTGATCATCGGCATCGGGCTCCGCTTCGACGACCGGGTCACCGGCAACACCGCCGCCTTCGCGCCGCAGGCGAGGATCATCCACGTCGATCTCGATCCTTCCGAGATCGGGAAGAACATCCCGGTCGCGGTGGGCCTCGTGGGGGAAGCGCGCGAGATCGCGGGCCGGCTCGCCGGGGCGGTGGAGGCGCGCGACTGCCAGGCCTGGAAGGCGGAGATCGCCGGGTTCGAGCGGGTGCGGCGGGAGCACTACCGCGGCGACATGGCCCCCGAGACGATCCTCGAGGGGATCAACGAAGTGACGGGCGGCCGGGGCACGGTGGTGTCCGACGTCGGCCAGCACCAGATGTGGGTGGCGAAGCTCTACCCCTACAACCACCCGAACAGCCACATCACCTCGGGCGGGCTCGGCACGATGGGCTTCGCGGTGCCCGCCGCCATGGGGGTGCACTTCGCGCGCCCCGACCGGCCGGTGTGGGCCATCTCCGGGGACGGCGGGTTCCAGATGAACATGCAGGAGATCGCCACGATGGTGCAGGAGGGGATCCCCGTGAAGATGGGGATCTTCAACAACGGCTATCTGGGGATGGTGCGGCAGTGGCAGCAGTTCTTCCACGGACGCCGCTACTCGGCGACGCCCATCTGGAGCCCGGACTACGTGAAGCTGGCGGAGGCCTACGGCATCGCCGGCTACCGGGTGGAGCACGCCCGCCAGATCGAGGAGGCGGTGGCGCGCGCGACCCGCGAGCCGGGCCCCGCGCTGGTGGAGTTCATGATCGAGCAGGAGGCGAACGTCTTCCCGATGATTCCCCCGGGCGGGTCCCTGTCCGAACCGATCGAGGCCGCGCCGGCCGGAGCCCAGACGCCGTGACCCTGCCGCTGCCTTCGTGGGTCGTCGCCGTCCTGATGCAGGACGACATGCTGGCACTCAACCGCGCCATCGGGATCGTGCGGCGGCGGAACCTCGCCGTCGCGAGCGTCTCGCTCGGCCCGTCCCAGCGGATCGGGGTAGTCCGCCTCACCGCGATCGTGGCGACCGACGCCGCCGCCGTGGACCGGATGGCGAACCAGCTCCGGAAGATGGTCGGGGTCCTCGAGGTGACAGTGATGCCGGAGGGCGACTGCCTCACCCGCGAGCACGCGCTCGTGCGGGTGCGGGTCTCCCCCGCCGAGCTCGCCGCGGTGCTCGATACCGCCGAACTGTACCAGGCCCGGGTGGTGGAAGAATCGGCGACCGACGTCGTCCTCGAGGCCACCGCCGCGCCCGCCACCCTGGTCTCGCTGCTCCGGGCGCTCGAGCCGTTCGGGGTGCTGGAGGTCGTGCGGGGTGGCGCGATCGCCCTCGCCCGTCCCGCCCCGGATGCCCAGAGCGGGGGACGGGCCGCACGGCCACTCCCCCGGGTTCCCCGGGCGATTCCCGCCTGATCACCATTCTTACTTGCGGAGTTTCTGATGACTTCCACGAGCGACCGTCCCAGCCCCGGCCCCAGGATCTACTACGACCGGGATGCCGACCCGAGCCGTCTCAAGGGCCGGACGATCGCCATCATCGGCTACGGGAGCCAGGGCCATGCCCACGCCCTCAACCTGCGGGACAGCGGGGCGAGAGTGATCGTCGGGCTCCGCCCGGGCGGGAACAGCTGGAAGAAGGCCGAGGCGGCCGGGCTCCAGGTGCTGCCGGTGGCGGACGCGGCGAAGGCGGCCGACGTGATCATGATGCTGGTCCCGGACCAGGACGGCCGTACCATTTACGATGAGTCGGTGGGCCCGGCGCTGCACAAGGGCAAGACCCTGATGTTCGCCCACGGGTTCAATATTCACTTCAAGGAGATCACGCCGCCCGCGGAGGTGGACGTCTCGATGATCGCGCCGAAGTCGCCGGGGCACCTGGTCCGGAGCGAGTTCGAGGGTGGGCGCGGCGTCCCGGGCCTGGTGGCGATCCACCAGGACGCGAGCGGGAACGCGCTCGCCAACGCGCTGGCCTATGCCGCCGGCATCGGTTGCACCCGCGCCGGCGTCATCGAGACGACCTTCCGGGAGGAGACCGAGACCGACCTGTTCGGCGAGCAGGCGGTCCTCTGCGGCGGCACCGCGGCCCTCATCAAGGCCGGCTTCGAGACGCTGGTGGCCGCCGGCTACCGTCCGGAGATGGCCTACTTCGAGTGTCTTCACGAGCTCAAGCTCATCGTCGACCTGATCTACCGCGGCGGGCTCGGCTTCATGCGCTATTCGATCAGCGACACGGCCGAATACGGGGACTACACCCGCGGCCCGCGCATCGTCACCGACGAGACCCGGGCCGAGATGAAGCGAATCCTGGGCGAGATCCAGAGCGGCGCCTTCGCGAAGGAGTGGCTGGCCGAGCACCGGAGCGGCGGGAAGAACTTCGCCCGGATGCGCACCGCCGACGCGAATCACCAGATCGAGGTGGTGGGCAGGCAACTCCGCGCGATGATGCCCTGGTCGGAGGAGGGGAAGGCGAAGGCGGCGGAGAAAGAGGTTCCGAGTTCCGAGTTCCGGGTTCCGAGTGGCGGCGCCGCCAAGGCGGCCCCCGCCGCCAAGGCCTGAGACTCGCGCAACCCGGAACCCGGAACTCGGAACTCTCGCATGCCAGGACGGACGCTGTTCGACAAGCTGTGGGACGCCCACCTCGTTCACCAGAACGAGGGAGGACCCGGGCTCCTCTACGTGGACCTGCACCTCGTTCACGAGGTCACCTCACCGCAGGCGTTCGAGGGGCTGCGGCTCGCCGGGCGGCGGGTGCGCCGGCCCGACCTCACCCTCGCGACGGTGGATCACAACGTCCCGACTGGTGACCGGAGCCTCCCGATCGCCGACGCGATTTCGCGCCGGCAGGTCGAGCTTCTGATCGAGAACGCGCGCGCCTACGGGATCGAGCTCTACGACCTCGCCTCGGCCCGGCAGGGGATCGTGCATGTCATCGGGCCGGAGCTGGGCGCGACCCAGCCGGGCATGACGATCGTCTGCGGCGACTCTCACACCAGCACGCACGGCGCCTTCGGGGCGCTCGCGTTCGGGATCGGAACCAGCGACGTGGAGCACGTGCTGGCGACGCAGACCGTCCTGTTCTCCCGTCCGCGCACGATGGAGGCCCGCTTCACCGGGACCGCCGCGCCGGGAGTGAGCGCCAAGGACCTGATCCTGGCGCTGATCGGCACGATCGGCACCGACGGCGCGACCGGGCACGTGGTGGAGTACACCGGCCCCGCGATCCGGGCGCTCTCGATGGAAGGACGGATGACGGTGTGCAACATGTCGATCGAGGCCGGTGCCCGGGCCGGCATGATCGCGCCGGACGAGACCACCTTCGCCTACCTGATGGGGCGGCCGAAGGCGCCGCGGGGGAAGGCCTGGTCGAGCGCCGTCGACCGGTGGAGCTTGCTGGTGAGCGACCCCGAGGCGCGGTTCGACACGGTGGTGGAGGTCGACGCGGCGGCGGTCGCCCCGATGGTGACGTGGGGGACCAACCCGGGGATGGTGGCGCCGATCACGGCCCGCGTCCCCGATCCGGCGGCGTGCGCCACCGCCGCCGAACGGGACGCCACCGCCCGGGCCCTGGCGTACATGGGACTCACGGCCGGAGCGTCGCTCGAGGGGATCCCCGTCGACCGGGTCTTCCTTGGCAGCTGCACCAACGCCCGGATCGACGACCTGCGGCAGGCCGCACGGGTGGTCCGGGGCCGGCGGGTGGCCTCCTCGGTGCGTGCCATGGTGGTGCCGGGCTCGATGCAGGTGAAGGCCCAGGCGGAGCGGGAGGGGCTCGACCGGGTCTTCCTCGAGGCCGGCTTCGAGTGGCGGAACGCCGGGTGCAGCATGTGCCTGGGCATGAATCCCGATATCCTCGCGCCGGGCGAGCGATGCGCCGCCACCTCGAACCGGAACTTCGAGGGGCGCCAGGGCAAGGGCGGCCGGACCCATCTCATGAGCCCGGCGATGGCCGCCGCCGCGGCGATCACCGGCTGCCTCACCGACGTGCGGAACTGGGAGTATGCGGATGAGCCGGCGCTGGTATAGACGCTCTGCGTTCTGCGTTCCGCGTTCTGCGTGCGCAACGCTGCAATCCGGATTCCGTATGGGCAGGGGCCGAATGCTCATGCGGAACTCCGGGCGCGGAACTCCTCTCCTCCCCGGTCTTTCGCGGAACGCGGAACGCGGAACCCAGAACGACAACGCTTGATCATGGAACCGTTCGTGAAGCACACCGGCATCGTCGCCCCGCTCGATCGCGCCAACGTCGATACCGACCAGATCATT
>DASZPT010000147.1:0-22400 GCA_035549935.1 Gemmatimonadales bacterium
GGGCTCTCGGGCGGGAGGGCCAGGTGCACCGTGGCCCGGTCCACCCCGTCCAGCTCGCCGATGGTGCGGGCCAGCTCGCCCTCCAGGGCCAGCCGCTCCCGGGTGCGGAGTTCGTCCGACGTCAGCCCGAGGCTGGGCCGGTCGAAGATCTCGTTGCCGATCTGGCCGCCACGGCTCGGCAGCCCCACCTTGGCCAGCGCCACGCGGGCCCGCGCCGCCGAGGCCTCGGGCACCAGGATGGTGGTGCCGCCGGCGCCCAGCTCGTAGGAAATCCCGGCCTTCTGCAGCGCCTCGGTCATCCCCGACACCTCGCGGAGATCCACGCCCGAGTAGAGCGGCACCAGCGCGGGCGCCGAGCCATACCGGGTCACGACCCAGATGATGGCGAGGGCCGCGAGCAGGGCACCGAAGGTGAGGAAGCGCCGGGTACCGCTCATCCGTCTGACTCCGTCCAGCATGGCCGGGGGAATGGCGTTGGTCATGAACCCTTAGGGGTCAGATTTGCATGTTCATCACCGTGCGGTACGCATCGGTGACCTTGTTCCGCATTTCGACCAGGAACTCGAGGGCGATGCCCGCCTCTTCGCTCGCGGCCATCACCTGGTGCAGCTCCACCGGCTCCCCGCGCACGAACCGCCCGATCAGGCTGGTCGCGTCCTCCTGCATCTGCTGGGTGTCGTTCACCACCCGCGTCAGCGTGTCCGCGAACGACGGACCGCTCGTGGGCGCCTCGAACCGGTCGAGCACCCGGTCGAGCGGGGTGAAGCGCGGCCCATCGGGACGGATCGGGGAGCTCATGCCTCAGCCCCGGACGTCCAGCCGGAGACCGCGTGGCGCGTCGGGCACCATCCCGCCCCGCCGGCTCGGCCCGTAGGTGATGGGCCCCATCGCCTCGAGCTGGTCGAAGTAGGCTCGCTCCTCGTCGTTGAGGACCGCGGAGAGGGGGATGCCGGCGGGCTTGGCCGAGGCGGCGCCGTCGACCCCGGCGCCCGGCGCCTCGACCGGCCGGTTCACCCGGCTGGGCGCCACGCCGTACGCACTGGCCACTCGATTCGCGCCGCCCAGCGGCGGAAGTCCGGAGATGCTCATGGTGACTCGCTCAGAGATCGATGGCGCGCTTCAGCATTTCCTTCGCCGACTGGAACACCGTGGCGTTGGCTTCGTGCACCCGGCGCGCGATCATCAGGTCCACGATTTCGGTGTTGATATCGACATTCGAACGCTTCACGAACCCGTTGGCGTCGGCGTCGGGGTGGCCCGGGTCGTAGTCCTCCGACCCGGGACGGGTGTCCTGCACCACCTGCGCGGCCTTCACGCCGCCGCTGCCATCGGGCTGGAAGACCACCACCTGGCGCTTGTAGGGCCCGCCTTCGGGGGTGCGGGTGGTCTCCGCGTTGGAGATGTTCTGCGAAATGACATCGAGCGCCTTGCTCATGGCGCTCATGCCCCCGCCGCTGATGCCGAGGGGGCGAAGCAGGGTGCGCACCGGCCGCGGCGGCCAGTTCGAGGCGCCGAAGATCCTAGCCATTGTTCTTGATCGCGACCCGGAGTCCCTGGTAGGCCTGCTGCAGCAGCTTGGCACTGGCATCGTACCGGATCTGCGTGCTGGCGAGGTCCACCATCTCCTTCTCGATGTCCACCTTGGGCGCCTGCTTCCCCTGCTTGGCGAGGGCCTGATCGAAATCGGTATTCCCGCTCGACTCGAGCGCGCCGGCTACCCGCGCCGCGATGCCCTTATGGGCGGTACTGGAGTCGTCCAGACTCCAGCGCAGGTTGCCGATCCGAGTCTGAGCCCCGAAGAGCGCAGAAAACATGTCCGCCTCGTTGGAATGGTCCGCTGGGGGGAAAGCAAGCGCGGGGCCAACTTCGGGTTTGGGGTTGCGGCTTTGAGTTAATACGTTGCTGGCCAGCGAGTTGGACCAGTCAGGCCGGAGGTCAACCTATCGACGAACCGGGAAGCTGGGCGGAAGAAGCGGGAGGGGTCGGTGGCAGAAGTTTCCGGGGCAGGAGGAAGGCCGGAGGCGGGAGGCCGGCGGAGGCAGGGGTTGAAAGGGCACGTCAGGGTGACGATTGGGTTAGGCCTGCCAGCCCGCCTCTCCAGAACCTTCAAGCATGAGCGACTACAGAGAGCTGACCGTCTGGCGGAAGGCCCACGGACTGACCATGGAGATCTACCGGATCACCCGGACATTTCCTTCCGATGAGCGATTTGGATTGTGCTCACAACTGAGGCGGGCGGCGATTTCGGCAGTGTCCAACATCGTGGAAGGAACCGGGCGGGTCACTCCAGGTGAATACGGGCATTTCCTCTCTATCGCGCGCGGGTCGATTCGGGAGGTCGAATGCCAACTCCTTATTGCCCGCGATCTGGGCTACCTGCAGGCCGAACAGTGGTCCCCACTCGACGCCGAGGCCCAGCAGATCAGCCGCATGCTCAAAGGCCTGATCACATCACTCAAGGCGCGACCCAAATGACTCCGGCCTCCGGCCTCCCGCCTCAGGTTAGCTCTCCGCCACCGCCTCCTCCCTCGGCCCATTCAGCTTGTTGCGCAGCGTCCGCTCGGAGATCCCGAGCAGCTTCGCCGCCCGGGTCCGGTTTCCGCCCGTCGCCGCGAGGGCCCGGTCGATCGCCTGGCGCTCCAGCTCATCCAGGTTGAAGGGCTGGGCCGGGACGTCGCCGGCCGTCGGTGCCGGGGTCGCCGAGCCAGACGCCGCCGCCACGAGGGCCGGCGCCGGCGCCGCGGGACGGTGGACCACCGCTTCGAGAATGCCCTGGAACGCCTCCGGCCGCAGCACCCCGCCCCGCGAGAGGATCACCGCCCGCTCCACCGCGTTGGCGAGCTCGCGGACATTGCCGGGCCAGGAGTGTCGCAGCAGGAGATCGATCGTCTCCGGCGCCACCCCCGTCACCGAGACCCCGATCTCCTCCGCCGCCCGCCGCGCAAAGTGCTGCACCAGGACCGGGACATCCTCCTTCCGATCGCGGAGCGGGGGCGTCTTGATCGGCACCACGTTGAGCCGGTAGAACAGGTCGCTTCGGAACCGGCCGGCGTCCGCCTCCGCCTTGAGGTCGCGGTTGGTCGTGGCGATGAGCCGCACGTCCACCCGGATCGGCTGGTGCCCGCCCACCCGCTCGAACTCGTGCTCCTGGATCACCCGCAGCAGCTTCGACTGAAGGTCGAGTCGCATCTCCGAGACCTCGTCGAGCAGGAGCGTCCCGCCATGGGCCCGCTCGAAGGCGCCCGCCGTCCGCATCGTCGCCCCGGTGAAGGCGCCCTTCTCATGGCCGAACAGCGCGCTCTCCACCAGCCCCTCGGGCATCGCCGCGCAGTTGATGCTGATGAACGGGGCGTCGTGCCGGGGGCTCTGGTCGTGGATCGCCCGGGCGAAGAGCTCCTTGCCGGTCCCCGACTCGCCCTCGAGCAGCACCGTCGCCTTGGTGGGGGCGACGGTGGCGATGGTCTCCATCACCCGCCGGAAGGGCTGGCTCTCGCCGATCAGGGACCGGGTCGACCGGAACTTGTTGATCTCGCGGCGGAACTGGTCGTTCTCCCGGCGGAGCCGCATCATCTCCAGTGCCTGGGTCACCGCGATCTCGAGGGTTTCCGGCCGGATCGGCTTGGTCAGGTAGTCGATGGCGCCGGACTTAATGGAGATGACCGCGTGTTCGATACTGGAGTAGCCGGTCATGATGATGACCGGGACCTGGTAGCCCTCCTTCTCCAGGACCCCGAGCAGGTCGAGACCGGTCGCCTTGGGCATCCGGTAGTCAGCAATGATGAGATCGACGGGGGTCCGGGCGATGGTCTTGAGCGCCTCTTCGACGCTCGCCGCGAGGAGCGGCCGATGCCCGATCTTGGTGAGATGGTGCTCGAGGACGACGCCTGTGGCCGGCTCGTCGTCGACGCAGAGAATGGTCGCCATACGCCCCCCGACTCCCCGAAGGAATCGAACACACGCCGCGATGACGTTGCAGCGGCGGTCGGCGGGAGGGAAGAGGTAGGGGGAGCCCCGTCCAGGACAGCGTGCCCGCAGCCGGCAACGCAACTACTCAAGTTTCCAGCAATTTAGCCGATACGGAAAATATTGCCACCCTCCCCGGGGACGCTCGGCATTGAGTGGTGACCGCCACGGAAGGCTCGGTATGCGGATTTCGAACAGCCTGTTGCAGAGTCGGGTTCTCCAGAACCTGCAGCGCAACCTCGCCGGTTTTGCAGAGGCCCAGAACCAAGTCTCGACCGGCAAACGGTTTGAACGCCTGAGCGAGGATCCCCTCGCCGGCTCCCAGGTCATGACCGCCGACCGGGCCCTCCGCGGGATCGAGCAGTACCGCCGGAATTCCTCCGCCGCCAGAACCCGCACAGACGCCGAAGAGGCCGCACTCGGCCAGATCACAGACCTCATGACGCGGGCGAAGGAACTTGCCCTGCAGGAAGGTTCCGCCAGCGGCACCGCCGATTCGCGCGCCGCCGCCAAGGCCGAGGTCGACCGGATCATCGAGCAGGTGGTGCAGCTCGGGAATACCCAGGTGGGCAACGAATACATCTTCGCCGGCGACATGGTGACTACCGCCCCCTTCGACGCCACGGGCACCTACTTCGGCGATGACGGGGTCCGCAAGGCCGAGATCGGCCAGGGCTACCAGGTGGCCACCACCCACACCGGCCGGGAACTGCTGGTGAACAGCGGCGTGCTCTCGAGCCTGCAGGCGCTGAGCACCCAGCTCGGCACCGGGACCTCGTCCACGGTAGGTCTCACGGCGGCCGGCATCGATTCCGCCTTCACGAACGTCCAGACGCTGCTCAGCACCAACGGGGCGCGGGTGCGCCAGATCGAGTCCGCCATGCAGAACTCCGACGCGCTGGAAACCAACCTGACGCTCCGCAAGGGCGATCTCCAGAACATCGACATCGAGGAGGCCACCACGAAGTTCGTGGGCCTCCAGAACACCCTGCAGGCGGCGATGCTCTCCGCCTCGCGGGTGCTCAACACCTCGCTGACGGACTACCTGCGGTGACCGCCCCCGTGGACCGTTCCGCCGAGACCGCGGACAGCGTGTTCGTGGCGAGCCGCCTCTTCGGGCCGCTCCATCTTCCCCAGGACCAGATCCTCACGATGCCGGAGGGGATGCTCGGCTTCGCGGGCGAGCGCCGCTTCGTCCTGCTGCCGGCCTCGCCCGAAGGCGTCTTCTGGTTCCAGAACGTGGACGACGGCGCGCTCATCTTCCTGCTGGTGGACCCGTTCCTGTTCTTCCCCGGGTACGTAGTGGATGCCCCCGACGTCCCCGAGTCGCGCACCCCTGACATGGCCGCGCTCGCCATCGTGACCCTGCCCAGGGGTCCCCGGGAGGAGTGCACCGCGAACCTGCAGGGCCCCCTGGTCATCGACTTCGTGACCCGCCAGGCCCGGCAGGTGATCCAGGACGACCCGCGCTACCACACCCGGCACCCGATCGACCTGCGGAGCCGGGTGGCGTGACGGTTCCGCAGCTCCTGATCGACTGGCCGGTCAACACCAGCACCGGCTGGGGCGTGTTCGGGCTCAATCTCACGCTGCAGCTGCTCCGCCAGGGCCGCCATCCGACGCTGCTCATGGCGCCGGACCTCGCCGGCTGCTCGCCGGTCGCGCAGGCGCTCCTGCACCAGGTCTCCCTCGAGCAGCAGCAGCTCGGCGCCCTGCTCCGCACGAGCGGCGCCGGTCTCGACTGCGCCTATCCGGTGCTGCGCGGCCTGGACGCGGCCTTCGAGCCGCACCCGGTGAGCACCCGGATCCAGGCCCGGCGGAATGTGGGCGTCCTCTTCTTCGAGGATACGGCGCTCACTCCCGAGGCCCTGGAGCGGGCCGGCCGCTACCAGGCGCTCATCGCCGGCTCGGGGTGGAATGCCTCGCTCCTCCGGCAGCACGGACTCGGCAACGTGCACCTCGCGCCGCAGGGCATCGACCCCGCGGCCTTCCATCCCGGCCCCCGGTCAGGACTGCTCGAGCGCCGGTTCGTGATCTTCTCCGGCGGGAAGCTCGAGTATCGCAAGGGGCAGGACCTCGTGATCGCGGCGTTCCGGCAGTTCGTCCGCCGGCATCCCGACGCGCTCCTCCTCGCCGCCTGGCACAACGCCTGGCCCGCCACGATGGCCGGCCTCGAGATATCGGGGCTGGTCCAGGGCCTCCCACGGACCGACCCCTCCGGGCACCTGCTCATCGGCGAGTGGCTGCTCGCCAACGGGGTCCCCGCGGGCTCCTTCGTGGAAGTCGGCCCGCTCCCCAACTGGGCGATGGCCCCGCTCTACCGCGACGCCGATCTCGCCATCTTCCCCAACCGGGCGGAGGGCGGGACCAACCTCGTCGCGATGGAGGCGATGGCGTGCGGCGTCCCGAGCATTCTCTCCGCCAACACCGGGCACCTCGACCTGGTCGCACCGGAACGCAGCTATCCGCTCACCCGCCAGGGGCCGGTGAAGGGCGGCTGCCCGCTCTACCGCGGGTACGAGGGCTGGGGCGAATCCGACCTGGAAGAGCTGCTCGCGCTGATGGAGCATGCCTATGTCCATCGCGAGGAGGCCCGCGCGAAGGGGGCCGCCGCCGCGCAGCACATGCTGGAGGAGTGGACCTGGGCCCGCCGGGTCGGCGACATCACCCGGGTGATCGATCAGGTCGCGGCCCCCACGGGCCACTGGGAGTTCGCCGGCCGCTGACCCCGGGTCGGCTCAGAAGGTGAACCCCAGGCTCGCCCCCGCGAAGAACACCGCCCGCCCATTGCCGTAGAACGGCGTCGCCGTCACCCGGATCACCGCGCCATCCTTCGGGTGGTACCGCCAGCCGAGAATCCCCACCGCGAAGACCTTCGTGCCGACGCCCTCGAAGAAGACCGCGTCCGTGAGGATATCGGCGAGGCCACTGTTAGGGGTCCGGTCCGGCGGCCCCGCGAGAATGGTCGCCCCGCCGCCCACCTCGAGCGTCGAGCCCCGGCTTCCGATCAGATAGCTGGCCGTGAGCGGCACCGTGACCGCGGTCCAGAACCATCCCGCCCCGCCCCGCAGTCGAAGCGACTGTGTCACACCGACATCGAGGTTGGCGCTGAGCCCGAGGCCCTCGCCTCCGGCCTGGAAGTAGAGCGCGGGTGGCCGCCGCTGGGCAGCCGCGATGGTGGTGACGAACATGAGGAGCAGCAAGGCGATACGCACGATCACTCCAGGGGAGGGTGACAGTGGGCCTGCGGAATGGTGGAGCGGTTGGACGGGAGAGGTGGAAGCAGGGGGCGTGCCTGCGGGAGGCGAACGGGGCGAGGGGGCAGGGCGAGGAGGAACAACCTCACCCTGCCCCCTCACCCATCACTCCTCACTGCTCATGATGAAACAGCAGGTTGAACACGTTCTCCGACTCGATGAACTCGTCATCCGCCAGCGGCTTGAGCCCGGTGCCATCCGGCTTGAGCAGCGAGACCTGGTAGCCGATCAGCCGCATGAATTGCCGGAGCTTCGACTCGCTCGCGCCCATCTGCTCGAGCGCGAAGCGGTTCACCTCGCAGATGATGAACGGCACCGCGTGGCCCAGGATCGTCCGCAGCGCGCCCTTGAGGATCTCGTACTCCATCCCTTCCGCGTCGATCTTGATGAGCCGGGGCCCCCGCTCCGGCTCGAGGCCGGCCAGCACATGGTCCAGCACCACCACCTGCACCGGGATCCGCTTCCCCTGCTCGCGGGTCCGCTCGCACAGCTGGTGCCGGGCCACGTCCCAGAGGGCGTGCCCGCCGTCGTTGTCGGCGTTGAAATACATCTGCGCCTCGCCCGGCACCGCGCCGAGCGCGACGTTGAAGCTCTTCACCATCTCGAGTCCGTTCTGGACCAGGTGGTCGCGCAGCCGCCGGTAGTTCGACGGCTCCGGCTCGAACGCATAGACCCGGCCGGCCGGTCCCACCACCCGCGCCGCGATCATGCTGAAGTACCCGATGTGGGCCCCGATATCGACCACCGTGTCCCCCGGCTGGAGGACGTTGGTGAAGAAGTACGACACCTCGGGCTCGTAGAACTGCCCCGACTCGAGGGCCGCGAGCATGATCCGCTGGGTGTAGCTCGACCGGTCGAGCAGCAGGTCGATCCCCTTCCGCCCCGCGTCGGTCTCGAAGGTCAGGGTGACCGACGTCATCGAGTCCGGCCGGCCGTCGCTCCCGATCGGGGCGATCCGGGCCGCCTCGAGCCCCGGGTGGCGCCGCGCCACCTCGCGCGCCAGATAGGTGACCCGGCCCTGGTGGAGCTGGTGGGCCGAGGAGGAGAGCAGCAGGAACCGTTCGGCCAGGAGCGCGTCGATCGCCTTGCGATCCTCCTCCGAGTGATACTCGATCATGAGGACGTCGAGGCGGCGGAGCGCCGGGAGCAGGCTCCGGAGGATCGGCAGCTCGCACCCCTCGGTGTCGATCTTCACGATTGACGCCTCGGTGACGCCCCGCGCCGCCAGTTCCTCCGCGGCCGAGCGCAGCTGCACCGTCTCGTGCCGGCTGGTGGTCCCGGCATTCGGGATCACCGAGTTCTGGGCGGACTGGCTTTCGCCGGTGTAGAGTGGGCACTCGGTGTCCCGGTCGAACAGCCCATAGGGATAGACCTCGACCCCGTCCAGGTCGCGCGCGTTCGCGGCGAGCCAGACGAAGTTCTCGGCCGAGGGCTCGAAGCAGACGATACGGGCCCCGGGATAGGCGGCCCGGAAGTAGACCGCGGTCGCGCCGATATTCGCGCCGATATCGAGAATGACGCCCGGCGGCCCGTCCGGCAGGGTGAGCCGGGGATACTCCCGGCCCTCGAGGATCTCGCGCACGATGGCGCGCATGACCTCGCTCGAGGGATAGGTCACCGCGAATGGGCGGCCGTGGGCCTCGAAGGAAAGTCGCTCGGCCGGCGTCTCGGGTTCCGTCGCGGCGAACGGGACTGCCGTCATCGGGTAGCTCCGGAAATTGTTAGACTGCCTCGGACGACTGCACCGTCTGGATCAGGGCCCGCCGGACCTCCTCGATCACCGCGGCCCAGTCACCCGGGCGGGGCTGGCGGAAGAGCCGGGCCCGGGGATACCAGGGCGACTCCACGTCCCCGCTCACCCAGCGCCAGTCGGGGGCCGACATCACCATCACCCACAGGTTGGCGCCGAGCCCACCGGCCAGGTGCGCCACCGAGGTATCGATCGAGATGACCAGGTCCAGCTGGCCCACCAGGGCCGCGGTGTCGAAGAAGTCGCGGATCTGGGGGCCGAGGTTGTGCGGCCGGCGCGTCTCCGGGAGGTCCATGAGCTGCGCGGCGTGCTCGCCCATCTGGAGGCTGTACCAGGTGATGCCCGGCAGCCCGAAGAGTGGCTCCAGCTGGGTGAGCGGGATCGACCGCTTGCGGGTGGGCTTGGCGGCCCCGCCCCACACGATGCCCACCTTGAGCCCCTTCCCGTCCGGCAGCACCGGGACCCGGTTGCTCCAGGTCCAGCTCGGGAGATAGGGCAACTCGTCGGGGATCGAGCCGAGCCGGGTGCCGAAGAGCGCGGGCAGGGAGAGCAGCGGCGCGTGGTAGTCGGCCTGGGGCAGCGGATCCCCCTGGGCCACGACCTGCGCGACACTCGGCATCGCCTCGAGGAGCCGGGTGAGCGGCGCCTGGCACTCGAGCACCACCCGGCCACCGCGGGCCATGACCAGCGGGATGTAGCGGGCGAACATGAGCGTGTCGCCGAGCCCCTGCTCCGAATGGATCAGGATGGTCTTGCCGGCGAGCGGTTCACCCTTCCAGCGCGGGAAGGGAAAACTCCGCTCGGTGAGCTTGAGGTCGGCCACCCGCCAGCGCCACTCGTAGCCCTCCCATCCCTTCGCATAGTCGCCGGCGGTGAGATGGGCGAGCCCCCGGTTCCAGTGGGCCATCGCGTAGTCGGGTTCGATCGCGATCGCGCGGTCGAAGGCGGCGACCGCCTCACGCGGGCGGCACTCCTCCGAGAGGGCATTGCCGAGGTTGTACCAGGCCCCGGCGAAGTCGGGCTTGAGCTCGAGGGCCCGGCGGTAGGCGGTGATCGCCTCCGCCGGCCGGTCGAGCCGCATCAGGGTCGCGCCGAGATTCGAATGGGCATCGGCGAACTCGGGCGCGAACCCCAGCGCGGCCTTGTACTCGGTCAGCGCCTCGGCGGGCTGGTCGAGCTCGCCCAGGAGCACGCCGAGGTTGAAGTGGGCGACCGCGAAGTCGGGCTTGAGCGCCAGCGCCTGCCGGTAGGCCGAGAGCGCCTGGTTGAGGTAGCCCAGCGACTTGCAGACGTTGCCCATGTGGTTGTGGGCCTCGGGGCGGTTGGGGTCGAGGGCGAGGGCCGCCTGCAGCACATCCGCGGCCTCCCGGTATTCCCCCGCCTGCCAGAGCGCCGCGCCCAGGTTGCAGTAGCCGGTGGTGTAGGCGGGGTCGAGCGCCACGGCGCGGCGGTACGCTTCGATCGCTTCCTCGAGCCGGCCGGCATCGCGGAGGGCGTTGCCGAGGCTGTCGTGCGCCGGCGCGAAGTCGGGCCGGGCCCGGGTGGCGGAGGTGAAGGCGGTCAGCGCCTCGGTCGCCTTGCCCTGCTCCTGCAGCACGATGCCGAGGTTGAGGTGTGCCTCGGCGAATTCGGGGCGGCGGTTGATCGCCTCGCGATAGGCCCGGATCGCCTCGTCGAGGCGGCCGAGATCGCGGAGGGCGTTGCCGAGATTGGACCAGGGGAGCGCGTGCGCGGGCGCGAGGGTGATCGACTGCCGGTAGGCCGCGATGGCCTCCTCGGGGCGGCCGAGGACCCGGAGGACATTCCCCCGGTTGTTGTGGGCGTCGGTGAAGTTGGGCGACCGGGCGATGGCCCGGTCGATCAGCTCGAGGGCCTCGACGTGGTGGCCGGCCTGGTGGGCCAGGACCCCGGAGAGATGGAGGGCATCCGGGTGATCGGGGGAGACCGCCAGGACTTCCTTATATAAGGGTTCGGCCTCCCGCAGGCGTCCCGCCTGGTGGAGTTGAACGGCGGTACGGAGCAGAGTGGCGACATCCTGTGCGCCGGACACTGCACTCTTGAGCATCGGCATTCCGTCCTGGGGCCGGGTTGGCGGACTGGGTCGAGGGGTGCAAGGGCAAGGTGGGGGCCACGACGGGGGCAGGCGGGTAGGCGGGAAGGCGGGTAGTGGTTAAGGTGTTGCTCCACTGTTAGTTGCAGCAGCGAGACGGCACTTCTGCCGCCGCATCCCTACCCGCCTACCCGCCTGCCCGCCTACCCGCCCGCCCGCCCCCCCGGCAACTTCACCCTACCCGCCCCGGCAGCCCCGTCCCCCTTCCCCTCAAGTTCCCCCCGGTTCCGCCGATAGCCTCTTCAACGGCCACTCAGGGCCGTTCTACCGCAGGGCGGAGCAGGGACGCTCCGATATGTGCAGGTCCAGGAGATTCGTTCCATGCCTAGCATTCAGACCAACACCGCCGCCAACAACGCCTACAAGAACCTGAGCATGACCTCGGGCCTGTTGGAGAAGTCGATCACGAAGCTGTCCAGCGGCTTCCGGATCAATCGTTCGGCGGACGATGCGGCCGGTCTCGCCATCGCCAACAAGCTGCGTTCCGACGTCCGTGCGCTGCAGCAGGCGCAGCGGAACGCGAGCCAGGCGAACTCGATGCTCCAGGTCGCCGACGGCGCCCTGAACACCGTGGCGACGATCCTCGACCGTATGAAGGAGCTTGCGGCGCAGGCCAACTCGGCCAACGTCGGCCAGGAAGCTCCGAAGCTGCAGGCGGAGTTCGACTCGCTGGTGTCGGAAATCGACCGTATCGCCGCGACCACCACGTACAACGGCACCGCGCTCACCAACGGTGGGTTCGGCTCCGGGCTCGACAAGACCAACTCGACCGCCTGGACCACGGCGGCGGGCAACGTGGCGGACATCAAGCTCAACGGCGCCGCGGTCGGCACCTACACCTTCGCGTCTGGCGCGGCGGCGGCGACCCTGACCCGGGCGTCGGACAGCGTGTCGCAGATCGTGACCGGCATCTCGGCCACGGCGCGCTCCAGCGTGGTGTTCTCGAACTTCGGCATCACCGTGGACGGCAACGCCGGCTGGGCCGGCGCGGCGGGCCTCAACGGCCTGACCGTGGTGGTGACTGCCGCCGCGAGCGGGTCGTTCATGGTCAGCAGCAGCGGTAACTACGGGTCGAGCGACCTCGTGTCCGTGTCCGGCATCGACCTGCGCACCCAGCAGGCCACCGGCCTCGACCTGAACAACGGCGGCGCGTTCAACCTCTCGACCGCGCTCACCAGCGCCGCGAACGCGCAGACCGCGCTGTCGCGCATCGACGCCGCCCTGGCCAAGGTCGGCACCGCCATCGGCACCGTCGGCGCGGCCCAGAGCCGTATCGACTACGCCTCGGCGAACGTCGCCAACCTGGTGCAGAACACCCAGGCCGCGGAGTCCGTGATTCGCGACGCCGACATGGCGTACGAAATGACGGTCTTCACCAAGAACCAGATCCTGCAGCAGGCTGGCACGGCGATGCTCGCCCAGGCCAACCAGGCGCCGCAGACGGTGCTCAAGCTCCTCCAGTAGTTCACCGGCTGGTTCGACGTGCACTGACGCGACCACCCCTCGGAGGCCAATCCACCGGCCTTCGAGGGACTCGTCATAGAGAAGGGATGGGACGGCATGGCCACCACGCAACCGGCAGGGGCAGTCTCGGGGCTCATCAGCGGCGTCGACTATCGCTCGCTGATCGACCAGATCATCAGCAACGAGAGCCAGCCGGCGGTCACGCTCCGGGCGCGGGAACAGACCTACAAGGACCAGGTCACCGCCTTCGGCCAGTACAAGACCCTGCTCACCGCGCTCCAGTCCGCGGTCAAGGACCTCCGGACCGGCGCGGCGTTCGACGCCGTCTCCGCCAGCATCGCGGCGATCAGCGGCACCCGTCCGCTCGTCACCGCGAGCGGCAACAGCAACTCGGCCACCGGCACCTACCAGATCCAGGTGACCCGGCTGGCCCAGGCCCAGAAGCTGGGCTCCACGAGCTATGGCAGCCCCACGTCCGCGCTGGGTCTCGGCGCGGGCAGCTTCACCCTCAATGGCGCCACCGTGAACGTGGAGGCGAGCGATACGCTCACCACGCTCCGCGACAAGATCAACGCCGTCAACACCGGCGCGGGCGCGAGCAAGGTCTCCGCCTCGATCCTCCAGGTGGACGCGACCCACTTCCGGCTGGTGCTCACCAGCGATGCCACCGGCGCGGCGGGGATGACCCTCGCCAACGTCTCGGGCGGCGCGCCCCAGGCGCTCGGCCTCACCGACGGGGCCAATGCCATCCAGGCCGGCGCGGTGCTGGTGGCCGGCGCCGACGCCCAGTTCTCGGTGGACGGCGTGGCGATGACCCGCGCGGGCAACACCGTGACCGACGCCATCGGCGGGGTCACCCTCAACCTGGTCGCCCAGGAGGACGGGGCGATCACCAACCTGACGATCGAGCACTCCTCCGACGCGGCCAAGGCCTCGATGCAGGGCTTCGTCGATGCGTGGAACAAGCTGGTCGATTTCGTGACGACCCAGCAGACCCCGCCGGCGCAGGGGAAGGCGGCGCCGACCCTGTTCGCCGACCAGATCCTCAAGACGGTCAAGTCGACCCTCTCGCGCGAGCTGCTGGGCTCGATCGGCGGCGCCCCGGCCGACCTCTCCACCGCCGCGATGGCGGGGGTGAGCATCGGGACCGACGGGAAGCTCACCTTCGACACGACCAAGTTCGACACCGCCTTCAAGACCCGGCTCGACGACGTGCGCACCCTCTTCAGCCAGCGGGGCAGCGCCACCAACAGCCAGGTCAGCTACGTGAGCTCCGGGTCGAAGACCGCGGCCGGCACCTTCGACGTGAACATCACCCAGGCCGCGACCCAGGCGACCCTGCTCGGCGCGGGCTTCAGCGGCACGTACGCCGACGACGGTACCCCGGACACGATGACGGTGACCGACCTGAGCACCGGGGCCACCGCCAGCATCGCCCTCGCGAACGGCATGACCACCGCCGATATCGCGAGCGCCCTCAGTACCGCCTTCGCCGCGGCCGCCAAGCAGAAAGTCACCGCCAGCGCCACGCTCTACGGGGACGTGGGCGGGACCATCCCGATGACCGCGTCGAGCACCTTCGCCTCGCTCCGGCTGGCCGGGGGTGCCGACCCGGGGATCGTGGCCAGGGACACGATCTCGTTCACCGGCACCCGGCCCGACGGCTCGACCTTCGCCGACACCTTCACGATCAACGACCCGGCCAGCCAGACGGTGGGTGACCTGGTGCGCCAGATCCAGAACGACTACGGCACCAGCGCCACCGTGAGCGTGGTCAACGGCCAGATCGTGGTGGAAGACAGCGTGAGCCGGACCTCGTCGCTCGCGCTGGGCTTCACCGCCAACAACGAGGGCGGCGGGTCGCTCGCCCTGGGGGCGAGCAGCGTGACCACGGCGGGCCGCCCTGCCATGGCCCTCACCGCGACCGATGCGGGCGGACAGCTCCAGGTCACGAGCAGCGAGTACGGCAGCTCCCCCGGCTTCACCGTGGCCTACACCGCGGGGGGCACCGACGGCACCGCCCAGCTCGGCCTCGCGGCCGGGACCTCGCACGGCCTGGATGTGCAGGGAACCATCGGCGGGAACGTGGCGACCGGCACCGGCCGCACCCTGGTGGGCGGCACCGGCACCTCGGTCGAGGGACTCACCCTCACCTACGCCGGCTCGACCACCGGGTACATGGGTACCACCACCGTGACCCTGGGCATGGGGGCGCAGATGCAGCGCTCCCTCGACGGGTGGCTCGAGGCCAACCTCGGCACCCTCGACATCAAGACCACCTCGCTCACCAAGCAGGCCGATGCCCTGGAGGACCGGGCGCTGCAGATCGACGCCCGGATGGACCGCCGGCGCGAGAGCCTGCTCAAGCAGTACGCCGCGATGGAGACGGCGATCGCCAAGCTGCAGAGCAGCTCGAGCAGCATCACGGCGATGCTCAACGCCAACAACAAGTCGAACACATGAGCCCGCGCACTCCCGCCCGCCCGCCGTTCGATCCCGCGGCGCCGGTGGAGCAGGCCCGGCTCTTCACCGCCGTGGCCGACCTCGCGCGGGCCGGGCTCCAGGAGCCGCTGGAGGAGGCGCTGGCCGAGCTCGACCGCGGCGCGGCCGAGCTGAGCCGCGCCGACGACCTCCCCTCCGCGATCCAGCTGGCCCAGATCCGCTCGGCCTGCGATGAACTCGCCGCGACCCTCGCCGGCGAGCAGCGCCGGGTGGTGCAGGAGATTGCCGACCTCCAGACCCGGCTTCGCCAGCGGCGCCGCTACACCGGCGCCCCGGACGTCACCCCGGGACTCGACCGCCGGGGCTGACGCCGGCCTCTCGTGTCGGCCGAGAATCTGCCGATACTGAAGATTGTTGGAACGGCCCGACCGGTCCCGTCTTCGCCTCGAGGTTCTCCGTGAGCTACGCTGCCGCGACGCGCTACCAGCAGAACGACGTGAACTCGATGACCCCCGCCCGCCGGGTGGTCTTTCTCTACGGCCAGATCCTCGTGAGCCTGCGCCAGGCCGCACGGCGCCTGGAGGAGCGGGACATCGAGCAGCGGACCCGCATGCTGACGCGGGCCCGGGACATCCTCGGCGAGCTCCTCTGCACCCTCGACTTCGAACTCGGCGGGGAGATCGCCGCGAACCTGGCGAGCCTCTACGTCTGGATGATGGACGAGACCCTGGAGATCGACCGGCACCAGGACGGGAAGCGCCTCGAACGCCTGACCCAGATGGTGGCCGAGCTGCACGGCGCCTGGGAACAGGCGGCGGTGATGGTCTCGGAAGTGCCGGCCCAGCAGGTGGCGGCCCGGTAACGACCGGTTTCCGGGCGCCCGCCTCCGGCGCCCGGAAATTCATGCCGCCTTCACCCCGCTGCCGGGGCGTATCCCGAAACCGGCGAATCCTTCCCTCAAGTTTTGCCGCCCCCGGACGATAGTGACCGGTAGAAAGGGGTCTTTTCAAACGGAGGCCGGTATGTCCGTCCAACCAGTCCAGATCCACAGCCCCGACCCGGGAGCGACGCTCGGCCGTCGCCAGCCGTCCCAGGCGGAGGCGACCGAGTCGCGCACGACGAAGAGCCTCACCCCGCAGGACGCCGTGGTGGTGTCGGACCGGGCGCGGCAGCTCGCCGCGGGCAGCCAGCAGGAGGATGGTGGGCTGCAGCTCGATTTCCGCAAGCTCCGGGAGATGGCCTTCCCGTCGCAGCCGGCACGCGACTCGGCCGAGTAGGCGAACGCAACGAAACCCGAGGGTCGCCTCAAGTCCGTTGAGAGTCGACCGACAGTCTAGAGCAAGGAACGACCATGTCCATCGATCCGATGAAGTCGGGCAGCGCGAATCCCGCGGGCAACGCCCGCATCGACCAGGCCGGCGGCAACGCCTCGGCCCGGGTCTCGGGGCAGTCCAGGCCGGTGACGTCCGAGGCGCGCGACGGCGAGAGCGCCGACGATTCGGTGCAGCTCTCCGAGCGGGCCAAGGCGTCCGGGGCGGCGGGCGGCACCAGCGCCTCGGGGCTGAGCGCGGAGCGGCTGCAGGAGATTCTCAAGCGGCTGACCAGCGGGTACTACGACAGTCCCCAGGTGCTGGATCGGGTGGCCGAGCGAGTCAAGGATGACCTGACCGGATCAGGACCGGTCGCGTAAGCACCCTGAGCGTACGGAGCAGACCATGAAGTGCCTTGTCGTCGACGATTCCGCCACCATGCGCCGGATCGTGGTGAATGCTCTCAAGAGCATCGGATACGAGAACGTGGTGGAAGCGGGCGACGGCAGTGACGCGCTGGCCAAGTGCGATGCCTCGATCGAGCTGGTGATCACCGACTGGAACATGCCGGTGATGGGCGGGCTCGAGTTCGTGAAGGGCCTGCGCGCCAACCCGCAGCACGCCAAGACCCCGATCCTGATGGTCACCACCCGCAGCGTCAAGGAAGACATCCTGCAGGCGGTGGAGGCGGGCGTCTCGAGCTATATCCTCAAGCCTTTCACGCCCCAGGTCCTCAAGGAGAAGATCGATCAGATCCTCTCCGTCGGATCTGCCTGAGTCGTGCCGGAGGGTGTCATGGACGTCGCCCTGGTGCGAGCGATGGCGGCCGAGCTCGAGAGTACCCTCGAGCTGACGCAGGAGCTGGTCGCCGAGCTCAAGAATCACCGTGAGGAGTGGCCCCGCCTCGGGCGGGTGCCGCGCATCGCGGCCAAGCTGGCGGCCCAGCCGCACCTGGGCCAGCTGCCGGCCATCCTCCTGCGGGCCCACGCCGAGATCACCGAGATCCTGGGGGGCATCCGGCTCACCCGCGAGGCCATCGAGGCCCACGCGGTGGAGCGGATCCGCGATACCCAGAACCGGCTCAGCAACGTCACCACCACCACCGAGTCGGCCACGATCGAGCTGATGAACGGGCTCGACCGGTCGATCGAGCTGGTGAACTCCCTGGAGCAGCAGGCCAACCACCGGGCCAGCGCCGACGGGTTCCAGCGCCTGCGCGACGAAGTGAGCGCGCTCTACAATCACCTGCAGTTCCAGGATATCACCTCGCAGCAGCTCCAGGGCGTCACGCACTCCCTGCTGGAGCTCGAGACCCGGGTCGCCGCGGTGGCGGCGATGTTCGACCAGAAGACCGAGTCGGGCGCCCGGGAGGAGCTCCTCCGCATGTTCGACCCCGGCTCCTCGGCCCACCTGGCCTACAACCCGGACGCGACGATGAGCCGCACCCGGGCCGACCAGACCATGGTCGACGAGACCTTCGAGGGGGCCCGGAATGGTCACGCCGATCCTGCCAGACGCCCCGCGGGGCGCTGAGGCCGCGGAGGGGTCCGGCCCGCCAGCCCTCTCCGACAGCATCCAGCGCGACACGCTGGCGCTCATCGGGCAGATGGCGTCGTCGGTGGCGCACGAGCTCAGCAATCCCCTCGCGACCATCGTGGCGAGCGCGCAGGCGATCCTCGCCTTCTGGCCGAAGCACTCGGCCACGGGTCGGGCCGGCGCCCCCGCCCCGGCCGAGTTCCTGGGCCAGGGTGTGCCGCTCCGCCAGCTGCGGGAAGACCTCGAGCTGATCCTGGCCGAGGCCCGCCGCGCCGGCGAGATCGTGCACGGACTCCTCGCCTCGGCCCGCCAGCATCCCCCGGAGTGGTGTATCTGCTCGGTGGCCGACGTGGTGCGCCGGACGGTGGCGCTCTCGCGCCATCATCTCAAGCTGCACAACATCGCGCTGCAGTCCCCGATGTTCGACCCGCTCGAGGGCTACCCCCTCTGGAGCCGCATGCGGGGCGACGCCAACCAGCTGCAGCAGGTGCTCCTCAACCTGATCATCAACGCCCAGCAGGCGATCAGCGCGAGCCGGGGCTACGGCTCGGTGCGGATCACGCTGGCGCCCGACGGCACCGACCAGATCGTGCTGACCGTCGAGGACGACGGGCCCGGGGTCCCCGAGGCGATCCGCGAGGCGATCTTCCAGCCCTTCTACACCACCAAGCCCGCGGGCAAGGGCACCGGGCTCGGCCTCTCGATCTCGGCGGGCATCGTGCACGCCCACGGCGGGAGTATCGGCGTGACGGCGCGGGAGGGCGGCGGCGCGGTCTTCACGGTCCGGCTCCCGTCGCTCGCGGCGGAGGAGCGGCCCCAGGCGACCGGGGCCGCCGGTCCCGGCACCGCCCTCGTGACGCTGGAGCTTCCGCCCCCGCTGCAGGAGAGCCCCAGTGCCCTCATGCGCGTCCTCCTGGTCGACGACGAGGCGGGAGTGCGCCGGAGCATCAGCCGTCTCCTCCGCCGCTCCGGGTTCGCCGTGACCGAGGCCTCGGGCGGCGAGGCGGCGCTCGAGCTGCTCCGGCAGGGGCGCTACGACGTGGTCCTCTCCGATCTCCGGATGCCGGGACTCTCGGGCGAGGAGTTCTACGAGCGGATCCGGCAGGACTTCCCGTCGATGCTCGGACGGGTGGTCTTCACCAGCGGCGACATGCTGCGGGAGGAAACCCAGGCGTTCCTCCGGAAGTGCGGCTGCCCCGCGCTGCAGAAGCCCTACGAACTCTCCGAACTGGTCTCGGTCCTGCGCTCGCTCCGGCCGGCCGAGACCGCCGGCGTCACCGGGCGCCGCGCCTCGGCCTGAGCGGGTCATGCGCCCGTTCCGCTCCGACCTCCGGCTCGATCCCTATCCGATGCCCGCGATGGACACCCCCGCGCCCGGCGGCGCCGACCGCGCGGTGATCGCGGCACTCCCCGACGCGGTGCTCCTGCTCGACCCGCTCGGCCTGGTGCGTGAGGCGAATCCGGCGGCGGAACGGCTCTTCGGCCGGCCGGCCGAGACCCTCCGCGGCACGGCCCTCGACCGCCTCGTGAGTCTCCCCGACACCACCGGGCTCGGCGCCCTGCTCCGCGGCGGCCGGCCCGCGAGCGCCGAGCGCTGGCCCGGCTGCCGCGGGCGCGCCATCGAGGGCCCCGAGTTCGACTGCGACGTCTCCGCCGCACCGCTCGCCGGCCCGGGGGCGCCGGCCCGCTGGGTCGTCACCGTGACACCCACCGGGACCCGGGACTTCGCGCTCCTCCAGCGGCAGGAGTCGGCCAAGATGTCGGCGGTGGCGACGCTCGCCGCCGGCATCGCCAACGACTTCAACAACGCCCTCGCCGCCATCAGCGGCAGCATCGAGGCGGCCCGGCTCCGCATCATCTCCCAGGACCGGGTCCCGCCCCGGGAGCTGGTCGAGGCCAAGGAAGCCACCCGCGCCGCGGCGCGCCTGGTGCGCCGGCTCCTCAATTTCGCCCGCCCCTCCCCCGGGATCCGCAAGCCGGTCGACCCGGCCCGGATCGTCGAGGAGGCGAGCCAGGTCCTCCGGCGCGACCTCGATCCCCGGATCTCGCTGGTCACCCGGATGGACCACGGCGACTGGCGCATCCGCGCGGACGTCGAGCAGCTGACCGACCTCCTCGTGAGCCTCGGGACCAACGCCATCGAGGCGATGCCGCAGGGCGGCGTGCTCACCCTCGCCACCGCGCGCGCCACGGCGGGCGCCTGGGGCGCGCCCGCGGCGATCGCGAGCCGCGAGTTCGTGCGGATCGAGGTCCGCGATACCGGCGAGGGCATCGCCCCCGAGGTGCTGCCCCGGATCTTCGAGCCGTTCTTCACCACCAAGCAGGCCGGCCGCGGCTCGGGGCTCGGGCTCGCGACCGTCTACGGGACCCTGAGCCAGCACGAGGGCGGCATCACGGTGGAAAGCGCTCCGGGCGCCGGGAGCGTGTTCCAGATCTATCTCCCCCGCACCCAGGACCCCGCGGCCGAGCCGGTGACGCCCCGCGCCATCGAGCCCGCCTCGGGACACGGGACCATCCTGCTGGTGGACGACGAGGCGTCGGTCCGCCGCCCGATCCGCCAGGCGCTCGGCCTCTGCGGCTATACCGTGGTCGAAGCCCGCGATGGTCTCGAGGCGCTGCGCGCCTTCGGGGAGCCGGGCGCGCACTTCGACCTGGTGGTGCTCGATGTCAAAATGCCGGGGATGTCGGGGTGGGATGTGCTGAACGAGCTCAAGCGCCGCAACCCGGCGCTGCCCGTGATCCTGACGAGCGGTTACACCCAGGAGGACAGCACCCCGCCGGCCAACGCGTCGACCCCGGACGCCTACATCCCGAAGCCGTACGACCTGGCCGAGCTGACCGGCCAGGTGCGTCGCCTGCTGCCGCCCGTATGATCGTCCTCCTCGTCGACGACGACCCGGTGTGCCGGCGGCTCCTCCGCCGCCTGCTCACCCGCTTCCCCGAGATCGAGGTCCGGGAGGCGGACGACGGCCAGGCGGCGTGGAGCATGCTGGGCGACGTCATGCCGGCGGTCATCTTCTGCGACCTGCAGATGCCGGTGATGGACGGCGCCACCCTGATCCGGAAGATCCGCGAGCATCCCACCTTCGGCCCGATCCCGATCATCGTGACCTCGGCCAGCAAGGACCGGGAACTCCTGCTCGCGCT
The DNA here is from genome assembly GCA_035549935.1 of Gemmatimonadales bacterium. Taxonomy (GTDB): domain Bacteria; phylum Gemmatimonadota; class Gemmatimonadetes; order Gemmatimonadales; family GWC2-71-9; genus JADJOM01. The sequence goes on from DASZPT010000147.1 coordinate 20,980, forward strand.
CAAGGACATGCAGCTGCTGGATTACCTCCTCAAGCCGTTCGACCTGGTGCAGACCTTCGCGCGGCTCGAGAAGCACTTCGCCCCCCTGCTCCGGAAGTTCCGGGCGGAGAAGGCGGCCGCCGCCGCGCCGCCCGCCGCTCCACCACCCCCACCCGCCCCACCGGCCGACCAGCCCGCGGCCTGACCCGCGGCAGTTGCTCCTCCCCTCCGCGTGGCTTACCCTCAAGCCATGCGACGCCTCATTTCGAGTGGTGCAAAGTGGGAACCGATCGTCGGCTACAGCCGGGCGGTCCGGGTCGGCAACACCGTGCATGTGGCTGGTACCACGGCGGTCGGCCCGGACGGCGGCGTGGTGGGCCCTGGCGATCCCTACGCGCAGACGATGCAGATCTTCCGGATCGTGGAGCAGGCCCTGGCGGAGGCCGGCGCGTCGCTCCGGCACGTGGTCCGCACCCGCACCTTCGTGACCGACATCAGCCAGTGGGAGGCGGTCGGGCGGGCCCACGGCGAGTACTTCCGCGACATCCGCCCCGCCGCCACGATGGTCGAGGTCGCCCGGCTCATCGATCCCGCGCTGATGGTGGAGATCGAGGTCGACGCGGTGATCGACGACGCCTGACCCCACGCCCGCCATGTCGCAACCCATCAGCGTCGTCGACGCCTTCGCCGACCGCCCCTTCGGCGGGAACCCCGCCGGGGTGTGCGTGCTCCCCGGACCGGCGCCCGCCGAGTGGATGCGGCTGGTGGCGCGGGAAATGAACCTGGCGGAGACCGCCTTCCTGCATCGGCAGGAGGACGGCTTCTCGCTCAGGTGGTTCACGCCGACGGTCGAGGTCGACCTCTGTGGCCACGCGACGCTCGCGAGCGCCCATGTGCTCTGGCAGGAGGCGCACCTCGGGACCCGGGAGATCGCGCGGTTTCACACCCGGAGCGGCGTGCTGCTGGCGCACCCGCGGGGGGACCTGATCGAACTCGACTTCCCCGCCAGGGTCGCGAGCGAGCTGGCGCCGCCCGAGGCGCTGCTCCCGGCGCTCGGCCTCGCGCGGGCGCGGTGGGCGGGGAAGAACGCCTACGACTACCTGATCGAGGTCGAGACCGAGGCCGAGGTGGTGGCGCTCACGCCCGATCACGGCGCGCTGGCGAAGCTCCCCGTCCGGGGCGTGATCGTCACCGCCATCGCCGACCGGGGGCGCCCCTACGACTTCGTCTCCCGCTTCTTCGCGCCGGGCGTCGGCGTCCCGGAGGACCCCGTCACCGGCTCGGCCCACTGCGGGCTGGCCCCCTACTGGCGGCCGCGGATCGGGCGCGACGTGATGACCGGATATCAGGCCTCGCCCCGGGGCGGCACGGTGCGGGTCACCGTCGCCGGTGACCGCGTGATGCTGGCGGGCCGGGCGGTGACCATGCTCCGGGGCATGTTG
>DASZPT010000148.1:0-11665 GCA_035549935.1 Gemmatimonadales bacterium
CCTGTGGCCGCTCTTCGGCATCAGCAACCAGCTCCTCGCCGCGGTCGCCCTCTGCGTCGGCACCACGCTGATCATCAAGGCGGGGAAGACCCGGTACGCCTGGGCCACCCTCGTCCCCCTCGCCTGGCTCCTCGTGGTCACCCTCACCGCCAGCTGGCAGAAGATTTTCTCCCCCGAGCGGCGGATCGGCTTCCTGGCCGACGCCGCGGCCCTCCGAGGCGAGATTGCGGCGGGGACGATGGAGGCGGCCCGCGGCGCCCGGCTCATCTTCAACAACCAGCTCAACGCCGCCGTCGCCAGCATCTTCGTCGTCATCGTGGTCGCGGTGGTGGTCTCCTCGGCCCGCGAATGGTGGCTCATCATCGCCGGGAGGAAAGAGGCGCGGGCGGCGGAGGCCCCGGTTGTGGAGTCGGCGTATGCGGGCTAGGCGGCGAGGCAGCGAGGCGACTGCCACTCGGAACTCGGAACGCGGAACGCGGAGCGTCTTCCATCGGATCGCGGCCGTGCTCCGTCGGGTGGCCGGCATGCCCGACTACGCCGCCTACGTCGAGCATCTCCGTACCTGCCATCCCGAGGCGCCGGTCCCGACCGAGCGCGAATACTTCGCGGAATACACCCAGGCGAAGTACGGCTCGGGCACCAGCCGCTGCTGCTGACATATTTCGCCTTGCGGCGCGACAACTCCGGCCTCCGGCCTGCGGTCCTACCACCCTTCCCCGCGACACCACCCATGAAACGCCTCATCGGCTGGTTCCTGAACGGATTGATCTTCACCGCCCCCGCCGCGCTGACGATCTACTTCGTCTGGGTGACGTTCACGACCGTGGACGGGTGGCTCCGGATTCCCATCCCCGGGCTCGGCTTCCTCGCCACCCTGGCCCTCATCACGCTGGTCGGGTTCCTCGCCTCGAACTTCCTCGCCCGCCGGGTCCTGGAGTGGTTCGAGAACCTGCTCGAGGCGCTCCCCGGGGTGCGGCTCCTCTACAGCGGGATCAAGGACATCACCGGCGCGTTCGTCGGCGAGAAGAAGCGCTTCTCCCAGCCGGTGCTCGTGACGCTCGATCCGGGCGCCGGCTCCAAGGCCATCGGCTTCCTCACCCAGGACTCGCTCACCGAGCTTGGCATGTCCGACTACGTCACCGTCTATCTCCCCTTCTCCTACAGCTTCGCGGGGCACGTCGTCCTCTTCCCGCGTGACCGGGTGGTCCCGCTCGACGTCTCGAGCGCGAAGGTGATGACGTTCGTGGTGTCGGGGGGTGTGGCGGAGGTGAACAGATAGGCCTGAGGTCAGGAGTCGGGGGTCGGGAGCCACTTCCCCGGACCCCGACCCCCGACCCCCAGCCCCGAGCTCCGAGCCTACTTCAAAATCTCCAACCACTCCGTCACCCACCGCCCGGTCCGGCTCACCGCCACGCTGCTGTCGTTCCCCAGAAAATCGAGATCGGCGTGGTTCAGCTTCGGGTCGGCGTAGGTGCCGCGGGCCCGGGCCCCGGTGCGGGCGTCGAGCAGGGCCTGGAGACTCCGCCTGGTCCCGATCCAGAGGAGGCCGTCGGAGGCCCGGGTCCCGGTGCGGAGCGGGAGGTTGAAGCTGTCGGGCGCGACATAGATCCGCGCCAGGAGCGGGATCAGGGTCGTGTCGCGGCTGAACGAGAGCAGGGTGAGATAGCGGATCCGGAGGGCCTGGTCGCTGGTGGCCAGGAACTGCGCCGCGAGCGTGTCCGCCGCCCCCGCGCCGAGCCGACCGAAGACCCACGCATCGCCCAGATCGTACTGGCCTTCGGGTATCCTCGGCAGAAGGTCCTTGAGCACGCCGAGGTCGCCCACCTTCTTCCGCATCAGCTCGAGCTGCACCGCCCGGAGTCCCGGCAGGAGGTCGCGGAGATCGGTGGCCGGCGGGGGCGGAATCTCCTGGTTCACGATCCGGCGGCGCCACCGGAGCACGCTGTCCGCGCTCCGCGGGTCCCGCAGTTCGGCGATGCGGTTGAGCGCGAGCAGTCCCCTGTTCCAGTCGATCTGTCCCTCGGCCGCCTTCCGGACCAGCGGCCAGAGTACCCGGGTCGACCCGGCGCCGAGGATCTGCCGCACGCTGTCCGCCTCGGGGCTGTCGGCGCGGAGTCCCTCGTGGATCTCGGAATAGGTGACGTGGGTCGAGTCCCCGAGGCGGATCTGGACCTGGGCCTCGAGCGGGGCGGCCGCGAGGCCGAGCAGGAGCACCGCGGTCCGGCCGAGCCGGCTCATCGCGTCACCTGTCGCGGGGCCACGGCGAGCCAGAGGAGCGTCACCGCCAGCATCCCCGCCGCCGAGACCTTCGCCGCCATCCCGCCACCGAGGTGCTCGTAGAGCAGGCCGAACCCCGCCGCCGCGGGCAGGGCGGCGAGTCCGGTCACCGCGTGGTAGGCCCCGAAGCCCCGGCCGGTGCGCTTCGGGGCGAGCCGGGACACCAGCGTCCGCTCCGCCGATTCCGTGAGCCCCGCCACCAGGCCGAGCGCCAGGAAGACCCCGACCGCGACGGTGGTGCTGAGCGAGAGACCGAGCAGCGCGCCCAGCCCCGCGAACACCACCCCGCCGAGTGCCACCGTCCCACGCGGCCCCATGCGGTCCACCAGCCAGCCCCCGGGATAGGACACGAAGCTCCGCACCACGTGGAGGCCGGCCCACACCAGCGGTATCGTCGCCACCGCCACGCCGAGATCCTGGAGGCGCAGGAGCAGCAGGGTCTCGGGGAGGCGGAGCAGCACCATCCCCGCGAGCGCGAGCACCGGGGCCCAGAAGACCCGCCCCGTCGCGTCCTCGACGTGCTCCCCGGGCTCGCGCGGGCGGATCACGGCGCCCCGGAGTACCACGAGCAGCACCAGCCCGGCGAGGAGGCCGGGCACGACGCTCCAGGTGAGGACCCGCCGGACGTCCACCGATTCGCGGAGCAGCCACCAGGCGAGGAGCGCGCCCGGGATCGAGCCGAAGTGATCCGCCGCGCGGTGGAAGCCGAAGGCCCGCCCGCGGAGTGCCGGCGGCGTGGCATCGGCGATGAACGCATCGCGGGCCGGCGTCCGCAGTCCCTTGCCCACCCGGTCGATCACGCGGAAGCTCACCACCTGCCACGCGGCGGAGGCCGCCGCGATGAATGGGCGGACGAGGATCGCGGAGAAGTAACCGAGGATGATGAGCGGCTTGCGCCAGCGGGGCCGGTCGGCGAGGCCGCCGCTCACCCACTTGGTGGCCGCCGCCGTGAGGTCCGCGGCACCGTCGAGGACGCCGAGGGTGGCAGCGGAGCCTCCCAGGGTGCCCACGACGAACGCCGGGAGGAGGGGATAGACCATCTCGCTCGCGAAGTCGTTGAAGAGCGAGACCAGCGAGAGGCCTTTGACTGTCGGGGGAATCCCTGCTGCGGTGCCGGCCTGCCGCCCCGCGGGCTCACTCATCGATGCCGAGCCCCATACCCCATCGGATGAGGGAGACCGGGAGCCCGCCGTAGCCGAGGAGGGCGTCGTGGAAGTCGCGGATGGGTGCCGACGCGCCGGCGGAGGCGCGCCAGGCATCCCGCAGATGGAGGAGTTCCCGCCGTCCGACCGCGTAGCAGAGCTGGTAGGTGGGCCAGGCGCAGTAGCGGCTCACCTCCGCCTGAGCCTTGCCGCGGTCCATCGCCACCCGGTCCACCAGCATGTCCACCGCCTGGTCGGGCGTCATCCCGCGGGTGTGGAGCCCGATGTCGAGCACCACCCGGATCGCCCGCCAGAGCAGGTGCAGCCGCTGGAAGAGCCGTTCCTCCACCGTGGTGAAGAATCCCTGCTCCGCCATCAGCTCTTCGCAGTAGAGGGCCCATCCCTCCACCGTCACCGGGGTCCAGCTCACCCGGCGGACCTCGGAGCTCGCGCCGCGCGCGGCGAGCATCTGGAGATGGTGCCCCGGCCACGCCTCGTGCACCGCCGTCGGGCCGACTTCGAAGAGCGAGTGCTGGCCAGGCGGGTCGCCGGCGAGCGGGGAGGTGATGTAGAAGGTGCCGACCGGATCGGGGCTGTAGACCGCGGGGGGAGTGTACGCCGCGAATGGCATCACCGGCCGGAGGAAGGGCGGCGTCTCGACCAGGTCGAGCTGGCCCGCGGGGATCGTCACCAGCCCGCGCTGCTCCACGAAGGCGCGGGCCCGGTCCACCGTGGCGCGGAACGCCGGCACCAGGTCGCCGTTGGGCGCGGACTGGCTCCGGAGCCGCTCGATCACCGTGCGCCACGACGCGGTCGGATTGAGCTGGCGGGCCAGCCGTTCCACGTCGTGCGCCACCTCGTCGGCGAGGTGCAGGCCGTAGCGGTAGAGCTCGGGCGCGCCGGCCCGGAGCGCATGCTCGTGGTGCAGCCGCCGGTTGAACTGCTCCTCGCCGATCGCGAAGGACAGGTCGTCGTGGTGCGCCCGGAGCTCGCCCCGGAGCGCCAGCGCGAACCGGTTGAGCGCCGCGGCTGCCTCGCTCAGCGCCGCCTCCACCGCGTCGCCCAGCTCCGGCGCGGCGGCGCGCACCGCCCCGGCGGCATCGCCCAGCAGCGCCGGGCCCGCGTCGGCCAGGGCGGCCGCGGTGTCGAGGAAGATCCGGGGCGGCTCGTGGATCGTGGCGCGCGCCGCCTTGAGGAACTCGGGCGTCGCCCGGAGCCGGCCCAGGAGCCCCGCGGCATGGGCCTTCGCCTCACCGTCCCTCAGCCGGAGGATCGAGTGAAAGCCCCGGTAGAGGTGGGAGAGCCAGAACCCCGGGTCGTGCACATGGGGACGCTCCTTCTCGAACCGGGCGATCCGGATGCGCACCTCGTCGAGGAACGCGGTCCGGTCGATCTCCTCCTCCTGGTCCTCGATGTCGAGCTGCTCCGCCGCGCTCGCGATGGCCTTGAACGCCACCAGGTGTTCCCGCATCCGCTCGACCGAGAAATCGCCCAGCCGGTCATCATGGCCCGCGACCCCGGCCGCGGTGGCGGCGGCGGGGTCGAAATGCCAGCGAAGATCGAGATAGGAGCGGTAGAGGTCGGCGGTGGCGGTCATCTTGGGCTAGGAAGCTACTACCTCGCTGTCGTCTCCGAGAGTGACGGCCCCGGCGAGCCCCTTCACCATCACCCGGTCGCCCAGCATCGATTGCCGGAGGTTGCTGTCGGCGATGGTCGACCTGGCACCGACCAGTGTCTGCTCCAGCCGGCTGTCGGTCACCCGGGTCCCGGTCTCCAGGGTCACGTTGGGCCCTATGACGCTTCGCTCGATCGTGACGCCGTCTTCAATGTAGACCGGATCATGGATCGTGACGCCCGGAAAGTCCCGCCGCCGGGCGTACCCCTTCCGGAGCAGGATCTCGTTCGACTCGAGCAGGGTGTCGAGCTTCCCGCAGTCGTACCATCCGCCCACCTCGGCCGTAAGGATCTTCCGGCCATGGTCGATCATGTGCTGGAAGGCGTCGGTGAGATAGTACTCCCCCTTGTTCGCCGGGCTCGCGAGCACGTGGTCGATCCCGGCCCAGAGAGCCTGCGTGTCCCGGATGTAATAGAGCCCGATGTTGGCGAGCTTCGAGATCGGCGTCGACGGCTTCTCCACGATCTTCGTCATGTAGCCGTCCTTGTCGGTCACCACCACGCCGAAGCGCTGGTAGTCCTCGACCTCCTTCGTCCAGATGATCCCGTCCGCCCGGGTCCGGTTGATGAGGGTGAGATCGGCCTCGAAGACGGTGTCGACGAAGATGATCAGCACCGGCTCCTTCACCCAGGGCCGCGCCAGGTTCACCGCGCCGGCGGTCCCGTCCTGCACCTTCTGCTCGATGAACCGGCTGGGATACTTGTACCGGGCCCGGGCATAGGTCTCGACCTGCTCCTTGAGATGCCCGGTGATGAAGATCAGCTCCGAGACATCCAGCCCTTCCAGCCGGTCCATCACCCAGTCCATCACCGGCCGGCCCGCCACCTTGAGCAGCGGCTTCGGCACGAGGTGCGTATGGGGGCGGAGACGGGTTCCCTTCCCGGCCAGCGGGATGATCACCTGCATCGGGGTCAGCTCCTTCCGTAGCGATCCTGGAGGCGGACGAGGTCGTCGAGCTCCGAGGTCGACGCCTCGAGCACATCGGTGTCCACGACGGCTTCGATCTGGTGGATCAGGGTCGGCGGAATGTGCACCGACTCCCCGGCCTTGAACGGCCGGGCTTCCAGCGTGGTTCCGGGCTGGGTCCGGAGAATGAGCTCGCCCCGGAGGACGTGCATCGTCTCGTCCTTCCGGTTGTGGTACTGCAGACTCAACACGTGGCCGGCCTTCACGTGGAGGATCTTCCCGACGTAGCGGTCGGTCCGGGCCCAGACCAGCTCGTAGCCCCAGGGCTTCTCCACCTTGTACGGCACGTCCGGCATCATCCCTCCAGCGGGCGCAGCGTGAACGACGGCGGCGAGGTGATGCAGGCCCGGAGACAGGAGCCGCACCCGACACACCCTTCCACCTTGAGCACCGGATGGCCCTCCGCGTCGATCTCGAGCGCGGCCGGCCCCACCGGGCAGCTGTCGGCGCAGGCGCGGCAGGTGGTGCCCGAGAAGGTGACACAGCGCTCCGGCACCAGCTCCACCGCCGCCAGACGATACCCGTTCCAGCCTCCGGGCGGGAGGGTCAGGGCATCGGTGGGACAGGCACGGGCGCAGGGCATGTCGGGGCACGCCACGCAGGCCTGGATCGTCGGATCGATGTACGGGGTCCCCGCCGCGAGGCCGCCGCCGGAGGGAACCTTCCGGAGGGCGAACGGGGGACAGGCCGTGATGCAATCGCTGCAGCGGGTGCAGGCGGCGAGGAACGCGACCTCGGGCAGGGCCCCGGGTGGCCGGATGTACCGCTCCGGTGCCACCCGGGCCTCCGCCTGCTGGATCATCTTCTCCAGCCATTGGCCGACGGTTCCGCGGAACAGCTCTCGTCGATCGGGAAATGAATTGAAGGGGAGCACCGCTACCAGGTCAGGGGTCGGGGGTCAGGAGCAGCCAACTGCCCATGATAATCTACCCCCGACGCCCGACCCCCGACCTCCCGGCTCAGAACGCCGGCGAGAAGCTGAACTGCCAGCGGAAGCCAGCCTTCTCGTTCCCCGGGTCGGTATCCTGCGCGAACACCGGCCGGCTCACGAAGAGCGGGAAATCCGCCCGCGTGGTGAACACCGTCTCGCCGATGCGGTGCTCTGCCCGGAGGCCCACGCCGGCATCACCCAGGAAGTCGAGCCCGCTGCCCCGGATCACCCCGTCGCGGATGGTGTGCCCCGCATCGCCGAACGCCGCGAGCGAGACCCGCCGGAAGAGCTTCCCCTGCGTCCGGCTCACGAGCGTCCGCTCGAGCTCCGCGCTGAGCGATACCGCGCCCATGCTCGAGAGCCGGGGGTCGAAGCCCCGGAGTCCCGCGCCTCCCGGCTGGGTGTAGTAGACGTCGGGCCGGATGAGGAGCGCCCCCCGCGAGCGGAGGAACGGGTTGCCGAACTGCTCCATCGGGTCGGCCCCGGCCAGGTAGATCTGCCGCTGCTTGATGGTCGCCTCGCTCCCCGTCACGATGCCGCCGTAGAGCCGGGTCCCGAAGTTCCAGCCGGTGCCGAGGGCCCGCTTCGCCGTCGCCTCGAAGGTGAAGCGGCCGTACTGGCCCGGGGCCCCGACGCGCCCCAGGGCCGTGCTGAGCCCCCGGCGGTTGTACGCGAGACCACCCGCGGCACTCCCCCGCGCCCCGAGCGACCAGGCCCCACGCCGGTCGGTGACCCCCGCCCCGAGCTCCAGCTCGACCGACCCGGCGTCCTCGTAGTACCCCGGGTCGAGATAACGGAAGTCATCCGGCTGCATCCAGCTCAGCGTCGCCGAGACCGTGCGGACCGGCCCCCAGCCGAGGTGGTACTGGGTCGAATGCTCCACCCCGAGCCGCCCGCCGAACCGGCCTTCGACGTTGAACGCCTCGAGCGTGGTGCTGAGGCCCGGGCTCCGGAGCCACACCGGGTTCTGGAGCCGGGTGTAGAAGTCGGCGTCCTTCGTCTTGAGCTGGTCCTTGCTCTCCCACCCGGTACCGTAACTCACCAGCCCCAGGGCCCGCTCGAAGCGCCCGAAGTAGTTCTCCCGGGTGCGGAGCCCGAGGGTGAGACCGCCGGCATCGTTGTACCACACCGTCGGCAGGAACCCGCGGGAGACGCGGTCCCGCGCCCGGCGCTCGCTGAACCAGGTGTCGAGATAGAGCTTCGCCTTCGGGCTCCGGGAGGGCCACAGGAGGCCCCGGCGCCAGGCGTTGTTGAGCATGTTCCAGTCGCGGGTCCGCAGCCGCGGGTCCACCAGGATTTCGCGCGGCTTGCTCGTCGTGATGATGGTGACCCACTCCGACCGCGCCATCCCGTCGGTCCGGACCATCGCGGTGTCGTGCTCGGCGAAGACCCAGACCTCCACCGGCATGATCCCCTCGGCCTTCCGGAGTACCTCCACCCGGCTCTCCCACCGCGCGCCGGCCTCCGGCCCCCCGCCCCCGGCCTTCCCCGTCTTCACTCGCCCCACCGCGTAGTCGTACAGCTCCACGCTGTGGAGTCCCTGCCCGAAGTAAGTGGAGAGGTCCATCCCCGAGACCTCCTCCGCCACCTGCTTGAAGGCCTCCTCGCTCACGTGCTTGAGCTTCCACCGGTCGAAGTAGGTCCGCATGATCCGGCGGAGCGCCTCGTCGCCGACGATGTAGCGAAGCTGGTGGAAGAAGAGCTCGCCCCGGGCGTAGATCGTGGTGTTGTAGGTGTTGAAGTCGCGGTAGTGCTGGCTCACCAGGCTGGTCGGCTCCGACCGGCCGTCCAGGTCGAGCCCGGTGATGAACGGCTCGAGATTCGCGAACCCGTCCATGCCGCGCTGCTGCGACTCGAAGAAGAGGGTGGTCTGGAAGCTGGTGAATCCCTCGTCGAGCCATCCTTCCTTCCACTCGTTGTTGGCGAGCATGCCCATGACGTAGTTGTGCCCCAGCTCGTGCACGATCAGCCCCTGCGAGGCCGACCCGTCATGGATCATCATCGGGAACTCGGTCCCGCCGCCTTCGATGCGGTGCACGTTGGTGATCTGCGGCCAGGCGAACTCGCCGAAGAACCCATCGAGCCACTGGAGCGCCTTGGCGGTGCGGCTGGTCGCGATGCCCCGGCCCCAGGTGGCGGTGTCACCCGGCTGGTAGAGGACGTGGATCGCGACCTTGCCCCAGGCCGAGCCCTCGTAGCGGTACTGCGGATTCATGCTGATGGCGAAGTGGTGCACGTTCTCCGCGTACCAGACCACGCGCTTTCTTCCCGGAGCCAGTGAGTTCCCGTGCCGCCCACCCTCCACGCAGTCCGAGCCCGTCGCCTCGTACTTCGGCGCCCCCGGGTAGTAGTCCCGCCGGTACTGGATCGGGCGGTCCGGCACCTGGTTGGCCCGCTCCCACCCCGGGTCACCGCAGATCGGAACGCCGGTGGCACCCACCACCTGGTCCTCCGGCACGTCGAGGTCGACGAGATAGGTGCCGAACTCGCCATAGAACTCCCCGCCCGGATAGAGCGGCTGCTCCTCCCAGCCGAAGCGGTCGTACACCACCACCTTGGGATACCATTGCGCGAAGTCGAACGCCCGCCCCCGCCTCCCCTGGCGCCGCGGGAGCGTCGAGGGCCGTGCGTCGAATTCGAGGTCCACCGCCAGCGTCCCGCCCGGCGGCAGCGGCCGGGGAAGCACGAAGCGCACGATCGTGCTGTCCGGCGCGAGCGGCCAGACCGCCTGCACCGGCGTGCCGTCCACCCGCAAATTCCGCAGGTGGTTGAAGGCGTAGTCAGGATCCTTCATGTCGTTGTACCGCCGCCGCCGCTCCAGGCTGTCGGCGTCGGCCCAGCGGGAACCGGGGCGGAACGCGTTCAGGTGGAGGTGAAAGGAGATGGTGGCGAGGGTGTCGGGCGAGTTGTTGCGGTAGGTCAGATGCTCGGTCCCGCTGAGCATCCCGGCGCTCTCGTCGAGCGATGCATGGATTTCGTAGCGGACGTCCTGCTGCCAGTAGGCGCTCTGCGGGCTGGGCGCCGCGGCCTGGACCAGCGCGGCGACCCCGAGGATGAATGGTGGCATAGGGCGGGAAAACTACTGCATCACGCGCTCGAATGCCCCCTCGATTCCGCCCAGCTGGAGACTGGTCACCCGCCCGTCGAGCGACAGTCCGAATTGCACCATCGTCGGAGCATCCCGCCCGTCGCCCAGCTCCGCCCGGAAGGTGTCGTAGTGCCAGTGCCGGAGCGGTCCGCGGAGCTGCGGATTGGTCCCCATGTGGAACATCAGCCCCGCTCCCAGCCGCTCGACCACCACGTCCCCCCACACCGGGTGGTCGTACCGTCCCGCGTAATCCGCCAGCGGGTGACTCGGCCGGGTCCCCTGGATCCGGCTCCTGAGTTCCAGGGCCCGCGCCGAGTCGGCCCGCGCCCGGATACCGCCATACAGGCGGAGGAACTCGCCGTTCCAGTCCCGCGGCGGCCCACCCAGGAAGAGATCGAATGCCCGGAACATCAGCGCGTGCCTGAGCTCGGCGTGATCCAGGTTGCCGAAGACATAGATCCCGGCGCGCTCCTCCGGGACGAGGCCGATGATCGCGGTGCGCCCGTCGAGGCTTCCCGTGTGGAAGGCGATGTAGTGCCCCCGGTAGTCCTGCTGGAACCACCCGAGCCCGTAGGTGGTCCAGCGCGGCTGGGTGAGGCGGGCCGAGGCGTAGTACTCGTCCGGACCGACGAACGATTGCGGCTGGAAGAGCCGGCGGAAGTTCGAGTCGCTCACCAGGCGGGTCCCGCCGACCCGCGCGCTGTCGAGGAGAAAACGGAGCCAGGACGCCATGTCCGCCGCGGTGGACCAGACCCCGCCCGCCGAGGCGAGCACGTCCACCGATTCGTCGTCGATCACCCGCACCGTGTCGCGGATCCGGTAGTGCGCCCGGGAACGGTTGCCGTCCTCCGCTGCCTCCATCGCCGCGAGCGATGGATAGGTGCGGGTCATGCCGAGGGGACCGAGCAGCCGCCGCCGCAGGAACTCCCCGTAACTCAGGCCGGAGGCCCGGGCGACGATCTCCCCCGCGAGGCCGTACATGATGTTCTGGTAGACGAACCCCCCGCGGAGCGGGTAGGCCGGCCGGAGAAGCCGCAGCCGCCGGTAGATCTCCGGCGCGTCGAGATCGTGGCGGGACCAGAGCAGGTCGGCGTTGCCGAGTCCCGTGTTGTGGGTGAGAAGATCGATCACCCGCAGGTTCTCCGTCACCCACGCGTCGGGCATCGCGAACTCGGGCACCCAGCGGGTCACCGGGTCGTCCCAGCCGAGCCGGCCGTCGTCCACCAGCATCGCGATGGCCATCGCCGTCATCGCCTTGGTGGTCGACATCATCCCGAAGAGCGTGTTCTGGTCCACCGGCGCCGGATCGCCCACCTGCAGCACGCCGTAGCCCTTGAGGAGGAGGACACTGTCCCGCCGTACCACCGCGACCGAGAGTCCGGGCACCCCCCAGTCCTTCATTCCCTTGCGGATCGCGAGGTCGAGATCCCGCGCGATGGCGGCGTCGGTATGGCGTTGGGCGTGCGCGGGCACGGTGGTCGCGGCAAGGGCGAGCGCACCGACCGACGCGCACCGGAGTGTCCGGCGCAGGATGACCATACTGCGGCGGTCGCTGCTGGCGCGGTAAGGGCCGGTCCGGGAGGCGG
>DASZPT010000149.1:0-2608 GCA_035549935.1 Gemmatimonadales bacterium
AAATCGTCCTTCCGGCCCTCGCTGGTGGCGCTGATCGTGACGGTTCCCGCCTTGTGCGCCGTGACGGCGCCGAGCGGTGACACCTCGGCGATGGCGGGATCGCTGCTGGACCAGCTCACGGCGCGGTCGGTGAGTTCCGCCCCGGACGCGTCCTTCACGCGGGCGGCGAGCTGACGGGTCCGGCCGATCGCGAGCGAGCCGGCGTCGCCCGCGATCGTGACCTCCGCGACCGCGGCCGGCGCCGCCACGACGGGCGGTGGCGGAGCGGGCGGCAGTTCCGTCGCGGGCCTCGGCTTGAGGATGAGGTATCCGGCCACTACCAGCACGGCCACACCGGCGAGGATCCCGACCAGCTTGCCCTTTCCACCCGAGACGGGTGTCGGAGAAGGCGCCGGCGCCGGCACCCTGCGTTCGGCGGTGTCGGGGATCGGCGTGGGCGTCGGCTCGGTCTTCCGGGCGCGTTCGGGCATCGGCGGCGCCGGCGGGACGACCTCGGTCACCGCCTCGGGCCGCGCCGGGGCCGCGACGGTGAGATCGACCTGCGCCTGGATCCCTTCGATCGTCGCGACGGCCCGGGCCGACCCAGCGGCGCGCGCGGTGACCTGTCCGGCGGAGGTCACTGTCACGGCGTCGCCCTTCACGCTCCAGGCCGTGCTCCGCCCGCCGAGTTCGATGCTCTTCGCATCGAAGGCGTGGGCCGCGAGGGTGGCGGTGTCGCCCACCTTCATCCCGGCCGGCGCCCCGGTGATCGTCACCCGCGCCACCTTCGCCGGCCGCACGGTGATGGCCACCGTGGCGCTCTTCCCCTCGGACTCCGCGGCGATGCGGGCGGTGCCCTGCGCGACCGCGCTCACCCGACCCGCCGGGGACACCGTGGCGATCGCGGGAGAGGAGGAGGTCCACTTCACCTCCCGGCCGGTGAGCGCCCCGCCCTTCGCGTCCTTGAGCACGACCTCGAGCTGTCGTTCGTCTCCCGGGTCGAGCGGACCGGGGTCGGCGATGGCGACGCTGGCGACCGGCACCGGCGTGACCGTGACCCGGGCGCGGGCCTCGAGCCCTTCGATGCGGGCGACAATCGTCGCGCCCCCCACCGCCATGCCCGTGACGATCCCGCGCGGTGACACGGCCACGACCTGCGGCGCCTCGCTGGTCCAGGTGACGGCGCGGTCGGCGATCGCCTTGCCCGCGGCATCGGTGAGGCGCGCGCTGAGCGCGGCGGTATCGCCAACCGACAGCGTCCGCTCGGCCGGCGTGACGGCGATCGCCGCCACGGGAGGGGGCGTGACCGTCACCCGAGCGGTCGCCTTCACCCCTTCACATTCGGCGGTCACGTCGGCAGTGCCCGCCTTCATGGCGGTGACCAGGCCGGCGGCGGAGACCTGGACGACGCCACCGGCGCCGACACTCCACCGCAGCATGCGGCCCGTCAGCTCCATGCCCTGCGCGCTCCGCACCGCGGCACGAAGCTGGATCGTCGCGCCGACCACGAGGGAGGGCGTATCCGGTTCGAGGGCGACCACCGCCACCGGGACCGGAATCACCTCGATGGCGGCGCCGCCGCTCACCCCCTCCGAGCGGGCGGTCACGGTGGCCTTGCCCACGGCCACGGCGGTGACGAGCCCGCTCGCGTCGACGGTGGCGACCTTCGGGTCGGATGATTCCCAGGTGACGCCGGTGCTGGCGGTGGTCCCGCTCGAGGCCCGGGGGGTCGCGATGAGCTGCCGGGTCTCGCCGGGGGTGAGCTGGGCCGAGGCCGGCGTGATGCCCACCGAGACCACGCGGGCGACGGGAATCGGCGTGGTGGCCGCGTCCGAGTCCGCCGGGGTCTTCCGCTTGACCGGTGGAACCGGGCTCGTGGGCGGCGGGGTGAGGTTGTTGAGGATCGACCGGTTCGACTTGGCGCGCACCGCCTTGACCAGCTCGAGCCGCATCGGGTCGTCGTGCGCCAGCGGTTCCGCGCCCATGGCGCCGAGCGCTTCCTC
Organism: Gemmatimonadales bacterium; assembly: GCA_035549935.1. Taxonomy (GTDB): domain Bacteria; phylum Gemmatimonadota; class Gemmatimonadetes; order Gemmatimonadales; family GWC2-71-9; genus JADJOM01. Next base: position 1,983 of record DASZPT010000149.1, read on the forward strand.
GATCGTGGGCCAGCGCTTCTCCGGCGCCTTCTCCAGCATCCGCATCACGGTACCCGCCACGTCGTCCGGCACGTCGGCCCGGAGCTCCTTGAGCGGCTTCGGGGCCTCGTGGAAGTGGGCGAACATGATCGCCATCGCGGAGTCGCCGTCGAACGGCTGCTTCCCCGTGAGCATCTCGTAGGCCATCACCCCGAGCGAGTACTGGTCGGACTTGCCGGTGATGTCCTTCGCGGCACACTGCTCCGGGCTCATGTAGGACGGGGTGCCGACCGCGATGCCGGTCATCGTGAGGCCACGGTTCTCGGCGACCTTGGCGATGCCGAAATCGGTCACGACCGACCAGCCCTCTTCGTCGATCATGATGTTCGCCGGCTTCACGTCGCGGTGGACGATGCCGTTGCGGTGGGCATAGCCGAGGGCGGTGCCGACCTGCTGCAGGAGATCACGGACCATCTCGACCGGCATCGGCCCCAGGTCCTTGATGAGCGACTCGAGGGAGCGGCCGGCGATGAACTTCATCACGAAGAACAGGGTCTTCTGGTGGCTCTTGACGGTGTAGATCGGGATGATGTTCGGGTGGCTGAGGCTCGCCGCGGTGCGGGCCTCGCGCTTGAAACGCTCGGCCA
>DASZPT010000150.1:0-25947 GCA_035549935.1 Gemmatimonadales bacterium
GGAGATTCCCCGCGGCCATACGCTCACCTACGGCGACATCGCGAGGCGGCTCGGCGACGTGCGACTGGCGCGCGCGGTGGGCCACGCCCTGGGCCAGAATCCCTGGCCGCTGCTGGTGCCCTGTCACCGCGTGATCGCGGCGGAAGGCGGCTCGGGCGGATTCTCCGGCGGGGAGGGGCGGTCGACGAAGCTGCGGCTGCTGGAGCTCGAAGGAGCGGTGCGGGGCGGGGAACCGTCGTTGTTCGATTGATCGATGGGATGGATCGCTCGACCGGGGCGCCTGCAGCGCGAGGGTTCACGGGAACCGTGAACCCTCGGCGCGGGCGGTCAGCGTGACCGCGCCAGTCGCGGACGGCGGGCGCGGGCCGGCTCGGTGTTGGCGATCACCTTGGGCGGCCTGCCGGTCTTGATCAGGCCTTCCAGCCACTTGTCAGCCGCGGCGCGGGCCTTCGCCTTGCCGCCACAGCGGGTGTCGCTGAAATACGCCTTGTACTTCGGCACCCAGCCATTCCGAGTCCGGGTATAGCCGATGCGCACGAGGTAGCCACGCACCTTCGGGTAATCGAGCCGGACCATCCCCGGCGGCAAACGGCGGCCGCGTCGTGCGGCAGGGAGCTTGATCTTCGGTCGGCGCGGTTTCGCGGCCGGCCGGCGCGCAACTGTCTTGCGAGCCATGGGGGTACTCCTCTAACGAAGGGTCAGTGGGCCGGGGCACCAGGCGAGAGTCAGGGGGACGCTCTCCGATGCTGATCGGCCCGGATCAGCGGCTAGGCCGGCCCGGCTGGCACCGTCCGGCGCTAACAAGGTACCTCGCCGTGTGGGAATGTGACAGACCCCAGTTTGTCACCGCCGCGGGCAGGTTGTCCCCGACGCTAACAATCCGTCCTTCATGAAGCGCCGTCTTCGTGATATCTTCGGGGCCGATCGTTAGACATACGGCAGGGGGAGATCGGCCACCCGCCAGAGGCCGAGGCTCTTGTCAGCGAAGCGACCCCCGCCCTCGGTACACCCCTCGTTGATCAGCTCGGCCGGTGGTGGGAAGGCGAAGGGGGCGGCTTCGAGATTGAGCGGCCGCCAGTCTCCGGTGACGATGTCGCGGTGGTCCGATTCCGCGGGAAAGGTGGTTGTCAGGAGCCAGGTGATGCGGCTTCGGCTGAGATTGGCCAGGACCTTCGTGATGTCCGCGAGCGAGAGGTGGACCAGGCAGTCCCGGCAGAGCAGGAGGTCCGCTTCGGGGAGCGCTGAAGTCGCGAGGTCGAGCTCCACGAAGGTCCGGCGTGGCCCGCCAAAGCGCTGCCGGTTGCCCGCGACCAGTTCAGCCACGAGGTCCCCCCCGATGTAGTCGAGGTCGCCGAGCGGAACCTGCGCCATCCATCGCCAGTCGCCGGAGGGAACGTCGAGGAGCGTGCGGACGCCGAGCCGCGCGAAGAGCGCGGGAAGCGCGACCCGGAGCACCGCGGTCTGATCATCGCCGGACCCCGCGCCCGACACGGAGTCCTCGCCGGCCCAGTGATTCGAGCGCCAGATGCGGCGGAAGGTCTCGACCCGGTCCAGCGCCTCGCCCGCCGCCGCACGCCGTCCGAAGTGATCGGGATCGAAGGGGACGGCCTGCCGCCGCTCGCTCACGGGCGGCTGATCCGCTTGAGGGCTCCGGGTCGGGCGGTCCCGGTGAGGTCGAACGTGAACATGATGTCGGGGCGCGCCTTCCGCCTTCCCCCTGCCGCGCGATAGAGCCGCAGGGCCGGGACGTTGTCTTCGTCGGTCAGGACCCACGCCTCGGCACAGCCCGCCTGACGCCCCGCCACGAGCAGCGCCTCCACCACCGCCCTCCCGACGCCGATTCCACGGTGCGTCGGCGCCACCGCCACCTCGTTGATCCACAGTTCCGCGTGCTTGTCGGGATGGATGTAGTGCACTCCCGAGGCGAAGCCCACCACCATCCCCCGATCGATGGCCACCGCCAGGTGATGCCGGGGATCGGCCAGAAACTCGGCGGCGAGGGAGGGATTCACCGCGTGGTCGAATACCTCCTCGGCGACGCGGGTCAGGACGTCGTCGTCGCCGGGGCCGAGGATGCGGATTTCGAAGCTCATGGGGGAAATCTACGCGGCGCCACCATGGGGCGGGCGGGGGACGGTCCGCCGCTCGAGCATCCCGGTGTCGTCGCGGAAGCCATGCCGGAGATACAGGCTCCGGCTCCGCGGGGTGGGCCAGAGGAAGACCGCGTCGAACCGTTCGGTGTCGCAGGCGGCGAGGCAGGTGGCGAGCAGTCGGGACCCGAGCCCGCCGGCGCGCGCGTCCTTTCGCACGAAGAGGCTGCTGATGTACCCGTACTGCTCGCCCTCGGCGACGGGGTTGGGCAGTTTCTCGACGGCCTGGAGCCAGACCGAACCCAGGAGGCGCCCTCCCTCCTCCGCCACCCAGGCCCGCCAGCGCCCGGTGGCGAGCCGGTCGCGCATCCAGCGCGCGCAGCGGGTCAGGAACTGGTCGCGGTCCTCCGCGACGGGGTCGAGGGCGGCGCGAAATTCGTAGCGGAGCTCCGCGAGGGCGGGGGCATCCCCGGGTGTCGCGGCGCGGATGGCTGGCGGGTTCATCGGACTCGTCTCCTGGACGGACCCTGCGGCCACGGCCGGACCGCGGGCCTCGCGGGCAGGTGGTGGCTGGCGGGAGTCCTTCCGCGCGGGTCAGCCCGCCGTGACAGCATCGCCGGCCACGCGGAGGGAGACCTGGAAGTCACTCGATCGTTGGCGTTGCCACCGGAGACCGGCGATGGCCCGCTCGATGGCGAGCACGGCCTGGGTGGCGTAGGTCCAGCCATGGGCGAGGGGAGACCAGGTGGTGACGGCCCGGCGGCAGAGTGACGCCGCCGAGACGAGGTAGCTGTCCACCGCCAGGGGGACCTGTTCGCCCGCGCCGATCATCGGCTGGAAGAGCCGGGCACTGTCGAGCGCCACCACCAGCCGGACGAAGGTGAGCGAATCGATCCGGGCCGTGAACATGCTGTCGACCCTGCCGGCGGTGACGAAGCGGCGGGTGGCACGGCCATCCCGGCGGAGCACCAGTTGCTCGAAGGTGCACCGGTCGGCGCAGTGACGGTACTCGCGCGTGATCTCGGTGATCTCGCTGGGATAGGGGGCCGGGGCGTCACCCCAGTCCGGCTCGACGAAGACCGGCCGCCGCGGGGCGCAGGCGGCGGCGATCACCAGGAGCAGGGTCAGCCGCGCGCGGCGCCGGGAGGCATGCCGGAGCCGGGTGGGCGATTCAGCCTGGTCGCACGCCGTAGAACACTTCGCCACTCGCCACCTTTCCGGTTGCGCCGAAGCGGAGGAGCTCCAGCGCGCGATCCGTGGATCCGTTGACGTTCCGGTCGTAGACGATGCCCAGCTCCCGCCGGGCCGGGTCCCACACCACACGGCACACGGTGAAGTGCAGCGACGTGATCCGGGCCAGGGCGCGCTCCCAGTACGACCGGAGCTCGGGGATGCCGTGTACCGACGGGCGGCCCACCGTCTCGACCGCCTTGGGAGTCGAGAAGGTCACCCCGCCGTCGAAGTGGTGGAGTACGCGGGCGAGGTCACGCGCGTTCCAGGCCGCGGCCCACTCCGCCGCGAAGCGTTCCGGATCGAAATCGTTCATGGGGAGCCGGCCGGGGCCAGCGGTTTGTGGAGGAGGGCCACCCGACGGCCGTCAGTGGTGTCGAGCCGGTCGAGCTCGGTGAAGCCGCGGCGCCGGTGAAAGGCGTACGACTCCGGGTTGGGCGGGGCGAGATGCACCTCGCAGGTGATCGCGGTGGCGCTCTCCCGCCGGGCCCAGGCCTCCAGGTCGCGGTAGAGCGCCGTGCCGATTCCGCGGCCGCGGTCGTCGGCGGCGACCACCACCTGGTCGACGTAGACGAAGCCCTCGCCCCGCTCCCGAAACCAGGCGAACTCCTCCCCGTCGTACTCCGCACCGCTCGCGAGCGCGATGAGGTAGCCCAGCACCCGCTGGTCGGTGGCCGCGACCCAGACCACCGTGGCCCGCTCCACGAGGTCGTCGAGCGCGGCGCGGGTGAGCTGGAAGACGCGGGGATCGGCGGCATGATTCAGGGCCAGCATCGCCGCGCGGTCGGCGGGGCGCGCCGGACGGATCGTGAGCGTCTCGTGCATGCGATCCTCCCTCAGTCCGCGGAGGTGGCCAGGGCGTGGAGCTTGAGTATCGTCGCCCAGTTGCGTGACGTCTGCCGGTCGCCGACGGCCTTCTCCACCGCCTTGAGCGTCCGGCTGTGGCTGACCCCGTCCGGGAGCCAGAGATAGGCGGCCCGTTCGCCCAGCGCGAAGGCCTCCGGCCGCCAGTCCTGCCGCGCCAGCGGCACGAGCCGCGCCCGGTCGTCGGGGTGGGCCAGCACGCTGACCAGGTAGCGGCTCGGGTCGGTCGCCAGCCGGCCGAGCGGATTGGCCGACACGATCGCATCGAGCTGGCGGGCGGGCAGGACGGTCACCCGGCTGTCGACCCCGAGCTCGTGGTAGATGGCCTGCTGGATCGAGGCCGCGAGCGTCGCCGTCACGCGCGGGGGCGTGAAGACCACGTTCCCGCTGTTGAGCAGGGTGCGCACCCCGCGGCAGCCGAGGCCTTCCACCACGTCACGCAGGTCGGCCATCGCGATCCGCCTGGCGGTGCCGACATTGACCCCGCGAAGCAGGGCGACGCACCGTTCGGGCACGCGACTCAGGGCTCCCGCCGTCCGGCGGAACGCGCGTCGGAGATCGCCATGACGCAAAGCTGTGGGACGATCGGTCCCTCGGCAAGGACCCGGCCGCCGCGGCGGGGCCCGCATCGTCTCTCTCACTCCAACGGGTGCTCCATGCTGCGAACCATCGTGTATCGACTGCTGGTGCTTTCGGCCCTCCCCGCCGGGCTCGCCGCCCAGGCGCCTGGCAAGTGGCCGCCGGACTCCCTGATCAACGTGAAGGTGTTTCCGAAGACCACACCGGTGACGCAGCTGGTCGGCCAGATGCGGAACATCACGTTTGCGCTGGGGGTCCGGTGCCACTTCTGCCACGAGGGCGAGGAGGGGACGCCACTCGCCCAGACGGACTTCGCCAGCGACAAGAAGCGGACGAAGCTGGTGGCCCGCCAGATGCTCCGCATGGCGCAGGAGATCAACGCCCGGCTCGACACCATTCCGGAGCGTCCGTCGAGCAAGGTGGAGGTTACCTGCCGCACCTGTCACCGCGGCGTGAGCCGGCCGGTGCCGCTTGCGAACCTGGTGGCCGAGGCGGTCATCGCCGCCGGGGCCGACTCGGGGCTCCGGGCCTACCAGGCGCTGCGGGACCGGTTCTTCGGACGGGACGCGTACGACTTCGGCGAGGCGAGTCTCAGCACCGCCGCCTTCCGGCTGGGCCGGGAGAACCGCTTCGAGGATGCGCTCACGGTGCTCGACTACAACGAACGGCTCTTTCCCGGCTCGTCGGGAATGGCCGTCTTCCGCGGCAACATCCTGGTCATGAAGGGCGATACGGCCGGCGCCATCGGGGCCTTCCGTGAGGCGGTGCGGCGTGACTCGACCAACGGGGAGGCGAAGGGACGGCTGAGGGACCTGGGGCAGCGGTAGGCGGGAGGGACCGAGCAGGAGAGCCCCGCCACCGACCGGGTGCCGGTTCGCTCGATGACGGGCCTCAGGGCCCGGGCTCCCGGTCGCCTCCGTTCGCGGACGGAGGCGGGAAGTGCCGCGAGTGATGCGCCAGGGCATACACCATCGCGGCGAGGTTCAGCACACTGGTGCCGGCGCCGAGGATGATGAGCACCTTCGCGGTTCGCCGGAGGATGCTGAGGGCGTGCACGCCGATCGCCACGAGGCCCACCTTCGCCATGAGGAGCGTCGCGGCCGTGGAGAAGAGGGCCACCTGCAGGAGCAGGAGCGGGCGGTAGCCCAGGCCCGTGAAGAGCCAGTAGAGCGAGAGGAGCACGAGGAGCCAGGCGAGGAGTCCCGTGCGGGTGGTCTGGCCCAGCGGGAGGTCGCGGAGGAACGGCACCACGAGGAAGGCGAGCGCGACGAACATCAGGCCCAGCTGGATGCTGCGCATCCGGAGCTGGGCCGGGGTGGCGGTCTCGGCCGACTCGCGCGGTTCGGGCAACGGGGGCCCCGGCGGCTAGACCAGGTGGCGGGGCTGCCGCTCCAGGTACTCGTCCCAGGAACGGATCGCGGGGACGGTGTGGAGCCGGTTGCGGAGCGCGTTGACCAGCGCGGTGGCGAGCATGAGGTCGGTCATCAGGGGGACCTCGGCGTCGATGGCGCGCCGGCGGATCAGGTAGCCGTCCGGGCGGCCCAGCTCGTCGTAGCTCCGCGGCACGTTGATCACCAGGTCGACCAGCCCCTCGTCGATCACGTCCATCGCGCTCCGCTCCTGCCCCGGCTCCTTGGCCACCGGGGTGCAGGGGATGCCTTCCGCCTCGAGCGCCTCGGCGGTGCCGGGCGTCGCGAAGAGGGCGAGGCCGAGCTCCTCGTGCAGGGCACGGGCCTCCTCCAGGAAGCTGTACTTCTCGCTCTTGGGCCCGAGGGAGAGGAGGACGCCCTTCTTCGGGGTGCGGAACCCGGTGGCGTTGAGGCCCTGGAGCAGCGCCTCGTCGCCATCGTCCCCGAAACAGCCGACCTCGCCGGTGCTGGCCATCTCGACGCCGAGGATGGGATCGGCGCCGACAAGGCGGGGGAAGGAGAACTGGGGCACCTTCACCGCGACGTAGTCGAGGTCGAGCGCCCGGTTCGACACCGGCTCGCGCACGCCCAGCATCCGCCGGGTCGCCTCGCGGACGAAGTTGGTCCCGGTGACCTTGGAGACGAACGGCAGGCTCCGCGACGCGCGCAGGTTGCACTCGATCACCCGCACCCGGCCGTTGCGGGCGAGGAGCTGCACGTTGAAGGGGCCGGTGATGGCGAGCGCCTCGGCCAGCTGCGCCGCGATCTTCCGGGCCTTGTGGATCACCGGCATCGGGACCGTCTGGGGCGGCAGCATGAGCGTGGCGTCGCCGCTGTGCACGCCGGCGTCCTCCACATGCTCGCAGACCGCCCAGAGGATCACCTTCCCCTGGTCGGCGATGGCGTCGACCTCGATCTCGCGCGCGCCGGTCTCGAACTTGGTGACGACGACGGGGTGCTCCGCGCTGATGGTGCGGGCCCGCTCGAGAATCCGGTCGAGTTCGGCCGGGTCGTGCGCCACGCTCATCGCGGCGCCGGACAGGACGTAGCTCGGCCGGACCAGCACCGGGTAGCCGCCGAGCTTCTCGATCTCGTCGCTGGCGGCGGACCGCTCCTTGAGGTGGGTCCAGGCCGGCTGGTCCACTCCCAGCTGATCGAGCAGGGCGCTGAACTTGCGCCGGTCCTCGGCGTTGTCGATGCTCTCCGCGCTGGTGCCAAGGATCTTCACGCCGGCGCGTGCCAGGCGGAGCGCCAGGTTGTTCGGCACCTGGCCGCCCATGCTGACGATGATCGCCTCGGGCTTCTCGCTCTCCCAGAGATCCAGCACACTCTCGAAACTCACCTCGTCGAAGACCAGGCGGTCGCACTCGTCCCAGTCGGTGCTGACCGTCTCGGGATTGTAGTTGAGCATGATCGTCTCATAGCCCAGCTCGGCCGCGGCGCGCACCGCGCTCACGCAGCACCAGTCGAACTCCACGCTCGAGCCGATGCGGTACGCCCCCGACCCGAGGACCATGATCTTCTTCCGGTCGCTCGGGGGGCTCTCGTTCTCGATGGCGTTGTAGCTCGGGTACATGTAGTTCGTCTCGGCCGGGAACTCGGCCGCGAGCGTGTCGATCCGGGCCAGGCGGGGGATGATCCCGTGGCTCTTCCGCTGGGCCCGGACCTGCTCGAGCGTGAGGCCCGTGAGCCGGCCGATACCGTGGTCCGAGTAGCCCAGCTTCTTGGCCCGGCGGATCAGGTCGGCGGAGAGCTGGGCCGCGCCGCTGGGCTTCGCGGCGGCCTTGAGCTCCGTGCGGAGCGCCACGATATCGGCGATCCCGTGCAGGAACCACTGGTCCATGCCGGTGAGCCGGTTGATCTCGACGGTCGACATCCCCTGCTCGAGGGCCTTGGCGATCGCGAACACCCGGAGGGAGGTGGGGACCCGGAGAGCCTCCGTGATGTCGTCCCCGGTGAAGAAGTCGGGGTCGACACCGAGGGCGCCGATGTCGAGCATCCGGACGGCCCGCTGGATCACCTCGGGGAAGGACCGGCCGATCGCCATGACCTCGCCCACGCTCTTCATCTCGCTCCCGATCCGGGTCGAGACGCCGCGGAACTTGCCGAGGTCCCAGCGGGGGAACTTGCAGACGATGTAGTCGAGGGCCGGCTCGAAGAAGGCGGTGGTCTTCTTGGTGATGCCGTTGGGAATCTCCGGCAGGGTGTAGCCGAGGGCGATCTTGGCGGCGACATAGGCCAGCGGATACCCGGTGGCCTTCGAGGCCAGGGCGCTCGAGCGCGAGAGCCGGGCGTTCACCTCGATCACCCGGTAGTCCGTGCTCTTCGGGTCGAGCGCGAACTGAATGTTGCACTCACCGATGATGCCGAGGTGGCGGATGGTGTCGATGGAGAGGGTGCGGAGGAGCTGGACCTCCTCGTCGTTCAGGGTCTGTACCGGTGCCACCACGATGGACTCGCCCGTGTGGATGCCCATCGGGTCGAAGTTTTCCATGTTGCAGACGGTGATGCAGTTGTCCGCGCTGTCCCGGACCACCTCGACCTCGATTTCCTTCCAGCCGCCCAGGTACTCCTCGACCAGCACCTGCGGGATGTTGCCGGCGAAGGCGCGCTTGAGGGCCGGCTCGATGTCCTTCTCCTCCGTGATCACCGCGCTGCCCTTGCCGCCCAGGGCGAAGGCGCCGCGGAGCATGACCGGGAGGCCCAGCTCCTTCACCGCCGCGCGGCACTGCTCCATCGTGTCGCAGGCGCGACTGGTGGCGACCTTCACGCCGATCTCGGCAAGCCGCTGCTTGAAGAGCTCGCGGTCCTCGGTGTCCCGGATGGTCTTGACCGGGGTGCCGAGCACCTTCACGCCGAGGCGTTCGTAGGTGCCGCGCTTCTCGAGGGCGAGGCCGCAGTTGAGCGCGGTCTGCCCGCCGAAGCCGAGCAGGATGCTGTCGCACTTCTCCTGTTCCAGAATCCGTTCGACGTTCTCCGGCGTGATCGCGACGAAGTAGACCTTGTCGGCCAGGCCTTCGCTGGTCTGGATCGTCGCGATATTGGGGTTCACCAGGACGGTGTAGACGCCGTCCTCGCGAAGCGCCTTGATCGCCTGGCTGCCGGAGTAGTCGAACTCGCCCGCCTGGCCGATCTGGAGCGCGCCCGAGCCGAGGAGGAGGACCCGGCGCTGCTCGTGCTTGCGGGGGGTCATCGGGCACCTCCGCTGGCCGCGCCGCAGAGCCGGAGGAACTCCTCGAAGAGGAACCCGGTGTCACGCGGACCGGGGCAGGCCTCCGGGTGGAACTGGATGCTGAAGATCGGCTTGAACCGGGCCCGGATACCCTCGTTGGTTCCGTCGTTCAGGTTGGTGAACCAGGGCTCCCAGTCCCGCGGCAGGGTCTTCTCGTTCACCGCGTAGCCGTGGTTCTGACTGGTGACGAAGCAGCGGCGGGTGCCGATCTCCTGCACCGGCTGGTTCACGCCCCGGTGGCCGTAGGGGAGCTTGAAGGTGCTGCCCCCCGCCGCGAGGGCGAGAATCTGGTTGCCCAGGCAGACGCCGAAGATCGGGAAGTTGGGCCGCTTGAAGAGGCCGCGGACCTTGAGCACCAGGTCCTGGAGGTCCTGCGGGTCGCCGGGGCCGTTCCCGATGAGCACCCCGTCCATCGTCGCCGCGAGCGCCGCGATGTCAGCGTGCCAGGGGGCGCGGGTGACCCGGGCGCCGTGCTTGAGGAGGAGCCGCGCGAGGTTGTCCTTCGCGCCGGCATCGATCAGCAGGACCCGCGGCCCGTCGCCGCCGAGCTCGATCGGGTGCTCGGGGGCCACCAGCCGAAAGAGTTCCTTCTGCATCTCGACGCCGGTGGCGGCGCGCTTCGCCGCCTCGACCGGGAGTTCGGCGGGAAGGAGCCACCCCTTCATCGTCCCGTGCTCGCGGAGCCGGCGGGTGAGGGTCCGCGTATCGATCCCGGTGACGCCGGGGATCTGCTCGCTCGCGAGCCAGTCGCCCAGGGTGCGGGCGGCGGCGTGATGGCTGGGCTTGGTGATGGCGTGCTGGACGACGAGGCCCTGGATCTGGATCTGGTCCGACTCGTACGGCCCGGCGATGCTCCCCTTGGGTCGGGGCGCCGGCACCCCGTAGTTCCCGGCCAGCGGATAGGTGAGGACCAGGATCTGCCCGCGGAAAGACGGATCGGTCAGCGTCTCGACATACCCACTCATGCCGGTGGTGAACACCACCTCCCCGACGACCGGCCGGTTGGCGGCGCCGAAGGATGTGCCCTCGTACTCGCTGCCGTCTTCCAGGATCAGCTTGACGCGCGGAGTGGGGTGAGCCGGATCGGCCTGGTGGGTGGTGTGCGCGGTCAGGACTGAGGACATCGGAGACCTTCGTCTAGGGTGTCGAAGCTGGCCGGGTCAATTCGGACCGACCTTGCGCAAGGGACGTGCCGGGGTCCGAAAGCCTCCCGGCAACCGCTGTCGTTCGACCGGGGGAGTCGCGGATTCCGCCCCGGAGGCGGTCAGCGGGTCGCTCGTGTCCGCTGCACGGGGCGCCGAAGGGCCGTTCCCGGTTCCCGCGATCACGAAAATCGGTCGTATGTCGCGGAAGAACATAGCGGTACGACAGGTCCCCGCCAACCGGTGGCGGGACTGACAGGAAGGGGCTTTCGGGAGGTTGACGCCGTCGATGAGGGCACCGGGCGGGCGTCGCGCGCACGCACCGAAGCAACACCCAAGGGGCGCGCGAGCGACACCTCGCCCGGCGCGGCGATCCGCCCCTGCGCGTTGGCTTCACTCGCCGGGAAGGTACTGCGCCCGCTCGAGCGACACCGCGGATCCGGTCGCGACGCAGGCTGCCGCCGGCCGCTCGGTGAACAGGTACGCGAACGAATTGCCGAACACCACGTGCATCGGCCCCTCGGCCGAACTCTCCTCGGGAATCCACACCTGCCAGTCGGGGTGCGCGATCCGATACTCGAGGGTGGCGGCCGACCGGGTCCGGGCATAGCCCCAGGGGCGACGGGTCACGAACGCGGCATGCGAGTCGGGCAGCGGGTCCGCCGGCGGGCCCGCGATGCCTGCCACGAGGGAGAACTTCTTCCGCGCCACACTCCAGAAATAGGCGACGAGCCCGCGCCGGGGATCGACCAGGTCATTGGCATTGCTCATGACGACCGCCAGGGCCGGTGCCTGGAACCAGCGCCGCGCCAGGGCGGCGATGGCCCGGCGGGGCACCAGTTCACGGATCGACACGGTGCCGGCGCGCCACGCGCCGCCGGGGTCACGCCGGCGCACGTGGAAGCAGAGCGTGACGGCTTCGAAGTCGCGATGACAGGGAATCGCCAGGCCACGCACCAGCGTGTCCCGGGTGTAGCGGCCAACCAGGGTGAGGTAGTGGTCGCCCTGCCAGGGGTCGAGCTCGGTGCCGGCGGGAACCAGCGGCGCGAGGAGGCCGGAGGGACAGCGGTAACTCAGGTAGAGCAGATACTCCCAGCGAGCGCCGACGAGTGGCCGGCTCATGAGGCTGACTAGAACTCGAACCCGATGAGCATCGGTATCAGTTCCGTGGGCCCCGCCGCCGTCCCGAAGATGCGGTCATACCGCCCCTCTACGACGAAGGCGCCACGCGGTCCGAAGGGGACGCGGAACCCGGCCGCGGCCCCGACGGCCGGGAGAAAGGCCGAGCGACTGCCGCGAGCGGCATACTGCAGGAGGTGCATTCCCCCGCCCGCCCGGAGCAGGAGCCCTGGCCGGTGCCGGGACGTGAGGAACTCCAGGCCGAGGGTGGTGCTCAGGACCTTGCTGGCCGAGAGGCCATCGGAGAGGCAGGTGCTGAAGCATCCCGTGGTGGGGCTCCCGCCCAGCGCGAGGTCGAAGCTGTAGCGGGCATCGGCATGGAGCCGGAGGCCGCCGGTGAGCAGGCGGCTCGCGCCGAGACTCGCGGTGTACCCGATCGCGGTTTCCCGGGTCGGGCCCGACTGCTGCTGGGCGACGAATCCGGCGCCGAGGGTCCAGACGACGGGATGTGCCTGCGCGGCCACCGGAGTGCGGTGGAGCGCCAGAGCGGCGATGAGGGTGGCGAGGGGCAGGCGGCGTTGAATCGTCTTGCGCATGGGTCACCTCCGGAGCTCGCGTGAGTCCGGTGCTGTCGATGCGACCGTGGAGACCGTGGGCCTAATGTACGCGAAATGTCAGGACGGCGGAACCGGCGGCGGGCGCCCGACCAGGCGTGGGGGCCCCCCCCGTGTTCAATCTCGCATCGCTCCGATCCCCGCCCCCAATCCTTCCCCCGCGTCCCGGTGCATTCCGATGCGTGGCGCCGCTCATTCCCCCGTCACGAACGCGGGCAGCAGCGCCCGGAGCCGCTGGTCACCCAGTCCGGTCGCCGCGAGACTCAGGGCCGCCTGGTCCGGGTTCGCGGCCTGGTTGGTGGTCCGGACCCAGGGGTGCAGGAGCCCGAGCAGGATGTGGAGTGGGTGGGTGGCCCCGCTCTCGCTCAGGCGGGCCGCCTCCCGCGTCGCGCCGTCGAGGGCGTCGCGTGCCGAGTCGAGGTAGCCGATCTCCTCCGGGATCACCGGGGCGGGATCGTGGCTGCCCCCGAGTGCCCGGCAGAGGATCTCGAAGTTGCCCGGGTCGGGGAAGAGGAGGTCTCGCCTGGCCCGGTTCTGCGTGTGGATCACACCCAGGGCGAGATGGGCCGGCGCCACCGCGCCGGCCCGCTGGTGGAGTGCCTCGTGCCGGGCCTGGAGAATCGCCAGCTTGGCGTCGTCGGTGAAGCGATACTCGGGATCGGGGCTCACGCGAGGCGGCTTCTCCCACGGAAGAAGACGCGGACCAGTTCGGAGCGACGGCCGTACGCGAGGCGGGTGACCTCCATGTCGCCCCGGCGCCCATCCGGGAACTGCAGGTGACACTGCTGTCCCAGGGCCAGCGGCGTCGCCGGCGGGACGCGCAGGACCCCGTGCCACCGGGTCCCCTCCGGGTCGTGGGGCTCGATGGTCAACTCGACCGGCACATCCGCCGCGAGCGGGTGCCCGTCGCGGGTCAGGGTGGCAACGAGGTCACTCATGGCGGGCAGGCGGGCCTGTCACGGGCCGTAGATGGTGATCGCGGTGTCCCCGAGGCTCCGGTGCAGCCGGCCTCGCGGGAGGCGGTGGGCGCGGGCATGCTCCACGGCGAGGATCCGCGCGAACCGGCGCTCCTGCCAGGCCGCGACCACCCGGTCGAGCAGCCGGGAGTCGTAGGGCGGATCGGCGAAGGCCAGATCGTAGCTCGCGCTGGCCAGCGCCTCGACAAAGGGAATCGCATCGCGCTTGAAGATCCGGGTGCGCTCGCGAACCCTCAAGGCCGCCACATTGGCCCGGACCGCGTGCAGGCTCGCGGGCCGGAACTCGACGAAGTCGGCGGTCCGGGCGCCGCGGGACAGTGCCTCGAGTCCCAGGGCGCCGGAGCCGGCGAAGAGATCGAGCACGCTGGTCCCGGCGAGGCCGGGTTCCAGCAGGTCGAGGAGGAGGCCCCGTACCGGCTCGGCCGTGGGGCGCACCCGCGGGTCCGCCGGCGAGGTCAGGTCCCGCCCCGCATACCTGCCCCCGACGATACGCATACGGCCGTCAGTCCGCGGCCCAGAGCGAATGGGTCCGGAAGAGGCAATGACGGACGCCCTCCTGCTCGATCTCCCGCTCCAGCCGGAAGCCGGTCCGCTCGAGTACCCGATGCGAGCGGGTGTTGAACGGGTGGGTCAGGGCGACCACCGACCGCGCCCCGATCGGGTCGCGGGCGTAGCCCAGGCAGGCGCGGGTGATCTCCTGCGCCAGCCCGCGGCCCCACCACGCCTGGTGGAAGCCATAGCCCACCTCGATCTCATCGATGTCCTCGAGCAGGAGGTGCCGGAGCACCGCGCGGCCCACCACGCTCCCGCTGGCGCGTTCGCGGAGGAGCCAGGTGCCGAACCCGTGCTCCTCCCAGTGGCGCAGGTTCTTCTCCATATAGACGGAGGTCTCGGCCTCGGTTCGCGCGCCCCCGAGCAGCGCCATCTGCTCCGGATCCGCCTGCATCCGGTGGATCTCCGTCACGTGTTCCGGCCGCAGGCGTTCGGCCTGCAGGCGCTCGGTCAGGAAGTCAGTGGGGAAGGGCATGGGCAGGTCTGGGATCCATGCGGGCGCGGGGACTCAGAGCTCCCAGAGGGCCAGGACCAGACCGTACTTCCGGTCGAACGCGAAGGCGCAGGCCTCCTGCAGGCAGCCGAGATAGACGAGGATGTCGTCGCCCACCGGCGGAGGCTCCAGCTCGATCGGCCCGCCGGTCATCTCGGGGAGGGGGGCGTGCACCAGGGACCAGTGGCGGACATAGGACTCCACGTGGGCCGGGGTGACCAGCTCGAGGCTCCGCGCCATCCGCTCGGTGGAGGTCGAGGAGAGCCCGTGGGCCCCGTGATCCGCGGCGGTCGGATAGACGAAATCGCCGCCCTGCGGCACCAGCGGGGAGAAGCGTGGGTAGGCCTTCACCTCGCTGACCAGCAGCGCGTCGATGTGGCGCCAGTAGCCGTGCAGCCACATGTCCGTGATGCTCCGCCTCGAGCGAAGCCACTTCTGGAGCGTGCGCGGTGCCCCCGTGAAGGCGTAGAGGTCCGAATCGGGGGCGAGATACAGGCGCATGCTGACGGCCATGACGGTGCCGGAAGTCGGGTGACGCGCGGGAGGAACGCTAGTGCGGCGTCGGGCTCCGCTCGGCAGCCCTCGGCGCGTCGGCCGGAGGGAGCTGAGGGGCCGGCCGGTCCTGGGAGAGCCGGCGTTCCATCGCGTCGAGGCGCTCGGTCGCCTCGCCCAGGGTAGCGCGGATCTGGCTGAGCTCCTGCAGCATCGCCTCGAGCAGTTCGGTCTCCTCCCGGCGCCCCCGGAGCCAGGTCTTGACCGCGTCGCCGACGCTGGTCGCGGAGAGCACACCGACCACGCCGAGCGTGGTGAGGGTCGCCGGGAGGAGGTAGCCGAGGACCAGCCGGCTCAGGTACATCAGCAGCTCTGCGCTGTCCATGGAACCTCCGGGCGGGTTGTCACGCACAAGGTGCGGCGAGGCACGATGCGATGCAAGCGTGCCCCGCCGCGGATCGCCGCGCGCGCGGTGAGGGCGGTCAGGCCGGGACCGCCGGGCTCTCGAGCTCGGTCGCCCGCTCGATGATCTTCCCGACCAGTCCGTAGCGCTGGGCCGCGCTCGCCTCGAGCCAGAAGTTGCGGTGGGTATCCTCCTCGATCCGCTCGAGGGGCTGGCCGGTGGCCTTGGCGAAGAGCCGGTTGAGCCGGTCGCGCATCCGGATGATCTCCCTGGCCTCGATGTCGATGTCGCTCGCCGTACCGCCCGCGCCGCCCGCCGGCTGGTGCAGGAGGAAGCGGGTGTTGGGCAGGCAGTAACGCTGTTCCCGCGGCACCGAGACGAAGATCAGCGCGGCCGCACTCGCCACCCACCCGGTCCCCACGATACGCACCGGGGCCCGGACGAACCGGATCAGGTCGTGAATTGTGTCCCCTGCCTCGACATGGCCCCCCTGCGAGTTGACGAAGAGGGTGATCGGGGCCTCCGATTCCGCGGCGAGCGCGAGGAGCTGGGCGGACACGGTCGCGGCAAGCTTCTGGGTGATCTCTCCGCTGATGATGATCGTGCGGGCGCGGAGGAGCCGGTCACCGACGGGATCGAGGATCGGTGCCAGCGGCTGGTCGGTCTCGGAACGGGACATGGGCAGATCTGTGGAAGAGGGATGGTGGGAAGATAGTCACGGCCCCGCCGCTCACGCGTCCGGACGCCGCAGCCGCGGCGCCGCCGCCAGGACCTCCAGGAGGGGGAGCTGCGCCGGCATGATCCGACGCCGGGCTTCGTCCAGCGGGAACCACTCGGCGCGGTCCACCTCGGGGAACTCGCGATAGCGACCGGAGCCCCTGGGGGACTCGACCGTAAAGGTGTTGCTGGTGAGGGTCCGCACGTCGAAGTCCCCCTCCATGGCCCACGCATGCACCACCTTGCCCCCCGGCTGGCGGACCTGCCCCAGCGGGAATGCCTGGCCGCCAGGCCGATGGCCCGTCTCCTCGGCGAATTCCCTCAGCGCCGTTGCCAGCAGGTCCTCGCCCGGTGCCGGTTCGCCCTTGGGAATCGACCAGGCACCGAGATCCTTGCGGGCCCAGAACGGACCCCCGAGGTGCACGAGGAGCACCTCGGGTCCCGAGTCCCGCAGGCGGTAGAGGATGAGGCCGGCAGCGGTCCTGGCCATGGGCGGAAAGATAGGCGCTTGACGACCGGGTCAGGCTGTCTTATATAACCAGTAGGTTAGATAACCGATCAGCTAAATACATTGGCGTTCATGATGATGCAGACCGCAACCGACCCACTCAGCACCACCTTCTTCGCCCTCGCCGACCCCACCCGCCGGGCAATCCTGCTCCGGCTTTCCCGGGGCGCCGCCACGGTGAAGGAACTCTCCGCACCGTTTCAGATGACCGGCCCCGCCGTCTCCAAACACCTCCGGGTGCTCGAGAAGGCTGGCCTGGTGCAGCGGGGGAAGGAAGCGCAGTGGCGTCCACGGACCCTCGACGCGACCCCGCTCAAGGAGGTGGCCGCGTTCGCGGGCGAGTTCCGCCGGTTCTGGGACGCGAGCCACGCCCGACTCGATGCCTATCTCGACCAACTCACGCAGGAGGACCCGTCCGATGAACACCCTCGTTCCTGAGCCCGGCGTCACGTCGTACACCATGCCAACGGACACCCAGATCCAGGTGGTACGGGCGGTGCAGGCGCCGCGCCGCATCGTCTTCGCCGCCTACACCGAGCCCCGGCACCTGCAGAAGTGGCTGCTCGGGCCGGAGGGGTGGACCATGCCGGTCTGCGAGTTCGAGGCCCGGGCCGGGGGACGCTGGCGCTTCGTGTGGCGCAAGGCGAACGGCGCGGAGATGGCGATGGAGGGGGAGGTGCGGGAGTGCCGGCCGGTCGACCTGGTGGTCACGACCGAGCGGTGGGGTGGGGAGTGGCCCGAGACGCTCAACACCACCGAGTTCACCGAGCGGGACCGACAGACGATCATCACGCTGACCATCGACTATCCGTCCAGGGCGGCCCGGGACATGGCCGCCCAGACCGGGATGAAGGGCGGCATGGACGAGAGCTTCGACCGGCTCGACCGGCTGGTGGTTGCCCTCGCATGAGCGCGGTCGCGGCGCGGGCCAGGGAGGCAGTGCGGCTCCTCGAATCGAAGGGGAGCCAGCGGGTCTGCGAGGAACAGCGGACCCGGTACGGCATCACCGCCGAGAAGGCGTTCGGGGTCCCGATGAACGTCATCCAGGCGCTGGCCAAGCGCCTCGGCCGGGATCACGCCCTGGCGCAGGCCCTCTGGGAGTCGGGCTGGTACGAGGCGCGCCTGCTCGCGGCGTACGTCGCCGACCCGTCGGCGGTGAGCGCCCGGCAGATGGACCAGTGGGCCCGCGGGTGGGACAACTGGGGGGTGGTCGATACCCACTGCTTCGTGCTGTTCGACCGGTCGCCGCTCGCGTGGAAGAAGGTGGAGCAGTGGAGCCGGCGGAAGGAGGAGTACATCCGGCGCGGGGCGTTCGCGCTGCTCGCCTGTCTCGCGCTCCACGACCGGACGGCGCCGGAGGCCCGCTTCCTCGCCACCATCCCGCTGCTCGAGCGGGCCGCGACCGATGACCGGAACTTCGTGCGCAAGGCGGTGGCCTGGGCGCTTCGCGCGATGGGGGGACCTCGACGGCCGGCGGTGCGCCGGGCGGTGATCGCGCTCGCCGGGCGACTGGTGGCGTCCGGCGATCCGACGGCTCAGGCGCTCGGGCGCGGGGCGCTCAAGGACCTCAAGGTCGCCGGCCGGCGTTCTCCGCGAGCCGCGCCTTGACCAGCCGGCGCAGCAGCGTCAGGGGGATGCCGCGGTCGGCCGGAAAGTGCACGGCCCCTTTGGTAAGTTCGAACCGCTTGAGCGCCCGGGCGTAGGTCCGCATGACGGCGGGGCTCATCACGTACAGGGAGCAGCGGGACCGCGTGGCCCCGAATCCGATCACGAGGCGGCCGTCCACCTTGTAGGCCGGCACCCCGTAGCTGATGACCTCCTCCGCCCCCGGCAGGCTCGCGCGCAGTTCCTTGCGCAGGTGCCGGAGGGCAGGGCGCAGTCCGGGGTCCAGCGCGGCGATGTAACGCGCTACCGGGGACGCGCGAGTCGCCATTCCAGATTCTTCTTCACGTCCGGCCACTCCGCCCGCAGAATGCTGTAGAGCACCGAGTCCCGGACACTGCCATCCCGCCGCGGGAAGTGGTGCCGGAGGACGCCGTCCTTCTTGGCGCCCAGGTCCTCGATGGCGCGCTGGGACCGGATGTTGAAGTTGTCGGTCCGGAGTCCCACCACCTTGCAGCCCAGGGTATCGAAGGCGTGCGAGAGCAGCAGCAGCTTGCACGCGCTGTTGACGTGGCTCCGCTGCCGGCTCGCTGCATACCAGGTATAGCCGATCTCGACGCGGTCGATCTGGGCGACGACATCATGATACCGGGTGGAACCGACGATGGTTCCCGTGGTGAGGTCGCGCACCGCCCAGGGGAGCATGTGCCCCGCCTCGAGGCCGGCGAGCGCGGTGGCGATGTATCCGGTGGTTTCGTGGGGGGCGGGAACCGAGGTGAACCAGAGGTCCCAGAGGCGCCCATCGGCGGCGGCGGCGCCCAGGGCGTCGGCATGGCCGTGGGTGAGCGGTTCGAGGCGCACGCCGTGTCCCTCGAGGCTCACCGGCTTGAGTGTAATCACGGCGGAAAAGTGGAGGCACGCGCCACCGGGGACAAGCACACCGGCCGGCCGCCCTGGGGCGGCCGGCCGGTGGGATCGGACCGTGGCGGCGGGCGGTGTTACCGGGTGAAGCGTTCAGCCGACCTGGTGGCCCGGTCGCAGCTCGCTCCGGCGCTCGCAGCTCGGGGCGAGGCGCGGCTCGGCGCCGAGCCAGTAGAGGCCGTTGGCCATGATGCAGAAGCCGGTGGCCGCGAACCAGACCATGGCCACGCCGACGAAGCCGGTGAACGCCAGCCACCAGGGGCTGTGCAGCAGCGACAGGGTGGAGGCGATCGTCAGGTTGATGCCCACGGCGAGGTAGATCCGGCGCTCCAGGTACCAGGCATCGGTCTGCATGAAGTAGAGCTGGCCGGGCTTCCAGTCGGGCCGGGCGAGATTCGGCGTGAACCCGATCTTCGCCAGGATGTTCCCCACCATGCAGAAGCCGGTGAGACTCACGCCGATCGACGCGACGGCGGTGACGACCACGCCCAGCACGAAATAGGGATGGACCGTGGCCGCCAGGGTGGTGGAAACCAGCAGGACGATGCCCGCGATGAGCCACACCGTCCGCTCGATGTACCAGCGGTTGGTCGGAACGATGTATACGCCGGAACGCAGTGCCATGACCGCCTCACCGTGTAGAAGGTTGCCGCAGTTCGACTTCGACCCGGCTAAACTGGACATTTCTCGGTGAACGCATCTGCAGTTTGATCCTGAAGCCCCCTTCAGGTCGACCCACTCCCCGGTGGTCGTCAGACAAAGGTGTTGAACAGCAGCCAGACCGCAAGAGTGACGAGGAGGCCGCCGAGCAGGCGGCGGTAGATCGGCGCGGGCAGGCGGCCCAGGAGCGGAACGCCCAGCGCGGTGCCGGCCAGCACGCCGGCCGAGAGGACCAGGAGGAGTCTCCACTGAGGCGCGATGGTCGTGCCGGAGACCCCGAGGTAGACAGGGAGCCGTGCCAGGTCGACGAGGATCGCGCTTGCCGTCGAGGTGGCGACAAGTTGTCCCGCCGTCAGGTTGAACCCCAGAAGTGCCGCGGCGCGGATCCCGCCCTGGTTCCCGACCAGTCCGCCGAATATGCCTGACAGTACGCCGCCCGCCAGCTCCCATGGCCGGGTGGCCGGAATCGGGACCCGTCTGCCGAAAAGCTCGCCGGTGCCGGCGAGGGTGAGGAGCCCCGCGAGCACCACGGTCAGGACCGGGGAGGTGAGTCGGGACTGGAGCAGGGCGCCCGTGAGGCCCCCGGCGGCGCTGGCGATGCCGAACTGGCGGAAGGTCGGGCCATGGATCTGGTCGCGCAGGCTGTAGAGCCGGACCGCGGTGGCAATCGCGTGGGGGACACTCACCAGCGCCACGGCGACAGGCGGGGCGAACCAGAGTAGGAGGAGCGGGGTGAGGAGGCTCCCGATCCCGAATCCGCTCACGGCCGCGATGGCGCCGGCAACCACCGCGACCAGGAAGGCGAGGGTGGTCACGGCGGGGAGCGGAAACCGACCCGGATATGGCTGCCGTCGCAGAACGGGTGATTGCCGGTCTGCCCGCAGCGGCAGAGGGAGAACGCCCCGGTGCGCTGCTCGGTGCCGCCGGTGGGGAGTTGCAGGGTGACCTTGCCCTTGACGATGATCGGCCCGTTCGGCGACGCGTGAATCGAGACCCCGGGCGAGGGGAGCGGGCGTTCGGCGGGGCGATTGGGGCGGACCGCGTGGAGCGCGCCGCTGGGGCAGCGGGCGGCGATGGCGGCGATGGCGTCGGGATCCGCCGCGCGCGGATCTATCCATTCCGGCCGGTTCCGATCGAACACCGCGCGGTTGGCCCGGAGGCAGTCCCCGAAGTTCATGCAGACCTCGGGGTCGTAGGTGACCACCAGGTCACGGGTGTGAAACACCTGCAGCGGCTTCGCCATGGTCGGGTTGGGTCAGGGTCGGCGGAGCATGGGGATCCGCTCACCGCTGGCGGAACAGGCGATCAGGATGCCGAAGCGCCGAACGCGGGTCTCTTCCTTCTGGGCGCTCATCACCCAGTGTATGCTGGTCCGCCGGTACCACGGCGCCTCGCACTCGAAATACTTCCACGCTTTCCGATTGGCCTTGAAGGTCCGGGTGAATGCCGCGGCAAGTCGGACGCGCGCCTGCTCGAAGGAATACGACCCGGTGCGGCTGCGGTCACGGGCATCGAACACGCGATGGCCATAGGGCGCCATCCGGCCGGCCTGGATCAACCGTTCGGCATGGCGGACGTTGACCCGGCTCCAGATACTCGTCGCCTTCCGCGGGGAGAAGCGGACGGAGAAGGTGTCGGCGTCCACCGCACGTCGCACGCCGTCGATCCATCCGTAGCAGAGCGCCTCGTCCAGCGCCTCGGCATAGGTGATCCCCACCTCGACATGCTTTTTCCGAAGGCGGACGAGAATCGAGGTCGCGCGGGTGTGGTGGCGGTGGAGCCACGCCCGCCACTGCGCCGGCGACGCAAAGGAGGTGAGGGGGTGGTCCATCACCGGTCGTCGAGGGTGAGGTTCACGGCGGTGAGGGCGTGCTGCAGCTCCCGGACAAAGACGAGCATCTGGGGCGAGGGCGGCATCGGTCAGGAGCGGGGAGCGGAGTGGTCGGTGAGGACGGGCAGGAACGCCACCCAGGGACCGACCTCGGTGCCATACTGCTTTGCCATGACCCGCACGACCTGGGCGATGTGGCCCAGGTCATGAACCACCCAGGCCGAGAGCAGGTGCCGGAGCGTCACCGGGCCGAGCCGCGGGTGCATTCCCGGCAGGGCCAGCTGTTCCGGGGTGAGCTTCCACCCGCGCACCTTCTCCAGGTTCGCGGCGCGCAGGGTGGCGAACTCGTCGAGCAGGGAGGCGAGGCTCCGCCCCGCGTTGCGCACCTGGTGGCGGAAGCGGTCGTAGGGGGCGAAGGTGAGGTCGGGACCACGGCGCAGGATGAGCTCGGCGCGAACGATCCAGTCGGTCTCTTCGCCATCGATCAGGTGTCCAACCACGTCGAAGGGGCTGAACGTCTCAGCCCCTTCGTTGTTGCGTACCCACGGCTCGGGAAGGTCGGCGAGCAGGGCCTGGAGTGTCGCGGGCGTGCGCGCCAGGATCCGCACGGAATCCTCGATGGTGAACTCCATGGTCATCCGGTGGCGGTGGCCATCCTCTGCCGCGCGCTGGGGCGCGACTCGCGGCTGATCCAGTCCGCGGGCGGCGGCACGAACTCGGTGTCGGCCGCCAGTTCCTCGAAGCAGACGTTTACCGCCCGGGTATCGGTCCGGGTGCGGTGGACCATCCCGGCCGGGACCGTCACCGACTGGCCGGCATCGACCCTGAGGGTCGGGGCGTCGGGGAAGTCGAGGAAGAGGTGTCCTTCGAGCACCAGGAAGAGCTCGTCGGAGTGGACGTGATAGTGCCAGGGGTACTCACCCTCGAGGACCCCCAGGCGCAGGCAATGCTGGTTGACCTGGGAGAGGACGATATTGGCTTGCGGACCGGTCATGGCGTGCGCCTCGCCCCGGAGGTCTATGACCTTGAGGGCGGGGTAGCGGACCGGTTCGTTGGTGTAGGACTGTGCGGTGGGAGTGGGACTCGAAATCGACATGTGGGCCTCCGGGAAGGAAGGACGTAACGCCACCATCACATTACGCCATCGTCCCGCCTTCCGCGAGAGGCCCCGGGCGGCAGGGCTACCGCTTCTTCATGTCGGCGGTCATGGCCGGGAAGGCCTTCGGGAGCTTGGCCTCCATGATCGCCTCGACGCACTGCATCGCCGAGCCTTCGGAGGTCCCGCTCGCCTCGGCGGTGCCTTCCCATTTGCCGAGGTTCACCATCTCGGCGCCCTTGGCGCCCGACTTGGTGCCGGACTTGGGGTAGCGCTCGATCTCGCCGAGGAGCACGCACTTGGTGCTTCCGCCGGAGGCCTCGAACTTGGTGAGCTTGAACCGGATGAAGTAGCCCTTGGCGCCCTCCGTCTTCGAGGTGGTGAAGCCCGCCTGGTCGTCGACCGCCTTCTTCGTCATGGCCTCGATCCGCCCTTCCAGCTTGGACGCGAGGGCCGCGCCGGCGAGGTGGGCGTTGTAGAGCTTTTCCTTCTTGTTGTCCGTCTCGACGTAGATGGGGGGCATCCCTTCCTCCTGGGGCTGGCCGGACCCGTGTCCGGGCTCTGCCTTCTACATCGCAGGGAGCGGGAAGAAGGCGACAGGGGTCAACCGAAGGTGGCGGTCCATTCCAGGAGGTAGGGGTCGGTGGGGCTCACGACCTCCCACAGGAGGGTGAGGGTCCGGTCATCCCACGTGAGCTGGGCGGCATAGCGATCCGGGCCGCAGAGGTGGGGCGCGGCGGAGCGCCAGCAGCGGGGGGAAACCGGGCGGAGGGTGACGAGCAGGGTGGGCTGTCCGGCCCCCCTGCGAAGGTGGCTCAGGCGGATCGGGACCTCGCCGGCTGGCCGTTCCCACAGGGTGGCGTTGCGGAAGGCGATCCCGCGGAGAGGGCCCCCGACCCAGCGGCCCGACTCCAGCCAGGTGATGCTGCTGTCGGGCGGGGCGTCCGGGGTCTCGATCGCGACGGTGCCCCTCCCTTCGTGCCGGAGAGCCGGGGCGCCCTGTCCGGGGGCGTGGACCTTCACGGCGCTGGTCCGCACCAGGCGGAGGAGCGGCCAGGGATCGTCCGGGAAGGACACGGTCGAGGGGACCGAGTCGAGGGCGCTCGTGGGCTGGGCCTGCATGCAGGGAAGGTGGGTGAGGCCGGGGCCCCGCGCCAGCGCCGGTGCGACCGGTTCAACCCGGCTTCACGGTCGCTTCACCGGGCGGGATAGAATGTAGGAGCGGGTCTCCATCTGGAGGACCGTATGAGGCATCAGGGTCTCGCGATCTTCGGCCTGTTCTTCCTCTTGAGCCTGCTCGAGGCGGTGCAGGGCCGCCACTGGTTCACCGCGGCGGCCTGGCTGATGGTGGGGCTCTTCTTCGTGGCGATGGACCGTCCCCGCCGGACCCACTAGCGCGGCGCGGACCGGTGCCGCGCTAGTTCCTCCCGCAGGTCGAAGGCCTCCACCGGCAGGCGAGGTTGGTCACGCCAACCGGCTCCCGCACGTCCGCCTGTGCCGCGACCCGGTAGCGTGGTAATTTGGGGTCCATCATCTCGCGCCCACTTTCCTGAGTGCCCTGTCCATGAGCGGAAACGCCGTCGCCCTGGCAAAGGCCAGTTACCTGCGCTGCCACGACGCCCAGGACTTCTTTCCCGCGTTCTACCGGCGGTTCTTCGAGGCTTGCCCGGTGGTGAAGCCGATGTTCGCGCGGACCGACTTCGAGCGCCAGCACAAGCTGCTGCAGCACGCCATCGGGCTGCTCCTGTCCTTCCACGGCCAGAAGGACATCGAGCCGAATCTGCTGACGCGGGTGGCGGACCGCCACGGGAAGGCCGACCTCAAGGTCGATCCGGCGCACTACCCGGCCTTTGTCGACAGCCTGATCCGTACCGTCTCCGAGTTCGACCCCGAGTTCACCGCCGAGACCGAGGCGGCGTGGCGCGAGGCCACCGGGCCGGGGATCGCCTACATGCAGTCGAAGTCCTAGGGACGTTTTTCGGCGGTGAAGATCTTGTTGACGATGCGCCACTCGCCGTTGAACCGTACCAGTGACAGGTAGTCGGTGTAGCGGGATCCGGGATAGTCCTCCACGACCTTGACCGAGGCCACGTCGCGAGTCACCTCCAGCGCGGCGATGCGAAGGTCGCCCTTCTCCTCCTGGCCCGCCGTCTTGGCGAACCCGGCATACCAATCCTCCTGGCTCAGCTGGCCGAGCTGCCCATCGCGCCTGACAAAGAAGAGCTTGGCGTCCGGCCAGAAGGCGCGCCGGAAGCTGGGCACGTCGTTGAACTTGAGCCCGTGCAGGTAGGTCTCGACCACGGTCCGTACCTGGGTCGTGTCGGGAGAGATCGACTGGGCCGCGAGCGGTGCCGCGGCAAGGGACAGGGCAAGGAGGGCGGTCGAGTAGCGCAGCGCCATGGAGTGAGCCTCGTGGGGATGTTGGGGGGACCTCTACTACCGCGCGCGGAGGGAGGTTTCGGCGCCCCGCGGCGGGCCCAGGCGCTCGGCGACCCAGCTGGCCCAGGTGGCCCGCCCATGGAAGCCGGCATTGGACAGGACGATCACGGTGGTGCCGCCGGGGAGAATCCGGACGATGCCGGTGTGCCCGTCGTCGCCGCTGCCGGAGAGCCGGACCTCGGTGATCGTGTCGCCCCGGACGTAGATCCGGCCCACATAGCCGATCGCGATGTCATCCTCGCCCTCGTGCCGCACCACCCGCCGGGGGGCCAGCAGGGCGGTGCGGGTTGCCGGGTCGAGCGCACCTCCGCCGCGGAGGGCCAGGCTCCAGCGCCAGAGGTCCAGTGCGGTACTGCGCATCCCGTTGGCGCCCTTGTGGCCCCAGTCGTCGGGAACGCAGGGGGCGGACCGGCCCTCGGGCCCGGCAACCGGCCGGAGCGCGGTACGCGGCGCGGGGCACCAGAACCCGGTGGCCGCGAGGCCGGCGGGGTCGAGGATGAGGTGCTGCACCGACTGTGACCAGGGCCGGCCGATCACGATCTCGACAATCGCCGCGAGTAGTTCGAAGTCATCGTCGCCGTACTGGTATCCATCCCCGGGCGGGTAGATGAGTGGCTGGGCCAGGATGGCGGCGACGGCCTGGTCCCGTCCAGCGATGCCGCCGCCGGAGTAGGTCGCGCCGAGACCCGCCGAGTGGGTGAGGAGCTCCCGGATGGTGATGGCCCGCTTGTCCGCCGGAAGATGCGGGAAGAAGCGGGGCAGGGAATCATCGAGCGAAAGCCGGTGCGTCCGCGCCAGCTCCAGGATCGTGGCCGCGGTGAAGCTCTTGGTGATCGACGCGATCCAGAAAGAGGAGCCGGTGGCGACACTCCGCCCGTAGGCCCCACTCCAGAGGATCGTGCTGTCCCTCCCTACCAGCACCACCCCGCTGAACCCACTGTCGGCCAGGGCGCGGAGCATCGACTCGGCCGCGGCAC
>DASZPT010000151.1:0-67208 GCA_035549935.1 Gemmatimonadales bacterium
TGGCGCAGGACCTGGCAAAGAACCGCAACAAGCGGCGGTGGGCCGAGCTGGATGCGCGGTTCGCCGGGCAGATCGTGGTGCGCTGGGGGACGGCATGAGCGTGCAGCCCACCCGCCTGGTGGCGGCGCTCGATCTCGGCACCACCCGGGTGGCCGCGGTGATCGCCGAGGTGCAGGGCGATACCCGGAGCCTGACCTGCCGCATTCTCGGCGTCGGCATGGAGCGCTGCAACGGGGTCCGCCGCGGCGTGGTGCGCGGCATCGAGGAGACCACCCGCGCGATCCAGAAGGCGATGAAGGACGCCGAGCGGATGGCGGGGGTCGAGGTCGGCTCGGTGTACTGCGGGATCGCCGGCGAGCACGTGGCGGGGCAGACCTCGACCGGCGTGGTGTCGGTCACCGGGGGCGAGATCCGCACCGGCGACGTGGCCCGGGTGAACGACGTGGCCTCGAGTGTGCCGCTCGGCAAGGACCACGAGCTGCTGCACGCGATCCCGCAGGACTACCTGGTGGACATGCAGCCGGGGATCAGCGAGCCGATCGGGATGACCGGCTCCCGGCTCGATGCGCAGGTCTACCTGGTGACGGTGCTCTCGAGTGTCCCGCAGAACCTCCGGAAGTGTGTCGAGGGGGCGGGGTATCACGTGGCGGAGTTCGTGCTGGAGCCGCTCGCCGCCTCCCTCGCGGTGCTGACCCCTGACGAGCGGGAGCTGGGGTGCGCCATCGTGGAGCTGGGTGGCGGCTCCACCAACGTGGCTATCTTCCAGGGGGGCAAGATCCGGCACACCGGGTCGCTGCTCATCTCGGGCGGCCACGTCACCAACGACATCGTGCACGGCCTGCAGGTGACGCAGCAGGACGCGGAGAAGCTCAAGGAGCGCTCGGGCGGGGCCTGGGAGCCGTACATCCCCGACGCCGAGACCATCCAGCTCCCGGGCACGCCGGGCCAGGGCGCCCGCACCGCGCACCGCAAGGTCCTCGGGCACATCATGCGGATGCGGCTCCAGGAGACCTTGGAGTTCGCGCTGGACGAGATCACCCGCGCGGGCTACCACCAGCGGCTGCCGGCCGGGGTGGTGCTCACCGGCGGCGGGGCGCAGACCCCGGGCATCGTGGAGCTGGCGCGCGAGGTCTTCGCGATGCCGGTGCGGGTGGGAAAGCCGGGGCAGAACCTCGCCGGCCTCACCGACAGCGTGGAATCGCCCCGCTCGGCGGTGGTGGCGGGGCTCGCCCTCTACGGATCACGCCAGCTGGTGCAGGGCGCCAGCTTCGGCTCGGGCAAGCGCAGGTCGCAAGCGATGGAAAAATGGGTGATGCCGGTACGGCAATGGCTGCAGGACTTCTTCTGATCCCCGACGGGCGAGAGGATACCCCATGATCTTCGAGCTGGAAGAGAGCGGCGCGCAGAACGCCCGCATGAAGGTGATCGGCGTCGGCGGCGGCGGCGGCAACGCCGTCAACCGGATGATCGAGGAGCAGCTCCAGGGGGTCGAGTTCATCTCGGTGAACACCGACTCGCAGGCGCTCACCAACTCGAAGTCCGACGTGAAGATCCAGATCGGCCGCAAGCTTACCCGCGGGCTGGGCGCGGGGGCCCGCCCGGAGATCGGGCGCCAGGCGATCGAGGAGAACCGGGACGACGTCCTGCAGGCGCTCCAGGGCGCCGACATGGTCTTCGTCACCTGCGGCATGGGCGGCGGCACCGGCACCGGCGCGGCGCCGATCATCGCGCAGATGGCGCGGGACATCGGGGCCCTGACCGTCGGCATCGTGACCAAGCCCTTCCTCTTCGAGGGGAAGAAGCGGATGCGCCAGGCGGAGATGGGGATCGCCGAGATGCGCAACTCGGTCGACACGATGATCGTGGTGCCGAACGAGCGGCTCCTCGCCGTGGTGGGGAAGGGGATTCCGTTCCAGGACTCGCTCAAGAAGGCGGACGAGGTCCTGCTGCAGGCCACCCAGGGCATCGCCAACCTGATCACCAAGACCGGCATCATCAACGTCGACTTCGCCGACGTGCGTACCATCATGCAGAACGGCGGCTCCGCCCTCATGGGGACCGGTGTCGGCCGGGGGGAGAACCGGGCGATGGAGTCGGCCCAGCAGGCGATCTCGAGCCCGCTGCTCGACAACATCTCGATCGCCGGCGCCAACGGGGTGCTGATCAACATCACCGGCGGCAACGACCTGACCCTGGGCGAAGCGACGACGATCAACGACATCATCCACGACGCGGTGGGCGACGAGGCCGAGATCATCTTCGGCGCCGCCACCGACCCGTCGATGCAGGGCGAGGTGCGGGTCACCGTCATCGCGACCGGCTTCGACCGGGTGGCGGAGCAGCCGGTGGCCCCGGCCCAGCCGGCCAAGCCGGCGCCGGGCGTCATCAATTTCCCGAGCGGGAAGCGGGTGACAGCGCCCCAGCCGCAGCCGCCCGCCGCCCCGGTCCAGCCGCCGGCCCGCCCCGACGCGCGCCGTACGCCGAACCCGGGCGATGTGCCGGAGATGGAGATCCCGACGTTCATCCGCCGGCAGATGGACTGAGCGGCTGGCAAGGACTCGGTCCACCATGAACAGCTCAACGCAGAGGCGCAGAGAACGCAGAGGGCCGCCGAGGGCCCTCTGTGAACCCTGCGTCCTCCGCGTCTCCGGTTTGAAGTCGTGATGACGGCCGACCACAAGACCCTGGTGCGAAGCGCCCTGGGGTTCGCCTGCTCGGTGATGATCCTCGGGGCCGCCGGGTTCTTCGCCATGCGCGGCGCCTGGCCCTGGCGCACCGAGCCGGTCCGCCCGGTGACGGTGCAGGAACTCTTCAGCGAGACCCGCGACACCCTCCGCCGGGGCGAGACCCTCTCCGCCCTCTTCGTCCGCCAGGGCTTCGACGGCTTCCAGATGAGCCAGAGCGCCACCGCCGGCATCTTCGAGCCGCGGCGGCTGCGGCCCGGGCTGGTGTTCAGTTTCCTGCGCAAGTCGAACGACTCGGTCCCCACCAAGGTGGTCGTCCGGATGGGGCGCGATCAGCGGGTGGCGCTCCACCTCCTCAATGACGGCTGGTGGCCCGAGGCGGAGCCGGTCGAGTGGCGGTCCGAGCCGGTGACCCTCTCGGGACGGATCACCACCTCGCTCTACAACGCGCTCGACGACGAGGTGAGCGATTCGCTGCTCTCCCTGCCCGAGCGCATCCGCCTCGCCTGGGACCTCGCCGATATCTTCGCCTGGCAGGTGGACTTCAGCCGCGATATCCGCCCGGGTGACCATTTCCGGGTGCTGGCGGAGCGGCTCACCTCGGAGGAAGGGGAGGTGCGCTACGGCCGGGTGCTGGCCGCCGACCTCGAGATCGGCGGGGCCTCGTTCGACGCCTATCGCTTCACCACCCCCGACGGGGTCTCGGCCTTCTACGACCGCGAGGGGCGCTCGCTCCGGCGGGCCTTCCTGCTCGCGCCGGTCTCCTTCCGCCGGATCTCCTCGGGCTTCAACCGCGCGCGGCTTCACCCGATCCTGGGCATCGTGCGGCGGCACGAGGGCATGGACTTCGCCGCCGATCCGGGGACGCCGGTCATGGCGGCGGGTGAAGGCGTCGTGGTCCGGAGCGGCTGGAGCGGCGGCTACGGGAACCTGATCGAGCTCCGCCACGCGAACGGCATCACCACCCGCTACGGGCACCTCCGCGCCTTCGCGACGGGGCTCATCCCCGGGCGGCGCGTGACCCAGGGCGAGATCATCGGCTACGTCGGGTCCACCGGCCTCGCCACCGGTCCCCATCTCCACTACGAGTTCCGGGTGAACGGCGTCTCGGTCGACCCGCACACCGCGGATCTCGGCACCGGCGACCCGGTCCCCGCCGACCGCCTCCGCGATTTCGAGCGGGAGCGCGCGCGGCTCGATGCCCTGCTCCTCTGGCCCGAGGGCCCGGTACCGGCGCTCGCCGGTTCGTTCACGACCCCCGTGTCCGGCGCGGCCAACTGACCGGCACTCCCGGTCGCCCTCCGTGGATCTCTTCCCCGCAATCGACATCCGTGGCGGCCGGGTCGTGCGCCTGGCGCAGGGCGAGGCCGGGCGCGAAACCCGGTACCATGATGATCCCGTAGCACAGGCAGAGCAGTTCCTCGCCGCTGGTGCACGCTGGATTCACGTGGTCGACCTCGACCGTGCCTTCGGTTCCGGGAACAATCTTGCGGCGATCCAGGCCATCGCGTCTCGCGTCGGAACGCGGGTGCGCATCCAGGTGGGCGGTGGCCTCCGTTCGCTCGACGCACTCGACGCGGTGCTCGGGCTGGGTGTCGCGCGTGCCGTCCTCGGCACCGCCGCGGTCACCGAGCCGGCGCTGGTGCCGGCCGCGATCCGGGCCGCGGGCGCCGAGCGGGTAGTGATCGGTCTCGACGCGAAGCGGGGGATGGTCGCGATTCGCGGGTGGGTGGAGACCACCGATCTGCGGGTCGACGAGGTCTGCCGCCGGGTGCTGGGCGAGGGCGCGAAGACGATCGTCTACACCGATGTCGCGCGGGACGGGATGCTCAGCGGCCCCGATGTCGAGGGCGCGAAGGTATTGAGCGCGATGGGGGCCGCGGTGATCGCGAGCGGCGGGGTGAGCTCGCTCGACGATCTGCGGGCCGCGAAGGCGGCGGGCCTCGCCGGCGCGATCGTCGGGCGGGCGCTGTACGAAGCGAAGTTCACTCTCGAACAGGCACTTGAGACGACCCGGTGAGCACTGATTCCCGCAGAGGCGCAAAGGCGCAGAGGGCCGCAGAGAGTTGGTCGGACCGCCGAATCCTCTGCGGCCCTCCGCGTCTCGGTGCCACCGCGGTGAACCTGCAGGGCGTGGCATGCGTGTGATCCTGGTGGTTGCCGCTGCCGCGGCGGCCGCGTGGTTCACCTACTGGCGCCTGGAGCAGCTCGGCCGGCGCGGCTGGATCGCCGCCCTCTGCCGCGCGATCGCCTGGGCCGCCCTCGGCGTGCTCCTCCTCGACCTGACCTGCGCGGTGAAGCCCGGCCCCGGGGCCCGGCCCCTGGTCCTCCTCGATGGCAGCCTCTCGATGGCGGCCGCCGGCGGCCGCTGGCAGGAAGCCCGGGACTCCGCCCGGGCGTGGGGCGAGGTCCGTCTCTTCGGCGAGCGCCGTGCGGGCGCTGATTCTCTCCCGACCCTCGGCCGCTCCGATCTCGGCCCGGCGATCGCCGCCGCCGCCGCGAGCGACCGGCCGGTCATCGTCGTGACCGACGGCGAGCTCGACGACGCGGCCGACCTCGCGCCGGAGGCGCTGGCGCGGGTCGGGGTCCGACTCTTACCGCGCGTGGCCGGGCCGGACCTCGCCATCCAGCGGGTGCGCGGCCCCGACCGGGTCACCGCAGGTGACACCATCCGGCTCGAGGCGGAGGTCCGCGCCTACGCGAGCGAGGCCGACAGCGCCCGGGTCGAGGTGCGCCTCGACCAGAAGCTGCTCGCCCGCCGGGCCCTGCGCCTGGGGCGGGACGGCGCCGGCACCGCGGTCCTCACCTTTCCCTCCGCCGGCCTCTCCGGCGATCTCCTCTTCCGCGTGAGCCTGGCGGGCCCCGGCGACCGGGAGCCCCGCGACGATGCCCGCCTCTGGCGGGTCCGGGTGACGCCGACACCGGGGGTCGTCCTGGTGGCGAGCCCGCCGGACTGGGACGCCCGCTATCTCTTCCGCACCCTTCGCGAGGTGGGCCAGCTCCCGGTGCGGGGCTACGCCCGGTTCGCCACCGGGTGGCGGGCCATGGAAACCCTGGCGCCGGTCGCGGCGGACGAGGTGAGCCAGGCGGTGCGCCGCGCCGACGTGCTGGTGGTGAAGGGGAGGCTCCCCGAGGGGGTGCGCGAGGCGCGGGCCCGGGGCCGCTGGCTCTGGCCCTCCGGCGAGGGGGGCGAGACCGTGATTCCCGGCGAGTGGTACGTGAGCGCCCCGTCAGCCTCACCCGTCGCGGGTGCCTTCGTGGGCCAGCCGGTCGATTCCTTCCCGCCGCTCCTCGAGATCACCCCGATCGAGGCGGGCTCCGGCGAGTGGGTCGGGCTCAACGCCCAGCTCGGCCGCCGCGGCGCCGACCGCCCCATCCTGATCGGCGGGGTGCGCGGCGGAACGCGCCAGATCACCACCGCCGCCGAAGGACTCTGGCGCTGGGCCTTCCGGGGCGGCACCAGTGAGCAGGCCTACCGCGCGCTGGTGGCGCAGGGGCTCTCCTGGCTCCTGGGGGCGGCGGATTCGGCCGGCGGGAAGGCGCGCCCGGTGCGCCCGGTGGTCGGCAACGGACGGCCGGTGGTATTCGAATGGAGCGGCGGCGGGAGTCCCGAGCCGCTCGGGATCCAGCTCCAGGGTGAGGGCGAGAGCCGCCGCGATACTCTCCGGTTCGACGGCGCCGGCCGCGCCGAGCTCTGGCTCCCGGTCGGGGTGCGCCGCTACCAGCTCGACGGGGGCGGGACGGGCGTGATCGCGGTGGACACCTGGTCCGAGGAGTGGCTCCCGCGCCCCGTGACGATCGCGGAGAAGAGCGCGCCGGCAGTCACGACCGCCGGCTTCACCAGCAGCCGCCGGTGGATCTGGCTGTTCGGCCTCGCGGTGTTCGGGCTGCTGGGGGAATGGGTGGTTCGGCGGCAACTGGGACTTCGCTAGCGCCCAGCCCTCCGCGTGCTCTGCGCCTCGGTGCTGAATGCACTTAGATTTGCGCCATGACCGGACGCATCGGCGAAGCACCCAAGCTCTCTCTCTGGCAGCGCCTCAAGCGCATCGCCCTGACCGACGTCGGCGCGATGGTGCGGGGGATGAACGCCGCCGACCTCGAGGCGCTCGAGCGGACGCTTATCGAGGCGGATTTCGGGGTGCAGGCCACCGTGGACCTGGTCCAGACCGTGGAGGACGAGGTCCGACGCGGGCGCCTCAAGACCGAGGAGGATCTCAAGCGGGCCGTGATCACCCGCCTGACCGCCCTCCTCGAGGTGAAGGGAAGCGACCCCGGCGCCATCGCGCGTGCCGCCGACGGCGGGCTCACCGTCATCCTCTTCATCGGCGTCAACGGCGTGGGCAAGACCACCTCGGTCGCCAAGGTCGCCCGCCGGCTGCTCGACGAGGGGAGAAAGCCTCTTCTTGCGGCCGCCGACACGTGGCGGGCCGGCGCCGTGGCGCAACTCGCCACCTGGGCCGACCGGCTCAAGGTTCCCTCGGTGCTCGGCGCCCAGGGGGGCGATCCCGCCGCCGTCGCCTTCGACGCGCTGGAAGCCGCCCCCGGCCGCGGCGCCGACACCGTCCTCATCGACACCGCCGGCCGGCTCCATACCCAGGAAGGGTTGATGGAGGAGCTCCGCAAGGTGGCGCGCGTCATCGCCCGCAAGAGGCCCGGCGCGCCGCACGAGACCCTGCTCGTCCTCGACGGCACCGTCGGCCAGAACGCGATCCAGCAGGGCCGGCTCTTCTCACAGGCGGTCCAGCCCACCGGAATCATCGTCACCAAGCTCGATGGCAGCGCCCGCGGCGGTGCCGTGGTGGCGCTCCGCAAGGAGCTGGGGCTCCCCATCCGGTTCCTCGGCCTCGGCGAGTCGGTGGAAGACCTGGAGCCGTTCGACCCGCCCGCCTTCGCGGCAAGGCTGCTTGAGTAGAGCGCTCCGCCCCGACACGGCGGTGAAGTTCCTGAAGGGCATCGGCGAGCGCCGCGCCGAGTCGTTCGCCCGGCTCGGGATCGCGACGGCGCAGGACCTCCTCTGGCATATCCCCTTCCGCTATCTCGATGCCTCCTCCGTCACCCCGCTCGCGCGGGCGCGGGTGGGTGACGAGGTCGCCTGTGTCGGGAAGGTCATCGCCAAGCGGCTGATGCCCACCCGGAGCGGACTCAGGATTTTCACCGCGGTACTCCGCGATGCGAGCGGGATGCTCGAATGCGCCTGGCCGGGACAGGGATTCCTCGACCGCACCATCCTCGAGGGGCAGACGCTGCTCGTCGTGGGCCAGGTCAAGTTCTACCACGGCCGCCAGCTCAATCCCCGGGAGTTCATCATCCTCGCCGACGCCGGCCAGGAGGGGGAGCCGACGAGTGGGCGGGTCCTCCCGGTCTATCGCGCGACCGAGGGTCTCTCCCACAAGATGATCCGGTCGCTGATCGACCGGCATCTCGAGGGGATGATCGCCTTCTCGCGCGATCCGCTGCCCGAGGTGATCCCCGCCGGGTTGCACCTCAGGCCGCTCCCCGAGGCGCTCCGTGTCGTGCATCGCCCCGCGACCGTCGAG
Source organism: Gemmatimonadales bacterium (assembly GCA_035549935.1). Taxonomy (GTDB): domain Bacteria; phylum Gemmatimonadota; class Gemmatimonadetes; order Gemmatimonadales; family GWC2-71-9; genus JADJOM01. The sequence continues at coordinate 8,222 of DASZPT010000151.1, forward strand.
GAGGCGGAGGAGGGGCGGCGGCGGCTCGCCTTCGATGAGCTGCTCGACCTGCAGCTGATGCTGGCCCGGGCCCGGCTCCTCGCCAAGCGGCCGCGGCAGGGGGTGCGGTTCACTCTCCACCACACTTTCACCCGCCAGCTGGCCGAATCGCTCCCCTGGCCGCTCACCGGGGACCAGAAGCGCGCCATCCGGGAGATCACCACCGACATGACCTCGGCGGAGCGGATGCACCGGCTCCTCATGGGCGACGTCGGGACCGGCAAGACGGTGGTGGCGCTCTTCGCGATGCTGCTGGCCCTCGAGAACGACCACCAGGCCGCGCTCATGGCGCCGACCGAACTCCTCGCCGAGCAGCACCTCGCGACGCTCACGACGCTGCTCGAGCCGCTCGAGATCCGCCCCGAGCTCCTGATCGGCCGGCTCACCACCGCGGAGAAGGCGGCCCGGCGCAAGCAGCTCGCCGCCGGCCGCGCCCGCCTCGTGGTGGGCACCCACGCGCTCCTCGAGGACACCGTCGCCTTCCAGCGGCTTGGCCTGGTCGTGATCGACGAGCAGCACCGCTTCGGGGTGGACCAGCGGGCCCGCCTCATCGGGAAGGGCGACGCGACCGACGTGCTCCTCCTCTCCGCCACGCCGATTCCCCGCTCGCTGGCGCTCACCCGGTTCGGCGATCTCGATGTCTCGACGCTCAAGGCGAAACCGCCCGGCCGCGGCGCGATCCGCACCGGGGTCCGGACCGAGGCCCAGCGGGCCCGGGCCCTCGAGTTCGTCCGGGCGCAGTGCCGTGCGGGGCGGCAGGCGTACGTCGTGCTGCCGGTGATCGACGAATCGGAGAAGGTGGACCTGCGCGCCGCCTCCACCATGGCCGAGCGGCTCCAGGCGGAGTGGCCCGACCTCGCGGTGGGCCTGGTGCACGGGCGGCTCAAGAGCGACGAGCGGGACGAGCGGATGCGGCGCTTCCGCGCCGGCGAGATCCAGGTGCTGGTGGCGACCACCGTGATCGAGGTCGGGATCGACGTGCCCAATGCCACCGTGATGCTGATCGAGCATCCCGAGCGGTTCGGCCTGGCCCAGCTCCACCAGCTCCGGGGACGGATCGGCCGCGGCGCGGAGGAGAGCTACTGCATCCTGATGGCGGGGGAGCGGGTGCCGGAGCGGCTCCGGGCCTTCGCGGCGACGACCGACGGGTTCCGCATCGCGGAACTCGACCTCGAGGAGCGGAAGATGGGGGACCTGATCGGCGAACGGCAGGCGGGGAGCTTCGAGTTGCGGCTGGCCCGGCTCCCCGATGACCAGGAACTGCTGACTCTGACGCGGCAGGTGGCGAAGGCGATCCTCGAGGAGGACCCGATGCTGCTGCGTCCCCGGCACCAGGGACTCAAGGAGCGGGCCCTCGGCCGCTACCCGCGGGCAGTGGAGCTGTTCCGGACGGGATGAAAAAAAGGTAGGCCAGTCGACGAACAGATTGATGGCCCCAGACCGCTCGCGCACGGCCGTCACCAACCCACCCGCCTGCTGGCCCACCGTCTTCTAGAACCGAACCGAGCCCCTCAGCTGCGTTTCCCGCGGCGTCCAGCGGATCTCCGGGTTGAACGGGATGTTCCGCGGCAGCGACCGGGGCCGGGACAACTCCCAGACGAACAGGCCCGCGGCGCCGAGCAGCGATGCCTCCCCACCGAACAACCAGTTCCGCGCCCGCTTGTCCGCCGAGACCGACTGCTGGTAGTAGCGCTCGGCTGCCGGATCGAGGTACCTGCCGTTGCCGCCCTGGGGGCACCCGCCGGGCTTCGCGTCGCAGTAGCTCGTCAGGCGGCTGAATGCCCGATCGGCATCGTCGTGCGCGTTGGCCGCCTGAATCCCCATCCCGATCGCGGCCGCCACCAGCGCCCACTTCCCGTACTTGACCAGCACCGGCGACGGGGGCCGCACCAGGGAGTCGGCGGCACTCTGGGCCCGGAGCGGCGCGGCCGCCAGCAGGAGCCCGAGCAGCCCCGCCAGGCTCGTCCGTCGCCACCCGGAACTCGGAACTCGGAACCCGGAACTCCTCATCGGCCAATCCGGTGCAGGTCGCCGGCTCCACCCACGGCGAGGAACGTTCCGTCGTAGAGCAGGTACACCGGCAGTTCCGCGGGCCGGCCCAGCGCCACCTTCCAGCTCTGCTCTCCGCTCTCGCGGTCGAACCCGTACAGCGTACCGTCCGCACCGCCGACCAGGAGCCAGGGGCCGAACAGCGCCGGCGTTCCGGTGGCGGGCCAGCCGGCCGAGTGGATCCGGGCCTCGAGGGGATCTCCCCCGGGAACGATCCTGTAGACGGAACCGGCCCGGGTCACACAGAACAGCGTATCACCCTGTGCGGCAGGGGAGACGAGCAAGGGGGCATCGAGTCGCACGCGCCACTGCTCGTGAAGGCTGTCGGGGGCGATGGCGATCACCGTCGAGTCGCCGGTCGCGCCCACGAGGGACGTTCCGAAACGGATCCAGGGCGACGTCACCACGCCCGGCGCGCGCCGGCGCGCGAGGATCTGTCCGTCCCGCACCCGGAGGGTATACAGGCTGTCGTAGGAGGTCACCATCACCACCCCGGGGTCGAGCACCGCCGGCGGGACCCGGTTGCTCGGCAGCCGCTTCTTCCACTGGATCTTGCCGTTGGAGGTCCGGAGCCCCAGCACCTCTCCCTTCCGGTTGAGGACGATGAGCCGCCCCTCGGTGAGGGCCATCGGGGCCTGGACGTACCCCGTGCCGGTCGACCAGTTCTGCCGTCCGCTCTCCTTCCGGAGTGCCACGACCTTGCCGCCCGGCTGGTCGGTGGCGGCGTAGACCACGTCGCCCTCCTCGAGGACGCCGCCCACGATCGGCCCCGTCATCCGGACCGCCCAGCGGGTCTTGCCGCTCGCGAGGTCCACCGCGACCACCCGCCGGTCACTCCCGCCGAGATACGCGTTCACCGTGTCGGTCGCGACCGGGGCGCTCGGTCCGCGGAGCGGGCGGGCCCGCCAGTAGCGCGTGAGCGGCGTGCCGTCGAGGGCGTGCGGCTGCTTGATTTCCCCCGGATCGAATTCGGGAACGGGGCGGTAGCCGCCACAGCCCGCGTTGACGGTCATCAGGACGACGGCTAGACTCCACGCCCTCCGGCAGACCTTACCATGACCACCGTTCGCATCGAATCGCTCTCGGCCCATACCGGGCAGACCGTCACCGTCCAGGGCTGGGTGAGTCACACCCGCTCGAGCGGCAAGATCGCCTTCATCGTGCTGCGGGACGGCACCGGGCTCCTGCAGGGAGTGCTCAGCAAGAAGGAGGTCCCCGCCGAGGTGTGGGACCGCTTCGCGACCCTCACGCAGGAGACGTCCGTCGCCCTGACGGGCGCGGTCCGGCAGGAGGTGCGGGCCCCGGGTGGATACGAGATGCACGTCAGCGACCTCGCGGTGATCGGTCCCAGCAACGACTTCCCCATTCAGCCCAAGGAACACGGGACCCAGTACCTCTTCGAGCACCGGCACCTCTACCTCCGGAGCCGGAGCCAGGTGGCGATCGCGCGGGTCCGCAACGAGGTCGTCAAGGCGATCCGTGACTTCTTCTACGACCGGAATTTCGTCCTGGTCGACACCCCGATTCTCACCGGCTCGATCGGCGAGCAGGCGGGGGAGCTGTTCAGCACCGAGTATTTCGACCTCGGCAAGGCATACCTGGCCCAGACCGGCCAGCTCTACGTCGAGGCCGCCGCCGCGGCGCTCGGCAAGGTGTATTGCTTCGGACCGACCTTCCGGGCCGAGAAGTCCAAGACCCGGCGTCATCTGACGGAATTCTGGATGGTGGAACCCGAAGTGGCGTGGAACGACTCGAACGACAACATGCGGCTCCAGGAAGAGTTCGTGAGCTACATCGTGGGTCGGGCGCTCGAGCGCTCTCGGGAGCAGCTCAAGGAACTGGAACGGGACGTGACCCCGCTCGAGCGGGTCCAGCCCCCCTTCCACCGCATCTCGTACACCGACGCGGTCGCGCGGCTCAACCAGCTTGGCAGCGACCTCGCGTGGGGCAGCGACCTCGGTGGCGACGACGAGACCCTGCTGGCCCAGCAGTACGACCGGCCGGTCTTCGTCTTCAACTACCCCAAGGGGGTCAAGGCGTTCTACATGAAGGAGAACCCTGACGACCCCCGGACCGTGCTCAACAACGACTGCCTCGCCCCCGAGGGCTACGGCGAGATCATCGGTGGGTCACAGCGGGAGGACAGCTATGACCGCCTGCTCGCGCGGATCCAGGAGCAGGGCCTCGATCCCGAGGCGTACCGCTGGTACCTCGACCTGCGGCGCTACGGCACCTTCGTGCATGCCGGCTTCGGGCTTGGCGTGGAACGCACGGTGGCCTGGATCTGCGGCCTTCCCCACATCAGGGAGACGATTGCCTTCCCGCGGCAGATACACCGGCTCTATCCCTGAGACGTTCCGCGTTCCGCGTTCCCCGTCCCGTGTTCGCCCTGTGCGCCCGCCCGTGTTCGGCCAAGGCGCGTCCCAACGCGGAACGAGGAACGCGGAACAGAAGACCCGGTCACTCCCCCTGCTTCACCTCCTCCCACAGCACGTCCAGCACCTCGAGCCCCGCGGTCGCCATGTCCACGCCCCGCTCCGCCGCGAGGGTCTCGATCTGCTCGAACCGCCGCCGGAACTTGGTATTGGCCCGGTCGAGCGCCGTGGAGGGCTGGACCCGCGCCTTCCGCGCGAGGTTCACGACGGCGAAAAGCAGGTCGCCGATCTCGTCGACCAGTGCCTCCGGCGGGGCGGGGTAGATCGGCTCCGTACTCTGTAGCGCCGGCGGGTTCATGCCGTCCTGCCTCCCTGCCGCCTTCCCCCCGTCCTCCAGCTCCCGTTCCACCTCGGCCAGTTCCTCACGCACCTTCGCGAGCGGGCCCGTGGTGTCGGGCCAGTCGAAGCCCACGCCGGCGGCCCGTTCCTGCAGCCGGTAGGCCATCAGCAGACTGGGCAGCGCCGGTGGCAGTCCGTCGAGGATCCCGCGCCGCTTTTCCTTGTGCTTGAGCCGGGCCCACTGTTCCGCCGGCCCCAGGTCGAAGAGGTGCGGGTGGCGGCGGCGCATCTTCCGCTCGAGGTCGCCGGCCACCTCGTCGGCGGTGAACTCGCGATGCTCCTCGCCGAGCACCAGCTGCCAGCCGAGGTGGAGGAGCAGGTCTGCCACCTCTTCGCGGATGGCGCGGGGGTCCCCTTCGGCGATGGCGTGATCGAGTTCGAACACTTCCTCGATCAGGTAGGGCCGGATCGTTTCCCGGGTCTGGGCCCGATCCCAGGGGCACCGCTGGCGCAGGTCTCTGACCATCGCGACAGCGCGTCCAAGCGCTGAATTGTCTTGCATTTATCCTCCGTGGCCGATATCATACCCGCCGCTTGCGCATGACGTCAATTCCGCAGGAAACGGCGCGTGTCTGGGCCCGGATCGACCTCCGCGCACTGGTCCACAATGCGCGGACCGTGGCCGACCGTTCCGGGGCTCGGCTCCTTCCGATGGTCAAAGCCAACGGCTACGGTCTTGGGGCCCTCGAGGTGGCACGCGCGCTCGAAGCGCTCGACCCCTGGGGATTCGGCGTGGCCACCGTCGAGGAGGGCGCCGAGCTCCGCCGCGGAGGCATCACCCGCCCGGTGGTGGTCTTCACGCCACTCCAACCGTCACACCTCTCCCGCTACCAGGCCCACGCCCTCCGTCCGGTGATCGGTGATATCGAGGGGCTCGAGGCGTGGCTCGCCGCGGGCGCGGCGCCGTTTCACGTCGAGGTCGATACCGGGATGGCCCGGGTCGGGTTCCGCTGGCAGGGGGAGAACGGGTGGCGTTCGCGGCTCGAGGCGGCGGAAGGATGGGAGGGGATCTTCACCCATTTCCACTCCGCCGACACCGATCCCGCCTCGGTGCACCGGCAGTGGAAGCGCTTTCAGCAGGTGCTCGACAGCCTTGGCCGGCGTCCCGCGCTGGTGCACGCCGCGAACAGCGCCGCCGCGCTGGCCGGCCGGACCTACGCCGGCGACCTGGTGCGCCCGGGGATCTTCCTCTACGGCGGCAACGCCGGCACCATGGTGGCGAGTCCGGTCGTGCGTCTCGAGGCCCGGGTGGTGGCGCTGCGCACGGTGCGCGCGGGCGACAGCGTGAGCTACGGCGCGACCTGGACCGCGCCCCGCGACACGACCATCGCGACGGTGGCGGCAGGCTACGCCGACGGGGTGCACCGCTCCCTCAGCAACACGGGGATGGTCGAGCTCAACGGACGGGTGTACCCCATCGCGGGGCGGGTGACGATGGATTTCCTGATGGTCGCGGTCGACGGGCCGGTGGCGCTGGGCGACGTGGCGACGATCTACGGCGGCCTCGTCTCCCTCGACGACCAGGCCCGTCACGCCGGCACCATCTCCTACGAACTGCTCACCAGTCTCGGCGCGCGGGTCCTTCGCCGGTACGATCACTCCTGAAGGCGTTCGCATGAACCAGCATTTCGCGTCCCTCGTCGTGGGTCTTGCCGCGCAGGCCGACCAGGCCCTGAACGGCCAGCTCCCCGGTGGGCTCCCCGCCGGGGTTTCGGCCCGCGACGTGGCCCGCAACCTGATCGACACCCTCGCCGTCCTGGAACAGAAGACCCGCGGAAACGTCGACGCCGACGAGGCGAAGCTCCTCGCCGAGGCGCTCACCCAGCTCCGCTTCCGCTTCGTCACGACCGAGAAGCCGGGGCAGGGCGGGCCGGTGCAGTGATCCCTCCCGCGGAACGCCGCGCGGCGCTGATCATCCTCGACGGGGTAGGGATCGGTCCCGCCCCCGACACCGACCAGTACGGGGACTCCGGGAGCGACACCCTCGGCAACCTGGCCCGGGCGGTCGGTGGCCTCACCCTTCCCAACCTGGAGCGGCTGGGGCTCGGCCTCTGCGGCGATCTCCGGGGCGTGGCGCCGGTGGCCGCGCCCCTGGCCGCCCACGGCGTGGCGCTGCCGCGAAGCGCGGGGAAGGACAGCACCACGGGCCACTGGGAACTGTGCGGCCTCCATCTCGCCACGCCGTTCGCCACCTACCCGCACGGCTTCCCGGCCAGCTTCCTCGCCGCGCTGGAGGCCGCGACCGGCCGGGGAACGCTGGGGAACCGGCCGGCGTCCGGCACGACGATCCTCGACGAGCTGGGCGCCGAGCACGTCGCCACCGGGAAGTGGATCGTCTACACCTCCGCCGACAGCGTATGCCAGCTGGCCGCGCACGAGGAGGTGGTTCCGGTCACGGAGCTCTACCGGGCGTGCGAGCAGGCGCGCGGACTGCTCACGGGGCCGGAGGCGGTGGCGCGGGTCATCGCCCGGCCCTTCGTGGGGAAGCCGGGGGCGTGGAAGCGGACCGAGCGGCGGAAGGACTTCAGCCTCGCCCCGCCGGCGGACACCCTGCTCGACCGGCTGGCGGCGGCCCACATCCCGCGGCTCGGCGTGGGGAAGGTGGACGATCTCTTCGCGGGGCGGAACATCACGAGCCTCCACCCGGCCGGCAACGGCGAGGCCTACCAGCTGATCGAGACGTCGCTCCGGCGGATGCCGCGAGGGTTCCTCTTCGCGAACGTGATCGAGTTCGACCAGACCTGGGGGCATCGCAACGACGTGCCCGGGTATCACCGCGGCCTCCTGGCGCTGGATGCCGCGCTGCCGGGGATGCTGGCCCCGGTCCGGGAGCATGATCTGATTATTATTACCGCCGACCACGGCAACGATCCCACCACCCCCTCGACCGACCACTCGCGGGAGCGGGTCCCGGTCCTCGCCGTGGGACCCCGGGTGCGTCCCCGCCCCCTCGGTGTCCGCGATACCTTCGCGGATGTCGGCCAGACGCTGGCGGAGTACTTCGGCCTGGCGCCGCTTCCCGTCGGCCGATCTTTCCTGGCGGAGATCTGGGATGGCTGACCAGTTGCGCGCTGCCGCGGAGGCGGCGCGAGCGCAGGCCTACTGCCCCTATTCCGGGTTCGCGGTCGGCGCGGCGCTGGAAGCCGCCGATGGGCGCGTCTTTGTGGGCTGCAACGTGGAGAACGCGTCCTACGGGGTGACCCTCTGCGCCGAGCGCGCCGCCCTCGCGGCGGCGGTCGCGGCGGGAGTCCGCGAGTTCCGGCGGATCGCGATCGTGGCGTCGTCGGATCCCGCGGTCGCGCCCTGCGGGATCTGCCGCCAGGCCCTGGCCGAGTTCGGCGCGGCCCTGCAGGTGGAGGCGTACGGCCCGGCAGGCGCCCGCCGCTGGACCCTGGCGGACCTGCTCCCGGATGCCTTCGGCCCGGGGTCGCTCCCCGGCGGGCCGGTGCAGGCGCAGACTTCGAAGGATGGATGACGGTGGCAGGCACACTCAGCGAGAGACGGCACTTTGATTCGCAATAGATCCCTGGTTTCCGTCGCGGCGCTCCTGGTGATCCTCGGGTGCCAGGAGCGGCTCTCCGCGCCGGCGGATTGCCCCGATCTCTGCCCGGGCGGATACACCCTCTACGAAGACACGCTGTTCGCGCTGCCCGGCGGCGACAGTTCGGCGGTCGGCTACCTCAAGGCCGGCCAGGGGAGCTCGCTCCTCGTCTCCTGGCAGTTCCCGCTCGCGGAAAATCGCGCCGCCTACCGCTTCACCCGCCGGGCCGACTCGCTCACGATCAACGGGACCACCCGCGCCTACACCGTCGATTCGCTGGCGCTCGAGCTCTCGCTGCTCTACCGCGACACGACGGTGCACGGGCTCAAGGTGTACCTCTACCGCCTCCCGGTGACGGTCGATTCGACCGCCACCTTCGCGGACATCGATGGCGCCTTCTCGCCCGCCACGGTGGTGGACAGCTTCCTGGTGGACGATTCGGTCGTCACCAAGCGCCTGCGGGTGGTCTATACCGGGAGCGATACCACCAAGCTGGGCATCCCCGCCGCGGACAGCGCCGTCCTCGCGCTCGGGGTCCAGATCCGGGCGGCGCAGGGCACCGGGATCCGCATCGGCGGTGCCGGCGCCGGCAGCGCCGGCCCGTCGTTCATCACGTACGTCACGGTCGCCAACACCGACACGAGCACGGTCAACCGGATCGTGACGCCGTCGATCGGGTTCAACACCTACGTCACCCAGTCGCCCCCGGTCCCCGATGTCGACCAGCTCACCGTCGGGGGCGCGCCCAGCGCCCGCTCGCTGATTCGCTTCCCCTGGAATGCCCGGCTCAAGGATTCGGCGACGATCGTCCGGGCGACGCTCCAGCTCCTCCCCGCGATCCCGACCGAAGGGCTCAACGGCGACAGCGCCCAGCTGGTGGTGCGCCCCATTCTCGCCGATTTCGGCGCGAAGAGCCCCGCGGTGACGGCCACCTCCTTCACCACCGCCAGGACGGTGCTGCCCGGCTTGACCGACACCGTCTCGGTGGAGGTCCGCTCCCAGCTCGGCGCCTGGCAGGGCAGCAAGCCGGTGCCGCCGGCGCTGTCGATGCAGCTCGCGCCCGAAGTCAGCAGCTACAGCCGCTTCGTGTTCGGCTCCTCCCGGACCGCCGGCAAGGTGCCGCGGATCATCGTCACCTATGCCCTCAAGTTCCCGTTCGGGGAGCCCTGACGTGCGCCTCCTGAGAACCCTGGCCCTCGTGGGCCTGATCGGCGTCGCCTCCCTCGAACCGGTGTCGCTGGCGGCCCAGAGTTCGATGTTCGGCATCCGCGGCCTGGGCTTTCCGGGCCGGCCGCTGACGCCCCGCACCCGCGCGACCGGCGGGAGCTTCGGCCTCTTCGACCCGGAGAGCGACCTCAATCCCGCCGCCATCGCATCGCAGACGGCGGTCACCGCCGGCTTCGTGCTCGCGCCCACCCGGCGCCACTGGGAGGCGCCCGCCGGCACCGCCTCGATCCGGGAGACCCGCTTCCCGCTGATCTACGTCGGCGGCCCGGTCCCGGGATCGAAGCTCGGCGTCGGTATCTCGATCGGGAGCTATGCCGACCGCGACTTCCGCCTCGCCTCGATCGACACCGTCACCATCCGGGGGCAGCCGGTCGAGACCTCCGATACGCTGAGCAGCCTCGGCGGCCTGAGCGAGATCAGGATCGCGAGCGGGGTGATGCTGGGCTCGAAGACCGGCATCGGGGGCGGGTTCTACTTCATCACCGGGTCGAGCCGGGTGGATGCCCGCCGCCACTTCGCCGATACGACCTTCGCGCCCCTCCGGCAGACGGCCGAGCTGAGCTACCACGGGATCGGCTTCTCGCTGGGGATCACCCACCAGCTGACCCCGGCCATCCGGCTCGCGGCGACTGTCCGCTCCGACGCCAAGGCCAAGGTCGATCTCGACTCGACCCGGGCCTATACCGTCGATCTGCCGTTCACCTTCGCCGCCGGGATCCAGGCGCGGGCCTCCAATCGCCTCACCCTCGCGGCCTCGGGCACCTACCGGACCTGGTCGGGGGCGAACAGCGACTTCCTCGCGCAGGGGGCCCCGGGCTCGCGGAACACGCTGGAGCTGAATGCCGGCGGCGAGTACGCCCGGAACCTGCGCCGCCCGAGCCGCCTGCCGGTCCGCCTCGGGGTGCGGTACGCCGACATTCCCTTCCCGATCAAGGAAGGCGGCAAGCCGAAGGAGTTCAGCATCTCGGCGGGCACCGGCACCCGGTTCGCCCAGGAGCGCGGGGGCGTGGACCTGACCCTGGAGCAGGCCTGGCGGAGCGAGGGCTCGGCCTACAAGGAGCGGGCGTTTACCCTGATCCTGGGCCTCTCGATCCGGCCCTACGGCGAGGTCCGCCGGCGATGAAGCGGCTCTACCTCGAGACCTACGGCTGCCAGATGAACGTGGCCGACTCCGAGCTGATGCTCGGGGCCATGGCGCGCGACGGCTATGTCCAGGTCGAGAGTCCCGAGGGGGCGGACGTCATGCTGGTGAACACCTGCGCCGTGCGCGACAATGCCGAGCAGCGGGTGATCGGGCGCCTCGGGGAACTGCAGCAGTACAAGCGGCCGGGCGGGGTGCTCGGGGTGGTGGGCTGCATGGCGCAACGGCTCGGGCCGAAGCTGCTCGAGCGGGTGCCGCGGGTGGACCTGGTCGCGGGACCCGACGCCTACCGGAATCTCCCCGCTCTCGTGGCTCAGGCGGCCCAGGGCGACCGCACCGCCGACACCGAGTTCCGCAGCTGGGAGCATTACGAGGACGTGCCGGCCCGCCGCGAGGCGGGGCCCAGTGCCTTCGTCACCGTCCAGCGGGGCTGCGATTACAAGTGCACCTTCTGCATCGTACCGTATACCCGCGGACCGGAGCGGAGCCGTAGACTCGAGGACGTGGTGCGGGAGGTGGCGGACCTGGTCGCGACGGGGACCACCGAGGTGACGCTCCTGGGGCAGACCGTCAACAGCTATCACGACGGGGCCAACGACTTCGCGGCGCTGCTCCGCGCGGTGGGCGCGGTCGGCGGGCTCCGGCGGATCCGCTTCACGAGCCCCTACCCGACGGACTTCACCCCGGCGGTGATCGCCGCGATGGCCGAGGTGCCGGCGGTCTGCGAGCATGTACACCTGCCGGTGCAGAGCGGCTCCAACGCGGTCCTCCGGCGGATGCTCCGGCGCTACACCCGGGAGCAGTACCTGGAGGTGGTCGGCCGGCTCCGCGCGGCGATCCCGGCGATCACCTTCTCGACCGACATCATCGTCGGCTTCCCGGGGGAGACCGAGGAACAGTTCGAGGAGACCCTGAGCCTGGTCGAGGCGGCGGGGTTCGACGATGCCTACACCTTCCGCTACTCGGTGCGTGACGGCACCCCGGCGGTGCGGCTCCGGGACCACGTGGCGGAGGTGGTTGCCGCGGCGCGGCTGGAGCGACTCATCGAGGTGGTACGGAGCCAGGCCCGCCGCCGGCACCTGGCGCGGGTGGGGTCGACGGTCGAGGTCCTGGTGGAGCGGCCGGCCCGGCGGGGCGACTTGATGCTGGGGCGCACTCGCACCAATCTCATGGTACTGCTGGACCTCCCGCCGGGCGCGGCGGGAGAATACCATCAGGTGCAGTTGACGGGCACCACCGGATCCACGTTCACGGGTACAGTCGTCCGACCTCAGCTGGCGGTGCTGTCATGAATGCCACGGGTCTGCGCAATCTGATCGAGGATCACGCCGCCGACGCCTACGCGCGGCTGGTGACCCACTATCCCGACTTCTGCGGCTGCGAGACCTGCCGCCTGGATGTGCTGGTCTACGCCCTCAACCGGCTCCCGCCCCGGTATGTCGTGGGGCTGGAGGGGACGATCGTCACCGGCATCAATCTCGACAAGGACCAGAACCGCGCGTCGATCGAGGTCGCGGTCATCGAAGGGATCCGGAAGGTGCACCTGGCGCCGCGCTGTGAGCGGCGGCGGAGCGGGTGAGGGCGCGGCCCGCACCCGTCCTGCTCGTCACCTTCGGGGCCGGTCTCGCGACCGGCCTCTCGCATTTTCAGGACCCGGCTCGCGTCGGACTGGTCCTGCTCGTCGCTGTCTGGCTCGGGCGCCGGACCCTGCTCGGCTTCGGCGCGATGGCGGGGGTCGTCGGCCTCGCGGCGGGTGGCCTCGTGCGTCAGGCCGAGGGTACGCGCTGCGCGGCCCGGTTGGCCGCGGGCGCAGTCACCGCCGACGTGCGACTGCTCGAACCGGTGCTCCCCGATGCGCGCCTCGCCCGGGCCGAGGTGGTGGACGGGAGTTGCACCGGTGCGCTCCTCACCCGCTGGCCCCGCGACGCCCGGGTCGAGCCGGGCGCGCTGGTGCGTCTCGAGGGGCGGTGGCTTCCGCGCCCGGCGGCACTGGGACCCGCCGACGGGCTCCTGCTCGTCGGCGAATTCCAGCCGACCGGGACCGAGCGGAGCCCCGCGACGGCCCTTCGCGGGTGGCTCGCGACCACCATCCGCCAGCTCTACGGCACACGCGCTGGCACCGTGGATGCCCTCGTGGTGAATCGCCGGGGGGCGATGGCGCCGGAGCTGCGCGACCGTTACGCCCGCGCGGGGCTGGTCCACATCCTCTCGATCTCCGGCTTTCACGTCGGGGTCATCGTCGGGTGGATCGTGCTCCTCGCCCGGGCCCTCGGCGTCCCGGGGCCGAAGGCGACGCTCCTCGCCGCGCTGGTCGCCGCCGGCTACGTCCTCCTCCTCGCCTGGCCCGCGCCCGCGGCCCGGGCCGCGCTTCTCGCCCTGGTCGTGGCGCAGGCCCGGCTCCGGCAGCGGAACCTCCACCCGATGTCGCTCCTCGCGGCGACCTGCCTGCTGGTGCTGCTCCTCGATCCCTGGGCCATCTTCGACGCCGGCGCCTGGCTCTCCGCGTCGGCGCTGACCGGCGCGCTCGCCGCCACGCGCTGGAGCGATCGTGCCCTGGGACCGACCTGGCTCTGGCGGACACTCGCCGGGAGCGTGGGGGCGACGGTGGCCACCGCGCCGATCACCGCGGCGCTCTTCGGCACCGTGTCGATCGTGGGCGTCGGGCTCAACTTCATCGCCATTCCGCTCGCCGCGGTGGCGGTGCCGGGCGTGCTCCTCAGTCTCCTGGCAGCGCCCGTCGTGCCGCCACTGGCCCGGGCGCTCGCCGCGGGCTCCGGCGCCCTCCTGGGCCTGCTGGACCAGGTCGCGTGGTGGGGCGGGGACTGGAGTTTCTCGGCGATCACGGTGCCGGCGGAACCCTGGTCCGCGCTCCCCTGGCTGGCGGTGCTGGTCATCGCGGCCTGGGGAATCACCGGGCGGTCGACCCGCTGGATCGCCCTGCAGCGCTGGTCCCTCGGCGGGGCGGCGGCCTCGTGGGTGGTGCTGCTCGCGGCGAAGCTCCCACGCGCTGACGCCGACTCCGGGCTCACGTTACATTTTCTCGATATCGGACAGGGCGATGCGGCTGCGGTGCACACCCCCGCCGGCCACTGGGTCCTGATCGACGGTGGCCCGATCGGGGAGGGCTGGGACGCCGGGCGGCGGGTGGTGGTGCCCTTTCTCGAGCGGCAGCGGGCGCCGGGGGTGGCGCTGGTCCTGCTCTCGCACGCCCACGCCGATCACCTCGGCGGGCTGCCGTCGGTGATCGAGCGGTATCCGCCGGGCGAGGTGCTCGAGCCCGCGGAGCTGGTGGCCGATCCGCTCTACACCGGTTTCCTGGGTGAACTCGAGGCGCGCGACGTGCCGTGGCGCGCCGGCCGGTCGGGGCTCACCTTCCAGCTCGACAGCGTCCGCTTCACCATCCTGCACCCGGACAGCGCGTGGCCGGGGTGGCAGGAGGACCTGAACGAGGACAGCCTGGTGCTGCTCCTCGAGTACCACGGCTTCCGGGCGCTCTTCGCGGGCGATGCGGGGCTGCCGGTGGAACAGTGGCTCGCGGGCCGGGTCGGCCGGGTCGACGTACTCAAGGTGGGGCACCACGGCTCCCGCTCCGCCACAGGGGCCGAGTGGCTCAGGGAACTCGAGCCCCGGGTCGCGGTGATCAGCAGCGGGACCGGGAACCGGTACGGTCATCCGCACCGGGAGGTGCTGGAGCGCCTTGCCCAGGCGAAGGTCTCCGTCTGGCGCACCGACCAGTCGGGGGCGATCCGGGTGGCGGTCGACAGCGCAGGCTACGTGGTGGAGGGGAAGGGGCGGGTAGAGCGGTACGGGGTGGGACGAGAGAAGTGAGAAGGGAGAAGGGACAAGTGGGGGGCCGGGCGGCGACCGCGGGCCGCTCCCGTCTGCCGGCTCCTCCGACGACACGCAACCGAGGATACCACGTGCTCCCAAGCACCATGGTCACCACGATCGAGCGGTTCATCCTCGATCAGGAAGAGAAGTACCCCGAGGCCACCGGCGAGCTGTCCAATCTCCTCTACGACATCGCGCTCGCCGCCAAGATCATCGCCGCGAGCATCCGCCGCGCCGGCCTCGTCAACATCCTCGGCAGCGCCGGCGCCACCAACGTCCAGGGCGAGGAGCAGCAGAAGCTCGACATCTTCGCGAACCAGACCCTGACCAACGCGCTGAATCATACCGGGCGGGTCTGTGTCATGGCCTCGGAGGAGGACGAGACCCTGATCCCGGTCCCGGACAACTACCCGGTCGGCAAGTACGTCGTGCTCTACGATCCGCTGGACGGATCGAGCAACATCGACGTGAACGGCGCGGTGGGCACGATCTTCAGCATCTACCGCCGGGTGAGCATGGAGGGGCGGGGCAGTCTCTCCGACGTGCTGCAGGCCGGGTGCAAGCAGGTCGCCGCGGGGTACGTGATCTACGGCTCCAGCACGATGCTGATCTACACTACCGGGCAGGGCGTCGCGGGGTTCACCCTCGATCCGTCGATCGGCGAGTTCCTCCTCTCGCATCCCCGGATCGTGACCCCGCGGGTGGGGAAGTACTACAGCGTGAACGAGAGCAACTTCGCCCGCTGGAGCAAGGGCATGCAGTGGGCGGTCCGGGGCTTCCACGGCGACCGCCCCGAGGAGATCAAGGGCAAGAACAGCCGCTACATCGGCTCCCTGGTGGCGGACTTCCACCGGAACCTGCTCGCGGGCGGCATCTTCCTGTACCCGGCGGACACCAAGAACGTCCGCGGCAAGCTGCGGCTCCTGTACGAGTGCGCGCCCATGTCGTTCATCGCGGAGCAGGCGGAAGGGAGCGCCACCGACGGCACCCGGCGCATCCTCGATATCCAGCCCACCGAGCTGCACCAGCGGACCCCGCTGGTCATCGGGTCCCGCGAGGACGTGGGCTACGTGGCGGACACGCTGCGGCGGTTGGGGGAGGGATGAGGACGCGGAACCCGGAACCCGGAACTCGGAACTGATGTCAGAGAGCAAGAAGACCGTCTACGGCCCCCGGGACTGGGCCGGCACACCGGACACCGACCTGGGCCAGCCCGGCCGGTTCCCCTTCACCCGCGGCGTCTACCCCGCGATGTACACCGGCCGGCTCTGGACCATGCGCCAGTACGCCGGCTTCGGGACCGCGGAGGAGACCAACGCCCGGTTCCGCCACCTGCTCGCCGCGGGCCAGAGCGGGCTCAGTACCGCGTTCGACCTCCCCACCCAGATGGGCTACGATTCCGATCACCCGATGGCCGAGGGCGAAGTCGGGCGGGTCGGGGTGGCGGTGGACACCGTCGAGGATCTGCACGACCTCTTCCGCCAGATCCCGCTCGGCGAGGTCAGCACCTCGATGACCATCAATGCCACGGCGGCGATCCTCCTCGCGATGTACGTGGTGGTCGGGGAGGAGCAGGGGGTGGCGCGGAAGGCGCTGCAGGGGACGGTGCAGAACGACGTGCTCAAGGAGTACATCGCGCGGGGCACCTACATCTTCCCGCCCGCGCCCTCTCTCCGGCTCGCGGTGGAGCTCTTCCGCTTCGTCGCCGACGAGGGGATGAACTTCAACCCCATCAGTATCAGCGGCTACCATATGCGGGAGGCGGGGGCCACCGCCGCGCAGGAGGTCGGCTTCACGCTCGCCAACGCGATCGAATACGTCCGCCAGGCGGTCGCGGCCGGCCTCGAGGTGAACCGCTTCGGCCCGAGACTCTCGTTCTTCTTCGCGGCGCACAACGATCTCTTCGAGGAGGCCGCCAAGTTCCGCGCGGCGCGGCGGCTCTGGGCCCGGCTGGCGCGGGAGCGCTTCGACGCCGACGACCAGACCTGCCGGCTCCGCTTCCATACCCAGACCGGTGGCGTGACGCTTCAGGCCCAGCAGCCGCTCAACAACGTCGTGCGGGTAACGGTCCAGGCCCTCGCGGCGACCCTCGGCGGCACCCAGTCCCTTCATACCAACGGCTACGACGAGGCGCTGGCGCTCCCCACCGCCGAGGCCGCCACGCTCGCGCTCCGGACCCAGCAGATCCTCGGGTACGAGAGCGGGCTCGGAAACGTGGTCGACCCGCTCGCCGGGAGCTGGTACGTGGAGTCCCTCACCGACCGGATCGAGGCGGAGGCCCGCGCCATCGTGGAAGAGGTCGACGGGCTCGGCGGCGCGGCCAGGGCCATCGACCGGGGGTGGTTCCAGGAGGCCATCGCCCGGAGCGCGTGGCGCCAGCAGCAGGCGCAGGAGAGCGGCGCCCAGGTGGTGGTCGGCGTGAACCGCTTCACCGACGACTCGGCGGCGCCTGCGATCGCGCGGCCCGATTTCTCCGCCCTGGCCGACCGGCAGAAGGCCCGCCTCGCCGAGGTGAAGGCCCGCCGGGACGAGACGCTGGTGCACCAGGGCCTCACCGCCGTGCGCGCCGCCGCCCAGGGGACGGCGCCTCTCATGCCGCCCATCATCGACGCGGTGCGGGCCCGCGCCACCCTCGGCGAGATCAGCGACGCGCTGCGGGAGAGCTGGGGAGTGTTCCGGCCCGGGAGCTGACCCGCCCCTTACACCGGGCGGAACCACCCGGGCGCTCGCGGGTACTTCCCGTGTCTCTTACCGCGAGTCCCCATGGCACTGCTCGACGAACTCCTCGGTCACCTCCAGCAGCAGGCTCCCCCGGCGCCGAGCGGCGGCGCCTCGCACGCCGACCTCCTCGGCTCGATCACCCAGATGCTCGGCGGCCAGGGCGGGGTGGGCGGGCTCAACGGGCTGGTACAGCTGTTCAACCAGGCCGGCCTGGGACATATCGTCCAGTCGTGGATCGGAACGGGACAGAACCTTCCCATCTCCGCCCAGCAGCTGCAGCAGGTGCTGGGCTCCGGCGTCCTGCAGGGCCTGGCCGGCCGGCTCAACATCTCGCCCGACGTCCTGGGACAGCAACTCAGCCACGCGCTGCCCACCGTGGTCGACAAGCTGACGCCGCAGGGGCAGGTCCCCGCCCAGGACCCCCTCGCTCAGCTCGGCGGGCTCGGCGACGCGATGGGCATGCTCAAGAAGCTGCTGTAGTCCGGGATGGCGCGGATCTATCCCGGCCGCTGGACCGCCGAGATCGAGGGAGACTTCGTGGTCTTCCTGATCGGGATGCGGGTGAACCGGCCCTGGAAGGTGCACAAGTGGCTGCAGGTGGTCACCGCCATGAGCCGGATGCTCGCCGAGCTCCGGGCGCATCCGGAGACGGGGTGCCTCGCGACCGAGGCGGGATTCGGTACCATCGTGCAGTACTGGCGGAGCTTCGAGCACCTCGAGGCCTATGCGCGCGCCCCGGAGCGCGGGCACTGGCCGGCGTGGACCGCGTTCAACCGCCTTGTCCGGGTGACCAGTGGCGACGTCGGCATCTGGCACGAGACCTTTCTCGTCCGGGCCGGGGAGTACGAGACACTCTACGGGTCGATGCCCCGCCGCGGGCTGGCGCGGGCCGGGCACCACGTCGAGGTCAATGCCGCGCGGGACTCCGCCCGCCTCCGCCTTGCCGGGCGGGCGCCGGTCAGCTGACCGCGCCCGCCTTCCGTTCGAAGAGCCAGCCGCCGATCCAGCACTGGGGAATCGAGAGGACCGCGAGGGCGATGGGATACCAGCGCGGTCCCAGCCCCTTGTTCCAGGTCGCGATTACCCCCACCGTCCCGAGCACCAGGCCGAGGATCCCCAGGTACATCGCATGTCGGAGCGGCCGGTTCGGCGCGAGCTTCGCGGTGAGATACGCGCCGCCAATGCTGATCGGGATGCGATACGCCGTGGCGAGCATCGAGAGCCCGTCGGTGAGCGGCTCTCCCATCGGCGGGTAGACCCCGGCGACGTGCAGCAGGATGTCCACCAGGGTCGTCACCACGATGACGACCAGCACGCCCGCGATCACCGCCCACACCGATTTCAGGTTCATCGCTCCGCTCCCGTGGTCATGGGGCCAGCCCCAGCGCTGCTTCGACCCGCGGCCGCAGGCCCCGCGCCAGCCGGAGCCGGGTGCCGTCGCCCAGGATGACGAGGTAGTCGCCCCGGAGATACGGCTTGAGTTCCCGCACCCGCGCCAGCCGGACGATGGTCGACCGGTGGATCCGGAGAAAGTGCGCCGGATTGAGCTGACGGTCCAGCTCCTTCATCGTGCCGCGGAGGAGGTGGATCGTCTTCCCGGCGTGAACCCGCAGGTAGTCGCCTCGGGCCTCGATCCAGTCCACCTCGGCGAGGGGGACGACGAGCGACCGGCCCTCCTCGCGCACCACGAGGCGCTCGAGCCAGCGTTCCCCTCCGGGGGGCTCCAGCGCCTTGAGTGTGGCGAGCAACGGTCCGGCCAGCGCGCCGAGCTGGCCCAGCCGGACCCGTTCCTTGGCGCGCGCCAGCGCCCGGTGGAACCGGGCGTCGTCGAACGGCTTGAGGAGGTAGTCGACCGCGTGGAGCTCGAAGGCCTTCACCGCGTGCTGGTCCCACGCGGTCACGAAGACCACCACGGGGAGCTCCGCCTCCTCGAGCGCCCCCAGCACGGCGAGGCCATCCATCCCGGGCATCTGCACGTCGAGGAACACCAGTTCGGGGCGGAGCCGGCGGAGCTGGTCCAGCGCCTCGATCCCGTCGCCGCATTCCCCCGCGATCGCGATCTCGCCATCACCGCCGAGGAGCAGCCGGAGCACGTCGCGCGCGGCGCTCTCGTCGTCCACGATGAGCGTCCGGATCGGCCGGGTCATGCGGGACGCGTCTCGCGATAGGGGAGCACGATCCGCACGGCGTGGCCCCGCGGCGGGTTGAGGTCGAAGTGGAGCTCGCTGCCGTCCCCGTAGAGCCGGGCCAGCCGCGCCCGGGTGTTGGCGAGCCCGATTCCCGCGCCCCGGTCGGTGTCGGGGTGTGCCGGCGCCAGGCCGTCGTCGAGGACCGTGAGCGAGAGCGTGCCGGTGCTCCGTGCCGCCTCGACCCGGACCGTGCAGGGTCCCGGG
This sequence comes from Gemmatimonadales bacterium, assembly GCA_035549935.1. Classification (GTDB taxonomy): domain Bacteria; phylum Gemmatimonadota; class Gemmatimonadetes; order Gemmatimonadales; family GWC2-71-9; genus JADJOM01. The sequence goes on from DASZPT010000151.1 coordinate 27,938, forward strand.
GTCGGCGCCACGCCGTGACGGATCGCGTTCTCGATCAGCGGCTGGAGGACCAGGTGCGGCACTGGCGCGTCCAGCAGGTCGGCGGGCGCGAGGACCTCCACCGTCAGGCGGTCGCGGAAGCGCACCCGCTCGATCTCGAGGTAGGTCCGCGCGAAGTCCAGCTCCTGCCGCAACGGGACCTCGTGCGAGGCCGATCGGTCGAGCACCCGCCGGAGCAGGTCGGCGAGCCCGGTGAGCACCTGGATCGCCCCGGCCTGGTTCCCGGTGCGGACCATCGCCCCGATGGTGTGGAGGGAGTTGAAGAGGAAATGGGGCTGGAGCTGCATCTCCAGCGCCTGCAGCTCCGCCTTCGTGAGCTGGGTTTCGAGCTCGGCGGCGGCGAGGTCGCGGGCCCGGAGGCGGCGCTGCTGGTCGGCCAGCGTGCTCGCCGTGACGACCGCAGTGTACACGACCGTGTCGGCCAGGAGCCAGCCGGCGAGGAGCTGGAGCGCCCGGGTCGTGGCCGGCGGGGCGTTCGGCGCCGCGGGCAGGAGCGGGAAGGCGAGCCAGGCGTAGGCGAGGTTGAGGACTATGGCCAGCAGGAGCGCCGCCGCGAGATGGACCGGCAGGCTCGTGGTCCAGCGGCCGCGCTCCAGCGGGAACCGGCGCCCCAACCAGATGATGCCGGGGGTGGCGAGGGCCCAGCCCGATGCGAGTCCCAGCTGGGTGAGCAGCGAGATCGACCAGGGAAGGGCGATGCCCCTCGACAGCGCGTAGCTCGCATGCTGCTGCACCGCGCCCACCAGCCCGTACGCGGTCCAGACGAGGAGGATGAGCCACCAGCCGCGGCGTGAGATCCCGATCATGTCTCCGCTGAGTGCGCCGTGAATCGCCGCCCGAGGATCAGTGCCATGGGTATGCCGATCATCAGGCCATGCTGCACCGTGTTCACCAGGAAGGTTCCCGAGCCGATCGGTACCGGACGGGCGCGGCTCAGGGGAAGCACGATCAGGTCCATGCACCACCAGATCACCATCCCCCAGGCAAAACCGAGGACGACGCGGCCGCGGGGCCGGGCGACAATCGCCCGGAGCCTCGGTAGGTGACGGAGAAGGAGCCAGAAGATGGTACACCAGATGGCGGCGATGAGCACGTGCAGGACGCCCCCGAGGAAGGCGGTCGGCAGGCCACCCTGGTAGGCCTCCCGGCCCAGGAGCCCGGTCGCGATCGACTGCAGGAGTTGTTCGGTGGTGATCTTCTGCCGGACCAGGACCCAGAGCACCCAGACATAGCTCAGGTCAAGCGTGGCAACGGTAAGGATCGCGATGACCATCGTGCGCAGGCCGGCGCGCGGCGGGGTAGGCATGCGGCCTCGTGGTGTCGGGGGCGCGGAAGAACTGCCGGTGTCCACCACTCGAGAGTGGAGTGCCACCCCGCGACGAGGCAAGCGACCTGCGGCGAACGGCGGCAGGGATGCGACGAACTGCGACGGGAGCGCGGCGGACCACCGGCGGCCGCCGCGCCGGAGGCTACAGGCCGACCTGGACGCCGAGGTGCATCACGAGCAGGTCGGTGCGACTCTCGACCGGGTCGAGGATCACGCCGCCGCCGGGCGCCGGCTCGATGCTGCCCTCGCGCAGATAGCGGGTCCGCCCATGGCTCTGGTAGCGCAGGCCGCCGTCGATATACACCGGGTTCCGTCCGTGCGAGACCTGGAACATCACGCCGCCGCCGCCATACCAGGCGAAGGTCCAGTCGTTGAAGTTGGTGGTCGACGCGAACGGGTCGGTGTTGTCGGAGCCCTCGGCGCTCGTGCGGGTCGCGAAGTTCGAGGCCCCGATCGCCCCCTGCACGTAGGGCCGGAGCGGCCCGCCCGAGAGGTGGAACTCGGGGCCCACGCCGAAGGAATAGATGTTGTTCGACGTCGTGAGGTCGACCGAGATTCCCGGCAGGCCGGGGAAGGGCACCCGTTGGGTGGTCCGGCCATACTGGATCCACGACCCGAAGAGACGGATACCGGCCCGCCTGCTGCGGTCGAGCAGGAAGGTCACGTTCCCGGCCAGGCCATAGCCGGTCTCCACGAAATCGGCGAACTCCCCCTGCGGCAGCGCCAGCTGCAGGTTGATGCCGGCCAGCGCCCTGGGCACGCTCGCGGGGGTGACTTCCCGGTAGTTCTGCGCGGCGGCCACGGGCGGGAGGAGGAGGCCGGCGGCGAACAGCAGGGACAACGGCTTCACAGGGACTCCAGGGGGTCGGTTCCGGGGGCAAGAATAACGGCGCTCTGGCCGGGTGTCATCCGGGGGCGTATGTTCAGGGAGTTCCGAGTTCCGAGTTCCGAGTTCCGGGACTCCCGCTCCATGGACGGAGCCGCACGCCTACGGGTTCCGTTCATGCTGTCCGATCGTGATCACGTCCGCCTGCCAGCGGCGAGGTCCCGACGGTCCCTCCCGGCCGTTCTCCTCGTCCTCTGCTGTCTCACCGAGCCCCTGCTCGCGCAGGGCGCTCGCGCCCAGCCCTTCACCCGCGGCCGTCCGCTCGCCGAATGGGTGCTGCAGACCGAACACTACATCCCGGAACTCCGTCGCGAGGCGGTGAAGGCGATCGCGGCGCTCGGCCCCGGTGCCGTGAGCGCGGTGCCGGCGCTGGTGCGTGCGACGCGTGACGAGAACGCCGAGGTCCGCTTCTGGGCGGTGGAGGGTCTCCGGAAGATCGGACCCGCGGCGGCGAAGGAGGGTGGGGCCGCGCTCGCCGTGGTGCTGGGCGACGACATCCGGTCCAACCAGCAGGCCGCGCGTCGCGCGCTCGAGGCGATGGGCCCGGCGGTGCTCCCGGTCCTGCTCCCGTCGCTCGAGTCGCCCGACGCCTGGGTGCGCGGCAACGCCGCGGAGGCGGTGGGCGCCGTCGCAGGCGGGAAGGGCGCGGCGGTGTCGGCGCTGAGCCGGCTCCTCGCGGACGACTCCCTCTGGGTGCGGGCCTCGGCGGCGTGGGCGATCGGCCGGATCGGGCCGCGGGCGAAATCGGCGGCGAAGCCCATGACCAAGGCGCTGAGCGAGGAACTCCGGCGTGACCCGACGCTCGCCGAAGTGGGCCAGCGCCTCAGGGTCGAAAATCTCGTCTACGGGCTGGGACGGCTTGGCCCGGCCGCGAACGATGCGGTACCGCTTCTCCTCGCGGTGCTCTACGACGGCGCCGATTCGCTCCGCACCACGGCGGCCGAGGCGCTCGCCGGCGTCGGCGGCAAGGCGGCCCAGCCGCTCGGTCAGGCGGTGCGGGGCCCCGCGCCGATGCCGGTGCGGCTCGAGGCGGCGCGGGCGCTGCGCCTGATGGGCCCCGAGGGGAAGAAGGCGGTGGGCGACCTGGTGAAGCTGCTGGAAACGACCGATGAACTCGAGGGCGGCCGCGAGCTCGTCATCGCCTCGGCCGACGCGCTCGGGGCCATGGGGAAGTCGGCGAGGTCGGCGCTCAAGGTCCTCGAGAAGCAGCGGAAGCGGAGTGTCACGCCGGATGTCGTGGCGGCGCTCGACCGGGCGATCCGGAAGATTCGGCTCGGGGCGTGAGTTGATGGTGGATTGACGACGGGTGGCGAGGTTGGTCTGGTCTCGTCGTCAGGCAGAGTTCCGAGTGGTTCAACGCGGAGACGCAGAGAGCGCAGAGGGCGCAGAGCGATCGAGCAACGCCCTCTCTGAAATGGTGATCGGGGCCGCGATCGAGGTACATCGTTGCCTCGGACCGGGGCTGCTCGAGTCCGCGTACGAGCGGTGCATGTGCCGGGAGCTGTCGATCAGGGGTATTTCATTCCAGCGCCAGCAGTCACTGGACTTGGAATACAAGGGCTTGGCGATACGTGGCGCCTATCGGGTCGACCTCCTGATCGAGCAGCAACTTCTGGTTGAATTGAAAGCCCTCGAAACGATCTCCGAAATCCACCAGGTTCAACTACTCACCTACCTTCGCCTGTCAGGAAGGCGGCTGGGCCTGATCATCAATTTCAACACCCCTATTCTGTGGCGGGGGGTGAGGAGGGTCGTGAATTCACTGTGACCCCTCCGCGGCCTCTGCGTCCTCTGCGCCTCTGCGTTGAAGCTCCATCCTTCCCAAACGCCAAGCCTTGAATCGCAGCGCCCAGCCAGCTAAGATATTGCGCCCGTTTCTCTTAGGACTTCGCTGACCGATGCCGACGTACGAGTACCGCTGCCCCGAAGGCCACACCTTCGAGCTCTTCCAGAAGATCTCGGAGAAGCCGCGCGCCAAGTGCCCCACCTGCGGGAAGATGGCGAGCCGGCAGATTTCCGGCGGGGCCGGCCTGGTCTTCAAGGGCTCCGGCTTCTACATCACCGATTACGGCAAGGACGGGAAGGGCCCGCGGAAGGACTCGGCGTCCTCGACCTCCGACTCGAGCGCGAGCGCCTCGTCCGCGGAGACCAAGCCCGCGCCGGCCGAGACGCCGGCCGAGAAACCCAAGGGGAAGAGCCCTTCCAAGAAGGCCAAGGAGTGAGCGAGGCCATCATCCGGGCCGAGCTGGCGCGGGTCGCGGCGGTACTGGAGGCGCCGGACGCGGCCTTCGTCCTCGAGCGGCCCCGTGACACCGGCCACGGCGACCTCTCGACCAACCTGGCCATGGTGCTGGCGAAGCAGCTCAAGACCAACCCGCGCGCCCTCGCTGCGAAGGTGGTCCAGCTCCTCCAGGTCCCGGCCGACGTGGTGAGCCGGACCGAGATCGCCGGGCCGGGATTCATCAACTTCTGGCTGGCCCAGGACGCCCTCGCCTCGCTCCTCCAGACGATCATCGCCGCCGGCCCCGCCTTCGGCCGCCAGGCCTTCGGCGCCGGCCAGAAGGTGAACGTCGAGTTCGTCTCCGCCAACCCGACCGGCCCGCTGCACGTCGGCCACGGGCGCGGTGCGGTGATCGGAGACGGGCTCGCCTCGCTCCTCGAGTGGACCGGTCACGCGGTCACCCGCGAGTTCTACATCAACGACGCCGGTGTCCAGATCGACCGGGTGCGGCAGAGTACCTGGGAGCGGGTGCGCGAGGCGGTGGGTGTCCCCTTCGAGATCCCTGAAGGGGGCTATCACGGCGAGTACCTCCAGGAACTCGCTGCCCGCTTCCTGGCGGAGAAGCCGGAGCTCCGCGCCCTGGCCCTCGCCTCCGCCGGCACGGGGCCCGGGGCCCAGGCGGCATATGCCGAGGGGCTCGCGCTCTGCCGGACGGCGCCGCTGTTCCTCCGCCAGGAGCAGGAAGACCTGCTCCGCTCGATGCGGGTGACCTTCGATCGCTGGAGCTCGGAGCAGGCGGTCCGGGACGCCGGGAAGGTCGATGCCGCCGTGGCGCTCCTCCGCGAGCGGGGCCTCACCGAGGAGAAGGACGGCGCCCTCTTCCTCAAGACCAGCCAGTACGGTGACGACAAGGACCGGGTCCTCCGCAAGAGCGACGGCTCCCTCACCTACTTCGTCCCCGACATCGCCTACCACATCGACAAGCACGACCGTGGCTTCGTGCGGGTGATCGATGTCTGGGGCGCCGATCATCACGGGTACATCCCGCGGATGCGCGCCGCCCTAAAGGCACTGGGGTACGGGGACGACTTCTTCGAGGTGGCCCTGGTGCAGCTGGTGAAGGTGCTCAAGGGCGGGGAAGAGGTCCGGATGTCGAAACGGGCCGGCGACTACGTCACCCTCGCCGACCTGGTCGAGTGGGTCGGGGTCGACGCCACCCGCTACTTCTTTATGATGCGGCCGGGGCAGTCCCCGTTCACCTTCGATGTCGACCTGGCGCGCAAGCAGACCGACGAGAATCCCATCTTCTACGTGCAGATGGCGCATGCCCGGATGAGCGGGATCTTCCGGGTCGCGGGCCGGGCCCCGGAATCGGCCGGGGGTGACGTCTCGCTCGACGCGCTGGTGGCGCCGGAGGATCTCGAGCTCCTCAAGAAGCTCGCGGTCTTCCCCGACGTGCTCGCGAAGGCGGCCCGGGCCCGCGAGCCGCACCGCGTCACCGACTACCTCGAAGATCTCGCGCGCCTGGCGCACGGCTGGTATCACAAGTGCCGGGTCCTGGGCGAGCCGCCCGCGACCGAGGCGGCACGCCTGGCCCTCGCCCGCGCCACGCGGATCGTACTTGCCAACGGCCTCGGCCTCCTCGGCCTCTCGGCCCCTGACCGGATGTGACCGCATGAAGCTCCTCGTGGTGGGCAGCGTCGCCCTCGATTCGATCCACACCCCCTTCGGCGAGATCGACGACGCCCTCGGCGGGTCGGCGGTCTACTTCAGCACCGCGGCATCGCTCCTGACGCCGGTCCGGGTCGTGGGCGTGGTGGGCGAGGACTACCCGCTGGCCCAGCTCCACCAGCTCAAGGGCCGGGGCGTCGACCTGAGCGGCGTCGAACAGGCGAAGGGCGAGAGCTTCCGCTGGCGCGGGAAGTACAACTTCGACCTCTCCAGCCGCGAGACCCTCGAGACCCGGCTCGGCGTTTTCGCCGACTTCCGGCCCAAGATCCCCGCGTCGTTCAGCGACACGCCCTTCGTCTTCCTCGGGAACATCCATCCCGACCTGCAGCTCAGTGTCCTCGACCAGGTGCGGCGCCCGCAGCTCGTCGCCTGCGACACGATGAACTACTGGATCGAGAGCGCCCGGGACCGCCTCATGGAGGTCCTCAAGCGGGTGAACATGCTGATCATCAACGACGAGGAGATCCGGCAGCTCTCGGGCGACTGGAACGTGCACCGCGCGGCCCGCTGGGTGCTGGAGCGGGGGCCCGACCGGGTGGTGGTGAAGCGCGGCGAGCACGGGGCCTTGCTGGTCGAGAAGGGGCGGTCGTTCTTCTGCCCCGCCTATCCGCTGGAGGAGGTGTTCGACCCCACCGGCGCGGGCGATTCCTTCGCCGGCGGGTTCCTGGGCTACATCGCGCGGACCGGCGACACCTCGAGCGGGAGCCTGCGCCGGGGCATGGTCTACGGCGCGGCGATGGGGTCGTTCGCGGTGAGCCAGTTCAGCGTCGGCGGGTTCGATGGCGTCACCCCCGCGGTGCTGCAGGAGCGGGTGAGCCGCTTCAAGGACCTGACCCACTTCGAAATCGCGGAGGCCCTCGCATGAGCGAGCGCCAGTACGCCGCCGCGGGTGTGGACCTGACGAGCGCCGAGGCAGCCAAGGAACGCATCGGCGAGTTGGTGAAAGGGACCCGCACCCCCTACTCGGTTGGGCACGTCGGCGCGTTCGGCGGGATGGTACGGGTGCCGCCCGGGATGAAGCAGCCGGTGCTCGTGATGAGCACCGACGGGGTGGGCACCAAGGTGCTCGTGGCGTTGCAGGCGAAGCGCTACGATACGGTCGGCGAGGATCTCGTCAACCACAGCGTCAACGACATCCTGGTTCATGGCGCCCGGCCGCTCGCGTTCATGGACTACGTGGCGGGCGCGGGGCTCGCCGTGCAGGAAATCGCCGGGATCGTCGAGGGCGTGGCGCGGGGCTGCCGGAACCACAGCATGGCCCTCGCGGGCGGGGAAACCGCCCAGATGCCCGGACTTTACCAGCCCGGTCATTTCGACCTGGCCGGCACAATTATCGGGGTGGTGGAGGAAGCAGAGGCCCTGCACGGGGATCGCGTCGCGCCGGGAGACGTGCTCCTTGCCTACGCGTCCAGCGGGCTGCACACCAACGGGTACACCCTGGCCCGGCGGGTGATCTTCGACGGGATGAAGCTGCAACTCTCGGACAGGCTTGGAGATACCGGCCAGACCGTGGCCGATGCCCTGCTGGCCGTCCACCAGAGTTACAGCCAGGCCGTGATGCCGGTCATCTCCCGGCTCCATGGAATCGCACATATCACCGGGGGCGGGATCCCGGGCAATCTGGTCCGCATCTTGCCCGAGCAATGCGAAGCGCTGGTGGAGGTTACGAGCTGGACCTGGCCTCCACTCTTTCGCGTGTTGCAGGAAGCGGGGAAGGTGTCGCTCGAGGAAATGCGCGATGTCTTCAACCTGGGAGTCGGCCTGATCGCGGTGCTGCCCAAGACCGCGGTCGACGAGGCCCAGGGTGCCGCCCGCAAGGCTGGCGTATCCACCTGGGTGGCCGGCGAGATCCGCCGGGGTCCGACGGGGGTGCGCTTCACGACCTGATCCCCTAACTCGAGGGTCCCGATGCGCCGTTCGACACTTGTCCTGGCCGCCCTGGCCACGGCTCCTGCGGTGGTCGCCGCGCAGACGCCGTACGCCGAGTGCAATCAGCCGCTCATCACCATCAGTCAGCAGAACATCAACATCTGCAATGCCGCGATCGACGGCGCCAACCTGTTCCATCCGGTGGCGGGCCTGCTCGTGAGCGGCGGCAACCCGGTGCTTGGCAGCTTCAAGGGTCTCGGGGGCTTCGGCCACTTCTCCCTCACCGCCCGGGTCAACGCCACCCGGGTGCGGACACCCGACCTCGGCTTCGACGGCACCAGCACGACCGTCGACCAGGCCGACAAGACGATCGCTCCGGCCCCGCTGGTCGAGGCCGGGCTCGGCGTCTTCAAGGGTGTCAACGGCTTCCTCTCGATCGACCTCCTCGGCTCCGCGCAGCTGATTCCGGCCGACAAGATCGACAACTTCTCGGTCGACAAGGACGCCCGGAAGATCGGCAGCGTGGCGCTGGGGCTGGGCTACGGCGCCCGCGTCGGCGTGCTGCCCGGCCGCGCGATCATTCCCTCGGTGGTCGTGTCGGTGATGCGGCGGGACATTCCCCGGATCGCCTACGGCAACACCAGCGGCGGCGACAACTATGCCTTCAGCGTCGACCTCCATGCCACCAACCTCCGCGCGGTGGCCGGCTACGACCTCGGGCTCCTGAGCGTCGGCGCGGGACTCGGCTACGACAAGTACACCAGCGACGCCCGCATCACCTTCGAGAACCAGAATGTGCCGGGTACGATCAGCGTGAAGACCGACCTCGACAACAGCCGCACCTCGGTCTTCGCCAACGTCGGCATCAACCTGAGCATCGTGAAGCTGGCGGCCGAGGCAGGGTACCAGCTGGGCAAGGACGACAAGCTCAAGACCACGTTCACCGGCAACAATCCCAAGGACAGCCGGCTCTTCGCCGGGGCGGGGCTGACGCTGGCGTTCTAAGTGCAGGGAGAAGGGAGAGGGGCACCCCCCTTCTCCCTTCTCCTTTCTCCCTTCTTCCTACCCCCGCTTCCTAAGACTCTCGCGTCCGCCGGCCGATACTGAGGGCGATGCGTACACCCATCGCCCTTGTCGTTGCCGTCGCGAGCGGCCTGGCCCTCGCCCCCATCCGCGCGCGGGCCCAGACGCCGGGGTGCCCGGCCGACACGACCCAGGCCGGCCGGATCTGCCAGGCCGGCGCCGATGCGCTGGTGCTCCTTCTCCCGATCGAAGGCTCACTGGTGGGCGGTGGCAATCCTGTGCCCGGCACCGCCGCCGCCGTCGGAAAGTTCGGGAAGTTCCGGATCGCGGGCCGGATCGGGCTCACCCGGGTGACGATCCCCAGCGCCTCCTTCGACGGGACCACCGACACCGTGCCGCTCGACAAGCGACTCCTGGTGCCGATGCCGCGGGTCGACCTCGACCTCGGTCTCTTCAGCAAGAAGCTCCCGGTGGGGACCGCCTCGATCGACCTCCTCGGCTCGGCCGTGGTCGTGCCGATGTCCGCCTCGGGCCGCTACCGGCTCGACCCCAATGCCCGGCGGATCAGCGACTTTGCCATCGGGCTCGGCTTCGGACTCCGCGCGGCGATGGCGATGACGGGCAACAAGCCGACCGTCTCGCTCAACGTGATGAAGCGCGACATGCCCGGGATCATTTTCGGGAACCTCGCCGAAGGCGACCAGCTCTCCGCGTCGACCACGCTGTCGATGATCAGCGCGCGGCTCCTGGTCGGTGGGCGAATGGGCCCGCTCGAGCTTACCGGCGGCGGCGGGATCGACCTGCTCAAGGGGAAGGGGCGGGTCGCGTTCCATGACCCCGTCGCCAATGCCGACTCGAGCCTCGCGCTCGACCTCAGCACTTCGCGGATCAACACGCTGCTCAACGCCGCGCTGGATATCGGCCCGCTCAAGCTCTGGGGGGAGGGGGGCTTCCTGGTGGGGAAGGACGAAGGAGTCGTCACCACCTTCGAACGGATCGATCCGGCGGGGGGCCAGTTCTACGGCGGCGTGGGGGTGGCACTCAGCTTCTAGAAGGCCACGCTGCCCGCACGGGCCCGGGAACTCGGAACCCGGAACTCGGAACACCCCTCAGGACCGCCGCTCCAGCGTTTCCAGCCGCTCGTAGACCACGCCGTCGCTCGCCCGGTACACCTGCCGGTAGTTGAGGTGCAGGTAGTCCCGCAGGAAGGCGTATCGTGAGATCGGGTACGCCGGCGGCTGGAAGATGCCGTCGGTGTCGATGATGTAGCGGGGCGGGTGGCGCCCGAAGTCCACCCGGAGGGAGTCCCACGCCCCGCCCACGATCCGGTTCGAGGTATTCACCGCCGGGTCCCAGACGCCGAAGATGTGTCCGGTCAGCGGGTAGGTCGCGATGTAGCGGCTGGCGGGGCGGCGGTCGGCATCGAGGTAGAACCCGGTGAACCGGTCGCCCTGGCCCCAGACGAAGAGGCGGTCGTTCGCGCCCGAATGGGCCCGCACATACGACGCGGCGGCGCCCGGTGTATCGTGTTTCGCCACGCCGATGGCATTCACCACCAGGAACACGATCGCGACGAGAGCCAGCCACGGGGTGAGCGTCGCACGCCCGGGGAGCACGCCACCCCGCGGCGCCTCGGCCTCCCACCACTGCGCGAACACCGGGGCCGCGAGGAGCGCGAGCACCGGGACCAGCTGCAGGAAATAGTGATAGAGGAACTGCCCGCTGGCCGACACGCCGATCGCCGAGCCCCCCAGCAGAAAGAGAAGCCCCCAGTATTCCGCCCGGCGGCCCACCCAGATGCCCCTGGCCCGCAACCGCGGATGGACCGACTCGAGCGCGCCGAGCCAGAGGGGCAACGCCGAGACGAGGAAGAAGCTCCCGCGGATGAGCGCCCCACGCCAGAAGGGCCAGGTGGTCGGGCCGAGGGGGACGCCATGGTCGAGGACGGTCCAGTAGATCGCCTCGTTGAGGATGCCCTCCGTCCAGAGCCAGGCGCCGGCAATCAGGAACGCGCCCGTGAAGCCGATCGTGAGCAGCGCGCCATGGAGCAGCGAGTGGCCGGGCGCGAGCTGCCGCTCCCGCCGATAGTCGGGGGTCAGGAGGTACGCGCCGAGGGCCGCAATCACGATGCCCGAGGGCTGCTTGAGGAGGAAGGCGAGGGTGACGAGGGCGCCAGCCGCCAGCAGTTCGGGTCGCCAGCGTGAGCGGCCGCGGTGAAAGGCGATCGCGACCGCGGCCATCGCCGGGAGGTTCATGAGGAGCTCGCCATTGAGGGCCAGGCTCCGGTAATCCGCCCACGCCGTGAAGAGCGCGTAGAGGAACGCGGCCCAGTACCCCGCGGTCCGGCTGAACAGCCGGCGGGCGATCAGGTAGAGCACCGCCATCGTCGCCAGGGTCCACAGCACCGTGACGACATGAATCGCAAGCGGGTGTTCCCCGCCGAATCGAAGGATCTGTTCATACAGGACGAAGAGGAGCGGCGGCTTCCGTTCGACCGCGTCGAGGTAAGGCTTCCCGCCGTGCAACATCTCGCGTGCGACGACGGCGTAGACCTGTTCGTCATCCAGCGCCTTGGGGGACAGAAGGGCGGGCAACCGTGTCACTATGACGAAGACAAACAGTCCCACCACCGTGAGGAGGTCCCGCCGGTCCCGAGGCGGCTCGGCCGGGTCCCGGTCGGGCCAGTATATCCGCATCCGATGCTCCCCTTCGGCTCACTTCTCGGCCACGACCGACGGTGTAAATTCCAGCCCGTGAATCACTTCACCGCGATGGGCAGGGCCCTCGAACTGGCCTGGCAGGGGTGGGGCCGTGTGGCCCCCAACCCCCTCGTCGGTGCGGTGGTGTTGCAGGCCGACCGAGTGGTCGGCGAAGGTTTCCACGCCGAGTATGGCGAGCTCCATGCCGAAACCGCGGCACTGCGGCGCGCGGGCGAGGCGGCGCGCGGCGCGACGGTGGTGGTGACACTCGAACCCTGCAATCACGCCGGGAAGCAGCCTCCCTGTACCGAGGCGCTGATCGCGGCGGGGGTAGCCGAGGTGGTGGCAGCCCTCCCCGATCCGAATCCGGAAGCGGGGGGCGGGGCGGAGCGGCTTCGCGCGGCGGGGATCGGGGTGAGCCTCGGCCTCCGCGCCGCGGAGGCGCAGGCGCAGAACGCCGCCTTCCTCCATCGCTGGCGTGAGCCGGACCGGCCGTTCGTGGCCCTCAAGCTCGCGACCACGCTCGACGGGCGGATCGCGGACCAGGCGGGCCGCTCCCGCTGGATCTCGGGCGACGAGGCGCGTGACTACGTCCACTGGCTGCGGGCGGGGTTCGACGCGATCGGGGTCGGGGCCCACACCGCCACCGTCGATGACGCCTCCCTCACGGTGCGCGGCGCGGTGGTGCCGAGGCGCCCGCCGGTTCGGGTACTCTTCAGCCGGGAGGGCGATGTCTCCCCGGCGCTGGGGATGGTCCGGAGCGCCCGGGAGCTCCCGACCATCCTCGTGACCGAATCGCACCGGCCCACGGCGCGGATTGCCGAGCTCGAGGACGCGGGGGTCGAGGTGCTCTGGACGACGTCACTGGGCGAGGGGCTCCGGCTGCTGCGCCGGCGGGGCATCGAGTCGCTCCTGGTCGAGGGAGGCGGCCGGCTGGCGGGCGGACTGCTCCGGGAGGGGCTGGTGGACCGCTACTACTGGATCCAGTCGCCGGTCTGGCTCGGCGAGTCGGGGATTCCCGCGGTGGCGGGAGTCCCGGGGACGACGCTGGTGGAGGCGGAACGCTGGGAGGTCGTGGAGCGCAGAGCCCTGGGACAGGACACGCTACTCGTGGTCGATCGGGAACCATGTTCACCGGCATCGTAACCGCCGTCGGCACCGTCCGGGCGGCGCGACTGGGCCCCACGGGGCTCACCCTGCGGATCGGGGCGCCCTACAAGGGGCTCAGGCAGGGGGAGAGCATCGCCGTCGACGGCGCCTGCCTCACCGTGGAGCGGCGCGGCGCCGGCTGGTTCGAGGTCCACGTGATCCGGACCTCCCTCGAGCGCACCACCTTCGGCGAATATGCCCGCGGGACCCGGGTGAACCTCGAGCGGGCGCTCCGGATCGGCGACCGCCTCGGCGGCCACCTGGTCCAGGGGCATGTCGACGGGGTGGGTACGGTGCTCCGGACGGCGCGCCGCGGCGACGCCTGGCTGATCGACATCGGGGTGCCGGAGGAGGTCGCCCGGGTGACGATCCCGCTGGGGTCGATCACCGTCGAGGGCGTGAGCCTGACGGTGAACGCGATCCCGGAACCGGGCGTCATCCAGGTCTCCCTCATCCCGTTTACTTTTCAGCACACGACGCTGGGCCAGCTCGAGCCGGGCGACTCGGTACATCTCGAGGGTGACACGATCGGGAAGTACGTGGAGGCGCTCCTGGAGGCGAGAGGGCCACGGCAGGGCTAGTTCCGAGTTCCGGGTGCCGGGTTCCGAGTGGAGCCGGCGACGACCCGGAACTCGGAACTCGGAACTCGGAACTCTATGCCACACGCATTCGGCACCATCACCCAGGCCATCGAAGATCTCCGCAACGGAAAGCCCATCATCGTTGCGGACGATGAGGACCGCGAGAACGAGGGCGACCTCATCTTCGCGGCGGAGTTGATCACCCCCGAGGCGGTCAACTTCATGATCACGCATGCCCGGGGCTGGGTCTGCCTGGCGCTCATGCCCGAGCGGTGCGAAGCGCTGGGGCTGCAGCAGATGGAGCAGCAGAACACCGAGGCGCAGCGGACCGCCTTCACGGTGACGATCGACGCGGCCCCCAGCTTCGGGGTGACGACCGGGATCTCGGCGTCCGACCGGGCCAAGACCATTCACGTGGCCATCAACCCGCGGACCGTGCCGGGCGATCTCCGCCGGCCGGGGCACATCCAGCCGGTGCGGGCCCGTCCGGGCGGGGTGCTGCAGCGGGTGGGGCACACCGAGGCGGCGGTGGACCTGGCCCGGCTCGCGGGCCTCTACCCGGCCGGCGTCATCTGCGAGATCCTCAACGAGGACGGCTCGCCGGCCCGCCGGCCGCAGCTCGAGGAGTTCGCGTCGCGCCACGGGCTCACCTTCGTCACCATCGCCCAGCTGGTGGCCCACCGGCTCTCGACCGAGCGGCTGGTGCACCGCGTGGCGGAGGCCCGGCTCCCCACCGAGTTCGGGGACTTCCGGATCCTGGCCTACGCCAACGACGTCGACGGGGCGCAGCACGTGGCCCTGGTGAAGGGCGAGGTCGACGGGTCGCCCAAGGTGCTGGTGCGGATGCATTCGAAGTGTCTCACCGGCGACGTCTTCGGGTCGCAGCGCTGCGACTGCGGGCCCCAGCTCCACGAGGCGATGCGGCTGATCGCGCAGGAGGGGAAGGGCGTGATCGTCTATCTCGACCAGGAGGGCCGCGGCATCGGCCTCCACAACAAGATCAGGGCCTACGCGCTCCAGGACGAGGGTGACGATACGGTGCAGGCCAACCAGCGGCTCGGCTTCGCGCCCGATCTCCGCAACTACGGCATCGGGGCCCAGATTCTCCGGGACCTCGGGCTCTCCTCCATCCGGGTCATGACCAACAATCCCCGCAAGCTGGTGGGTCTCGAAGGGTACGGCCTCGAGATCGTCGAACGGGTCCCGCTGCAGACCGATCCCAACGACGAGAACCGCGCCTACCTCGATGCCAAGCGCGACAAGCTCGGCCATCTCCTCGCCCACTGACTCCATGCCTGAATTCAAGGGCCAGCTTCGCCTCGCCGGGCGGGTGGCCATCCTCGTGAGCCAGTACAACGAGCGGGTCACCGGCCGGCTGCTCGAGGGGGCGCTGGCCTGCTGCCACGACGCGGGGATTCCGGAGAGCCGGATCGACGTGGTCTGGCTGCCGGGCGCCTTCGAGCTTGGCGCCGCCGCATCCGCCGCCGCCGGTACCGGGCGCTACGGCGCCATCGTCGGGCTGGGGGCGGTGGTCCGGGGCGAGACCGCCCATTTCGATTTCGTGGCGGGCGAGGCGGCCCGGGGCCTCTCCGAGGTCGCCGTCCGGCACGGGCTCCCGGTCGCCTTCGGCGTCCTCACCACCGAGACCATGGAACAGGCACTGGCACGGGCCGGCGGCGCCGCCGGCAACAAGGGATACGAGGCCACCGAGGCCGCGCTCCGGACCGCCGACGCACTGGCCCAGCTCAAGGCGGCGCATGCTCCGGCCTGAGACCAAGGCCCGGGCCCGGGCGCTCCAGATCCTGTACTCGATGGAAGTGGGGCACGGCTCGCTGGACGACGCGGTCACCCGTCTCGCCCGGCTCACCGGGCCCGATCCCAACGTCTACGACGGCGCCGAGGCGCTGGCCGGCGCGGTGCTCAGGGAGCGGGACGACCTCGACCGCCACGCCACCGAGGCCGCCGACAACTGGCGCCTCGAGCGCATCGCCCCCGTGGAGCGGAACATTCTCCGCATCGGGGTGCACGAGCTGCTCAAGGGCGACGTGCCCCCCAAGGTGGCGATCGACGAAGCGGTCCAGCTGGCGCACTGGTTCGGGGGACGCAAGGCACCCGCGTTCGTCAACGGGGTGCTCGACCGGGTGGCGCACGCGATCGGCCGCCTGTGAACATCCTGCTGGTGAACTGGCAGGACCGGATGAATCCGCAGGCGGGCGGCGCGGAAATCCACCTGCACGAGATCTTCGGGCGGCTGGCGGCGCGGGGACACCGCGTCCGGCTGGTCTGCTCCGGGTGGCCCGGCGCCCCGGCCCAGGCCACCGTGGACGGGATGGAGGTGCACCGGGCCGGCAACCGGAACAGCTTCACGCTGGTCGGGCGCGGGGCAGTGCGGCGGGCGCTCCGGGCGGAGCGGCCGGAGGTGGTGATCGAGGACGTCAACAAGGTGCCGCTCTTCCTCGCGGGGCTGACCGACCGGCCCTTCGGCGTGATCGTGCCGCACCTGTTCGGGAGTACCATCTTCCAGGAGGCGTCGCTGCCGTCGGCGCTCCTCGTGTGGATGATGGAGCGACCGCTCCCCTGGGCCTACCGCCGCGCCGGATGGCACGCCATCAGCGAGAGTACCCGGGAGGACCTGGTTGAGCGGGGGGTGCCACGGGAGCGGATCACCGTGATCTACCCCGGGATCGACGCGACCGCCTTCACCCCCGACGCGACGGTGCCCCGGACGCAGTATCCTTCCTTTGTCTATGTGGGACGGTTGCGGCGGTACAAGGGCGTGGAGTTCGCCCTGCGGGCGCTGGCGATCGCGCGGGAGCGGCGGCCCGATATCCGGCTCGCCATCGCGGGCCGGGGCGACGACCTGGAGCGGCTCCGGGCGCTGACCCGGGAGCTGGGGCAGGAGGAAGCGGTCCAGTTCCCGGGGTTCGTGACCGAGGCGGAGAAGATGCGCCTCTTCCGCGCCTCGTGGGCGAACATCTTTCCGTCGCCCAAGGAGGGGTGGGGGATCACCAACGTCGAGGCGGCGGCCTGTGGGACGCCGTCGCTCGCGTCCAACAGTCCCGGTCTCCGGGACTCGGTGCGGGATGGGCAGACCGGCTTCCTGGTGCCGCATGGGGACGCCGCCGCGCTGGCCGGGAAAATGCTGGAGCTCGCCGGAGACCCCGGCCTGGTGGCGCGGCTGGGGGGCCAGGCACGAACCTTCGCCGAGAGTCTCTCGTGGGACCGCGCGGCGGACGAGACGGAGAAGTGGATCGCGGGTCTGCTGAAGCTCTGAGGGTCCGGCGCGGAGGCGCGGAGGGCCACGGAGGTTCGTTGTTGCCGTAGTGACTTTCATGCTGGTGTTTGGACATCATGACCTCTGCGGCCCTCAGCGCCTGTGCGCCTCTGCGGTCGCAGTTCAGCTCTTGAACGCCGAGGAGGCCCTGCAATGCGGACCACCATCTCCGCCCGGCACTGTGAAATCTCCGACGAACTCCGCCAGCGCGCCGAGACCGTGCTCACCCGGCTGACCGGCCTGGTGAACCGCCCGGTCGACGGGACCATCGTGTTCGATGTCGCGAAGCAGCTGTCGACGGTCGAAATCCGGATCCACTCGAGCAGCGGCGAGCTGTTCGTCGCCACCGGGGAGGAGAAGGACCATCGCTCCGCGCTCGACCGGGCCGAGGAGAAGGTGAAGAAGCAGCTCGACAAGCACGGCGACACCCGGCGGAGCCGGGGAGCGAGGGACGCCGCCCTGTGAGCCTGACCCTCCGCGAGATCCTCACCCGCAAGGGCGACCCGCTCGAGCTGGAGTCGCTCACCGGCGAGGTCGGGCTCGACCGGCCGGTGCCGGATCCCGAGGTCGCCTCGCCCGGGCTGGCGCTGGCCGGCTACACCGGCCGCTTCATGCCCCGGCGGCTCCATGTGCTGGGCGAGACCGAGATCACGTATCTCAATGCGCTCGACGCCGCCGAGCGCCGGTCCCGGCTCGAGAAGTTCTTCGAGTTCGATCTCCCGGTGGTGTTCGTCACGAAGGGGCAGGAGGTCCCGGCGGAGCTGACGGAGCTCGCCCGCAAGCGCGGGATCCCGCTCCTCAGGAGCCGGCTCAAGACGGCCGAGTTCTACCGCCGGCTCAAGCCGATCGTGGAGGAGAGTTTCGCGCCGCGGACCACGCTCCACGGCTCGCTCGCGGACGTCTACGGGGTGGGGCTGCTCTTCATCGGCCAGTCGGGGATCGGGAAGAGCGAGTGCGTCCTGGACCTGGTCGAGCGGGGGCATCGCCTGGTCGCCGACGACATCGTCCAGGTGGCGCGGCGGGGCCGCGACATCCTCATCGGGTCGGGCCACGAGCTGGCGGCCCACCACATGGAAATCCGCGGCATCGGCCTGGTCGACATTCCCGCGATCTTCGGCGTGCGGTCGGTGCGGCAGCAGAAGCGGATCGAGGTCGTGGTCCAGCTCGAGGCCTGGGAGAACGCGAAGGACGCCGACCGCACCGGCCTGCAGCAGCTCGAGACCACCATCCTCGACGTCACCATCCCCCGCGTCGTGGTCCCCCTCAATCCCGGCAAGAACATCACCGTGATCTCCGAGGTCGTGGCGATGATGCACCTCCTGCGCTACGCCGGGGTGGACGTGGCGGCGGCCTTCAACCAGCGCCTGATCAGGAAGATGCGGGAGAAGCAGGGACTCCGCGAATACCTGGCGGAAGACTATGAGTGAGGAGCTGCGCGGGATCGTGGTGGCCCACGGCGCCCTGGCCCAGGCCCTGGTCGACGAGGCCGAGCGGATCAGCGGCCAGAGCGGGGTCTTCGTCGCCGTGAGCAACACCGGCGGGAGCCGGGAGGAGATCGAGGCCCGGATTCAGGCCGCGGTGGCGGGCCATCCCTCGGTGGTCTTCGTCGACATGCCCTGCGGCTCCTGCTTCTTCGCCGCGATGCACCTCGCCAGGGTGGCGCCGGACGTGAAGGTCGTGACCGGCGTCAACCTCCCGATGCTGCTCGATTTCGTCTACAACCACGCGCTGCCCCCGGACCAGGGGGCCGAACGCGCGGCGGTGAAGGGTCACGACGCGATCCGGAAGCCCTGATGCCGATCGTGCTCTACCGGGTGGACGACCGTCTGGTGCACGGGCAGGTGGTGATCGGCTGGGGGAAGCCGCTCAACCTCCGCTTCATCGTGCTGCTCGATGACACCGTCTACGCCAGCGAGTGGGAGCGGGACCTCTACCGCATGGGCACCCCACCGGAAATCGAGCTTCGCTTCGCCGACCTCGCGGAGGCGGGCCGGATGCACGCCGCCTGGCGGGCCGAGCCGGGAAACGGCCTGCTCCTCACCGCCGACATCGCGACCATGGCGGCGCTCTGCCAGAGCGCACCGCCGGTGCCGGCGGTGAACCTGGGCGGGATTCATCACAAGCCGGGGCGTACCGCGCGGCTGCCCTACGTCTACCTCTCGGATGACGAGTACCGCATCCTGCGGGAGCTGGAGGCGACCGGCGTCGCGGTGACCGCGCAGGACCTGCCGACCACGCCGCCGGTCGCGCTCGAGGCGCTGGCCTGATGACCCTGACCCCCGGCACCTTCGCGCTGCTCGCCGCCTGGGGCGCGCTCGCGGGGATGGACCTGGTGACCTTTCCCCAGGGGCTCTTCTCGCGGCCGCTCATCGCCTGTGCCGGCGCGGGACTCATCCTGGGCGATCCCGCTTCGGGGCTCCTCGTGGGCGTGCTGCTCGAGCTGTTCGCCCTCGACGTGCTGCCGGTCGGCGCCTCCCGCTACCCCGACTATGGTCCCGGGGCCGTCGCGTCGGTGGTGCTGGTGCACGGCGGCGCCTGGGACGAGCGGCTCGGCATGGCGGCCTTCTTCGCGCTGGTGATGGCGGTGGTCGGCGGGTGGAGCCTGATCTGGCTCCGGCAGGTGAACGGCCGGATCATTCAGCACCGGGCCGCGGGGCTCGCCTCGGGCGACGCCGGGACCATCGCCGCCATCCAGCGTCGCGGGCTCCTGGGCGACCTGGTCCGGAGCCTCGCGCTCACGGTGATCGCGCTGCTCCTCGCCCAGGCGCTGGCACCGCTCCTCCCCGGCGGCCAGCGCTTCACCTGGGTCACCGCCGCGGCGGTGGGCGCGGGCGTGGCCGCGGCGGCCGGCGGGGCGGTGCGTTCGGCGGGCCGGACCAGCCGGCTCCGCTGGCTGGTGGTCGGCACCGGGGTCGGACTCCTCGTGGCGGTGCTCACGTGAGGAGCGGCTTCGTGCGGGCGCTCTGGCGGCTCTGCTCGGTGCAGGGCGCCTGGAACTACGAGCGGATGACCGGGATCGGGATGGGCCACGCGGCCGAGCCGCTGCTCGAGGACCTCAAGTCGGCGGACCCCGGGCGGCACGCCGAGGCGGCGGTACGCGCGTCGGAGTACTTCAACTCCCACCCGTATCTCGCGGGGCTGGCCCTCGGCGCCCTGGTGCGCGCCGAGTACGATCTGGTCCCGGGCGCGCAGATCAGCCGGCTCCGGGCGGCGCTCACCAGCCCGCTCGGCGCGCTGGGCGACCAGTTCTTCTGGGCCGGTGTGGTCCCCGCGGCGATGGGACTCGCGATCCTCGGCGTGGTCGGCGGCTACGGCCTGCTGGCCACCGTGCTGGTGCTGGTGCTCTACAACGCCGGGCGGCTGCTCACCGGGATCTGGGCGCTTCGCACCGGGCTCGCGAGCGGGATGAAGGTCGGCGCGGCGCTGGGCGACTCCTGGCTGCCCCGCGCGGTGACGCCCGCCGGCCTGCTCGCGGGCCTGGTGATCGGGCTCGCGGTGCCGCTCGGCGCCGACTGGCTTCTCGATCCCCTCGGTCGCCGCGCGGCGATCGTCACCGTCCTGACCGCGCTCGCGGGGTTGGTGGCCTCGTGGCGGCTCGGCCCCCGGATCACCGCGGTCAAGTTCGGCCTGGTCGCCATCGGTCTCGCCCTCATCCTCGCGTGGGGACTGCCATGATCGAACGCGAAGCCAAGATCGTGAATCAGCTCGGCATGCACGCGCGGCCCGCGGCGGCGCTGGTGAAGCTGGCGAGCGGGTTCAAGTCCGACATCGAGGTGGTGAAGGACGGGATGGCGGTGAACGGGAAGAGCATCATGGGCGTGATGATGCTCGCCGCCGAGTGCGGCAGCAGCGTGCTGGTGCGGGCCAGCGGGCCGGACGAGGACGCGGCGATGACCGCCCTGCTCGCGCTGGTGGCGGGAGGCTTCGGGGAGTCATGACGAGCGAGCGGCAGATCCGGGGCATCGGGGTCTCGCCCGGGCCGGGACTCGGCCGGGCGGTGATCGTGCGCCTGGATGTCCCGGATGTGCCCAACCGGTTCATTACCGACGCCGAGGTGGACGTCGAGGTCCGGCGGCTGCACGAAGCGGTGGGGGAAGTGACCCAGGTGCTGGAGGCGCTCCGCGACCGGGTGCGGGAACGGGCCGGCCGCGAGGAATCCCACATCTTCGACGCCCAGATCATGATGGCCCAGGACGTCGAATTCCTGGGCGGCGTGGAGCAGCTCATCCGGGAGAGCGGGATGAGCGCCGAGACCGCCTACGAGTTCAAGGCGCTCGAGATCCGCAACATCTGGGGTGGGTCCGGCAACGCGCTGCTGCGCGACCGCCTCGCCGACCTCTCCGCCATCCACAACCGGATGCTGCTCCAGCTCCTGGGGCGGACTCAGGACGAGTTCTGGGCGACGATGACCGACGAGCAGGTCGTCATCGTGGCGAAGGAACTCTCGCCCGGCCTCACGGTGCAGCTCGACCGCGACCACGTCGTCGGGCTGGTGAGCGAGGAGGGGACCCGCACCTCGCACGCCGCGATCCTGGCCCATTCCCTCGGCATCCCGGCGGTGATGGGCGCGGTGGGAGCCCTCGAGCGGATCCGGACCGGCACGCAGCTCCTCGTCGACGGGCAGACCGGGATCGTCATCCTGGAGCCGACCCGCGCCGAGATCGACCGGGTGCGGGCCCAGGTCTCCCGGCGCCAGAAGCTCGAGCTCGAGTTCGAGGCCGCGGTCACCCAGGCGGCGGTGACCCCCGACGGCGTCGCGATCACGCTGATGGGGAACGTCGACCTCCCCGACGAGATCATCCCGGCGGCGAAGCACGATGCCCACGGCGTCGGGCTCCTCCGCACCGAGTTCCTGGTCACCGGCCGCGCGGCGCTCCCGAGCGAGGACGAACAGACCGAGTACTTCCGCCGCGTGAGCGACGCCTTCCCCGGGCACCCGGTGATCGTCCGGTCGTTCGACCTCGGCGGCGACAAGTTCCCCGCCGCCTTCCGGGCGCCGCCGGAGGCGAACCCGTTCCTCGGCTGGCGGTCGATCCGGGTCTGTCTCGATCATCCCGAGATCTTCCGGCCCCAGATCCGCGCGGTGCTCCGGGCCGCGGCCGACCGGCAGATCCAGCTCATGCTCCCGCTGGTGACCCAGATCGAGGAGGTCACCACCACCAAGGCGATGGTGCTCGAGGAGGCGCTCAATCTCGCGCGCGAAGGGGTCCGCGCGGCAGCCTCGGTCCCGGTCGGGGTCATGATCGAGACCCCGGCCGCGGCGCTGATCGCGGACGAGCTGGCGGTGCACAGCGCCTTCTTCAGTGTCGGCACCAACGACCTGGTCCAGTACACCCTGGCGGTGGACCGGGGGAACGCCCGGCTGGCGGAACGGTTCACTCCGTTCCACCCCGCGGTGGTGCGCCAGCTCAAGCTGGTGCTCGACGCGGGAACCCGGGCGGGGATCGCGGTGAGCGTCTGCGGCGAGATGGCGTCCGACCCGCTCGCGGTGGTGCTCCTCCTCGGTCTCGGCTACCGCACCCTCAGCGTCGCGCCGCCGGCGCTGCCGTTCCTCAAGTGGGTGGTGCGGACCATCCCGATCGAAGTGGCGGCCCGGGCCGCCTTCGCGGCCCTCGATGCGACCCAGTCGGCGGACATCACGAACACTCTCCGCACCGCCATGCAGGAGCATTTCGACCCCCGGATGCTGGACGCGCTCGCGGCGTTGCCGCGTCAGACCGGCGCCGCTACCTTGCGCGAGTAATTTGGCGCGGCCCGGCGGCCGCACACCCTCTCATCTTCGACCCCCACAATGGCCAAGACCCATCGCCACGTGTTCACCTCGGAGTCCGTGACCGAGGGGCATCCCGACAAGGTTGCCGACCAGATCTCCGACGCCGTCCTCGACGCCATCCTGGCCAGCGACTCGCGCGGGCGGGTGGCCTGCGAGACCCTCGTCACGACGGGCATGGCCATCGTCGCCGGCGAGATCACCACGTCGACCTACGTGCATGTCCCGGCCCTGGTCCGCGACACGATCAAGCGGATCGGGTATGTCGACGCGAATTACGGCATCGACGGGAACACCTGCGCGGTCCTGAGCTCGATCGACAACCAGTCCCCGGACATCGCCCAGGGCGTGGATACCGGCGGCGCGGGCGACCAGGGGATGATGTTCGGCTACGCCACCGACGAGACCAGGGAGTTGATGCCCCTCCCGATCCAGCTGGCCCACCGGCTGGCGGAACGCCTGGCCGACGTGCGGCGCGGGGAGGGGGGCGCGAAGCTCGACTGGCTCCGCCCCGACGGGAAGAGCCAGGTCTCGGTCGAGTATGCCGGCGACGAGCCGGTGGGGGTCAAGACCGTCGTCGTGTCGACCCAGCACGCCGCGACCGTGAAGGGGCGCGAGCTCTCCCAGAAGACGATCCGCGAAGGCGTCATCGAGGAGGTCATCAAGCCGGTGCTCGCGAAGGCGGGCCTCGACAGCAGCAAGACCCGGTTCCACATCAACCCCACCGGCCGGTTCGTCATCGGCGGCCCGCACGGCGATGCCGGCCTCACCGGCCGGAAGATCATCGTCGATACCTACGGCGGCATGGCCCGCCACGGCGGCGGCGCCTTCAGCGGCAAGGATCCCTCGAAGGTGGACCGCTCCGCGGCGTACGCGATGCGTTGGGTCGCCAAGAACATCGTGGCCGCGAAGCTGGCGAAGCGCTGCGAGGTGCAGGTGGCCTACGCCATCGGCGTCCGGGACCCGGTCTCGGTGATGGTGCAGACCTTCGGGACCGGCAAGGTGTCGGACATGCGCCTCGAGGACGCGGTGCGGAGGGTCTTCGACCTCACCCCCGGCGGCATCATCAAGGCGCTCGATCTCCGCAAGCCGATCTACTCGCCCACCGCGGCCTACGGCCACTTCGGCCGCAAGCCGTACAAGAAGGGCTCGCTGCAGTTCTTCCCCTGGGAGGCCACCGACCGGGTGAAGGCACTGCTCGACGCGGTGGGATGATCGAAGTCACCGTCGCCCACCTGGGCCTCGACCGGACGACCAACTCCCCGGTCGTGATCCTGAAGGAGAAGGGCGGCACCCGGGTGCTGCCCATCTGGATCGGTCCGGCCGAGGCCAGCGCGATCGCGATGGAAATGCAGGGCATCAAGGCGCCGCGCCCGATGACCCACGACCTCCTCAAGTCGGTGATCGTGGGGCTGGGCGCGGTGGTCCAGCGGATCGTCATCAGCGCGCTCAAGGACAAGACCTACTTCGCCGAACTCTGGCTCGCCCGGGACGACCACATCTTCCAGGTCGACGCCCGCCCCTCCGACAGCATCGCCCTCGCGCTCCGGGTGAACGCCACGATCTTCACCGATCCCGACCTCCTCGAGGAGGGGGCGGAGGAGGACGGCACACCCCCGTCGGACCCCTCGCTCGACGCCCAGAAGCTCAAGGCTCACCTCGAGAAGATGGACCCCGAGGACTTCGGGAAATTCCAGCCGTGAACGCCAGGGGCGTGCTCGCCGGCGCGGCGGCCGTGTGTCTCGCCGCGGCCCCGCTCCAGGCGCAGCAGCGCGCCAACGTCTCGGGACGGGTCCTGCGCATCACCGCCACCGACACCGTACCCGTGGCGGCGGCGAAGGTCGTGCTCCACCGCGTGGGCCGGGCGGTGCAGGGGCCGATCGACTCGACCACCACCGGGCCGCGGGGCGAATTTCGCTTCCGGTTCGTCCCCGACACCAGCGCCGTCTACCTGCTGAGTTCGGGGTGGGCCGGCATCGAGTACTTCTCGAGTCCCGTCCACACCGATCCCGCCGCGCCCGACACCGGGCTCATGGTGGTCGTCTCCGACACCTCGAGCACGACCAGGATCGACGTCGTTTCGCGGCACCTGGTGGTGGGCAAGCCATCCTCCGGCGGCAGCCGCGCGGTGCTCGAGATCATCGTCCTCGGCAACCCCGGTCCGACCACGCGGGTGGCGGCCGACAGCGCCCATCCGACCTGGGTGGCGGGGCTGCCGCACGGGGCGGTCAATGTCGAGGCGGGCAACGGCGACTTCTCGAGCGAGGCGCTCACCTTCCGGAACGACAGCGTGCTGCTTTTCGCGCCGATCGCGCCGGGAGAGAAGCAGGTGATCCTCACCTACGCCCTCCCCGCGCGGAGCGGCCCGGTGACGATCGCGATGCCGGACTCGATCGCGATGTTCAACATCCTCCTCGAGGAGTTCAACCTCACCGCGAAGGGCGGCGGGCTCGCGAAGGCCGACAGCCAGCAGATCGAGGGGCGGAGCTTCCAGCAGTGGGTCGGCTCGGTGCCGGCCGGCGCGACCGTGACGATCGACTTCCCGGGCAAGGGCCTCGCGGGATGGTTCCTGCCCGCGATCGTGAGTCTGCTGGCGATTTCGCTGGCGGTGATCGCGAGCCGGGTGCTGCAGAAGCGCCCGCCCGTGGCGGCGCAGGCGTCGGCGCTCGACCGGCTGGCGCAGCTCGACGCGCGCTACGCCGGGAAGGAGGCGAGCGTGACCGCGGAGGAGTGGCAGCAATATCAGGCAGAGCGCGCTCGCCTCAAGCAGGAGGTCGGCGCCCAGCTTGCGCGGACTCGTCCAACGTCCTAACTTCGGCGCCGTCGTAGACAACTCATTGCACGCGAGTCGGGACGCTCGGAAGCCGGTGTGAAGCCGGCGCGGCCCCGCCACTGTAACGGGCAGCAACACTCTCCGCTCACGACGCCACTGGGAAACCGGGAAGGCGAGCGGAGGCCCGAAGCCAGGAGACCTCTCGGCTCGTGCCACCACCAACACCCTCGGGGGAGGGACGGGTGGCGTCACCAGCCTCGAAGTCCAGGCTCTTGATCGCCCATCTCCCAGGTGTCGGGGATGGGCGTTCTGTTTGCCGGGCCCTCGCGGCCGCGGCCCTCGCCCTCCTCGCCGCCTGCGGAACCAGGACCGGCACCACCGCCGGCGGGCTCGTGGTCGTCGATGACGCCGGCGACACCACGCGGCTCGCGCGTCCCGCGGTGCGGGTCGTGTCGCTCAGCCCGGCCACCACCGAGCTGATGTTCGCCATCGGCGCCGGCCCCGTGCTGGTGGGCCGCACCCGCTGGTGCGACTATCCCGCCGAGGCGAAGGCGGTGCCCGACGTCGGCGACGGCATCCCTCCCAACATCGAGAGCGTGCTGGCGCAGCATCCCGACCTGGTGCTGCTCTATCGCTCGCCCCAGAATGTCGACGCCGCCCGGCGGTTCCGCGAGGCCGGCGCCGCGGTGCTGCAGCTCGATTTCAACCATCTCGCCGATGTCTCCCGTCTCGCGCGCCTGGTGGCGCCACTGGTCGGTCATGCGGCGGAAGGCGACTCGCTCGCGACCTCGCTCGACCGGCAGCTCCACCAGCTCGCGGCGACCCGGGACACCACCCACGCCGCCAACGTGCTGATCATGGCGTGGGACCAGCCGCCGATGGTGATCGGGGCGGGGAGCTTCCAGAGCGAGATCCTCACCCTGGCCGGCGGGCACAACGTCTTCGATGACGTCACCGCCCCGTCCGCCACCGTGAGCATCGAGGCGATCGCGGCGCGGCACCCGGCGGTGATCCTGGTGAGCGACACCGGCGTTCCCGGCTTCGCGAGGCGCCCGGAGTGGCGGGTGGTCCCCGCGGTGCGCGACCGGCACTTCCTCCACTTCGCGACGCCGGCCTTCGGGCGGCCGAGCCCGCGGGCGCCGGCGCTGGTGCGGGCCCTCCGGGATTCGCTGGCGGCGGCGCGATGAGAAACCGCTGGCCCTGGCTCCTGGCGCTCACCCTCGTCTCGCTCGTCCTGGGCCTGGCGCTCGGCGCCACCCGGATCCCTCCCTCCGCCATCTGGCTCGGGCTCCGCGATGCGAGCGCCGACGCCGCGCCGGTCGTGCGCCAGCTCCGGTTGCCGCGGGTCCTGCTCGGCTTCCTGGTCGGCGGGGGGCTCGCCGTGAGCGGAGCCGTGCTCCAGGCGCTGGTCCGCAATCCCCTCGCCGACCCGTTCGTCCTTGGCATCTCCGGCGGCGCGACGCTGGGCGCCGTCGCGGCGATCTCCGCCGGGCTCACCAATCCGTGGGGCGTCCCGTTCGCCGCCTTTGCCGGCGCGGTGCTCACCCTGGTCCTGGTGTACCGCCTCAGTCTCGTGGCCGGCCGCCGGCTCGACTCGGGGGTGCTCCTCCTCGCCGGCGTGGTGGTGAGCTCGTTCGCGATGGCGCTGGTGACGGCGATCCTGATGCTGGTCGACGCCACCCGGGTGCAGAACTCCTTCCGCTGGATGCTGGGTGGACTCTGGGCGGGATCGTGGACCACCGTCGGGATGGTGGCCGCGTACGGCAGCGTGCCCCTCATCGTGCTCATGGTCCGCGCGCGGGACCTCGACCTCCTGGCCCTGGGCGAGGAGCAGGCCCGCCACCTCGGCGCCGATCCCGAGCGGGTGAAGCGACTCGCCTACCTCGCCACCGGGTTCCTCACCGCGGTCGCCGTCGCCACCAGTGGAGCCATCGGTTTTGTCGGGCTCCTCGTACCGCACGCGGTCCGGCGGCTCTGGGGGCCGCTGCACCGGGCCCTCCTCCCCTCGGTGTTTCTCGCCGGCGGGGGCTTCCTGGTCCTTGCCGATGCCATCGCCCGCTCGATCGCGCCGCCGGTGGAGCTGCCGGTGGGCGTCGTGACCGCGCTCGTGGGCGTACCGTTCTTCGCGCTTCTCCTCAAGCGGAGGCTGGCGTGATCCTCCGGGGAGGTGGCCTCACGGTGCGGTATCCCGGCGTCGCGCAGGCAGCACTGTGCGGGGTGTCGGTCGGGCTCGGCCGGGGGGAGCTGGTGGCGATCGTGGGACCCAACGGCAGCGGGAAGACCACGCTGCTCCGCGCCCTGGTGGGGAGTGCCCGGCTCGACGCGGGGCAGGTCGAGGTCGAGGGACGGCCCCTTGCCGACTGGTCCGCGCGGGCCCTGGCACAGGTCGCCGCGGTGGTCACCCAGCGGGAGGACATTCTCTTCCCGCTCACGGTCCGCGAAACCGTCGAGCTGGGCCGCTACGCGCGGCTCGGGTCGCTGGCGGAGCCGGGTGCCATCGATGCCCGCGCGGTGGACGACGCGATGGATCGCGCCGACGTCCGGGGCCTCGCCACCCGGCGCACCGATACCCTCTCCGGCGGCGAATGGCAGCGGGTGCGGATCGCGCGGGCGCTCGCCCAGGAGCCCAGGGTGCTGCTCCTCGACGAACCGACGGCGGCGCTGGATATCCGCCACGAGATGGAAGTCTTCGAGCTGGTCCGCCGGCTCGCTGGGGAGGGGATCGGGACCCTCCTCGTGACGCACCACCTCAACCTCGCCGCGCGGTACGCCGACCGGCTGGTGCTGCTCGACCACGGGGCGGTGGTGGCGGAGGGCCCGCCGGCGCAGGTGCTGACCCCGGACGTCGTCTCCCCGGTATTCGAATGGCGTGTCGCCGTCACCAGCTGGTGCGACGGCGCGCCGCAGATCGTTCCCCTCAAGCCCGGCGAGTAGCCGGGCAGTCTCGAGGCATCATCGTGCTTCATGCTCGTCTCATCGCGGCGCTCGGCGCCACCGCCACCGTGCTCCTCTCGGCCGGGGCACTCCCGGCCCAGGTCGTCCAGGGCGACACGGTGGCGCTGCCCGAGTTGGTGGTGACCGCGGAGCGGACCCCGACCCCGCTCGCGAAATCGATCGCGACCACCACCGTGCTCAAGGGCGACGACCTCCGGGCCCAGGGTCTCTTCTTCGTCGAGGATGCGCTCAGGCAGGTGCCGGGGGCGATGCCGGTGCCGAGCGGCTCCTTCGGCGGGATCGCCTCGCTCTTCCTTCGCGGAGGGGAGAGCGATTACACCAAGGTGCTGATCGACGGGGTCGCGGTGAACCAGCCCGGTGGCGCCTACAACTTCGGCACCCTGAGCATCGACAATGTCGACCGGATTGAGATCGTGCGTGGTCCCGTCTCGGTGCTCTACGGGTCGGACGCGGTGAGCGGCGTGATCCAGATCTTCACCCGGCGGGGCACGGCGGGCCTCAACGCGAGCGCCGGGAGCCAGGCCGGGTCGTTCGGCACCTGGACCGGAACCCTGGCCGCGAGTGGCGGGCAGGGGCCGGTGAGCTTCTCCGGCAGCCTCTCCCGCTACCGGACGGATGGGATCTACGAGTTCAACAGCGGCTACCGGAGCACCATCGGGGGCGGCGCGGTCACCTGGCGCCCCGACCGGAGAAGCGAGGTCACCCTGACCGCCCGGCGGGACGATAACACGCTGCACTTCCCGACCGACTTCACCGGCGCGGTGGTGGACAGCAACCAGTTCTCCACCCAGCAGGCCACCACGCTGGGGCTCGACCTCGGGCGCCGGGTGGGAACGGCGCTCGAGCTCAGGGCGCACCTGGATTCCCGGCGCGAGGTCTACGGGTCCTCCAACCAGCCGGACAGCCCGGGCGATACCCTGGACTTCTACTCGAGGGACGTGGGGCGCTCGCTGCGCCGCACCGCCGGTGTGACGGCGAACGTCACCCTCGACCCGAGGGTGAAGCTCGTCACCGGCCTGGAGGGCGTGTGGGAGGCGCTACTCGAGGAAGGGAGCAGCGGGGCCTTCGACCAGACCCGGCACAACTACGGGATCTACGGGCAGGCGCTGCTCGAGCCGGCGGCCCGGTCGGTGGTGAACCTCGGTGTTCGTCTCGATGACAACGAGAAGTTCGGGAGCCACCTGACGGCCAGAGTCGGTACCGCCTACGCGCTCACCCGGACCCTCCGCGCGCGCGCATCGGTCGGGACCTCGTTCAAGGAGCCGTCGCTCAGGGAGAACTACGCCCAGGGCCTCTTCGAGCGGGGGAACCCGGGCCTCGACCCCGAACAGGCCACGAGCTGGGAGGTGGGGCTGGAGCAGTCCATCCTCGCGGGGAACGGATCCATCGCGGCCAATTACTTCGACCAGAGGTTCCGCGACCTGATCCAGTACGACGGAAATGCCGCGCCGGACCAGCCGACCTACCAGAACGTCGCGAAGGCCACCGCGCGGGGCGTCGAGATCATCGCGCGGGTGCGGCCGGTCGCCGCGATGACGCTCGGCGCCTCGTATACGTACCTGGTCACCCGGGTGGATGACGCCGGCTTCGCCACCGGCGCCGACGACATCTTCGTCGAAGGGGAGCCGCTGGTGCGCCGCCCGAAGCACAGCGCCCGGTTCGATGCGCGGGGCGCGGTCGGGCGCGTCTCGCTCGGCGCCGGGCTCAACGTTGTCGGCCGCCGGGATGACGTGGACTTCCGCGTCTTCCCCCAGGTCCGCACCACCCTGGGCGCCTATGTCACGGTCGACGCGGATGCCGCCGTCGACATCGTCCGCCGCGCTCCCGGCCGCCCCGGCATCGCCGCCACCTTCCGCGCCGAGAACCTCTTCGACCGGGACTACGAGACGGTGGTCGGGTTCGCCGGACGCGGCCGGCTGCTCACGGCGGGCGCGCGGGTCGGCTGGTAGGTGGAGGAAGAGTTCCGGGTTCCGGCTCCAGGCGCGCTCACTCGGAACCCGGAACCCGGAACTCGGAACTCGGAACCCGGAACTCCATCCCTCCACGGACCTCGACCCGTCCCCCATGCGCATCGTCTCCCTCCTTCCCAGCGCCACCGAGATGCTCTGCGCCCTCGGGCTCGAGGAACAGCTCGTCGGGGTCACGCACGGCTGTGACTATCCCGGGTCGATCACCCGCCTCCCGCGCGTCACCAGCACCGCGATCCCCAAGGACGCCACGAGTGGCGAGATCGACCGGCTGGTGCGCGAGCGGTACGCCGCGAGCCTCCCGCTCTACGACCTGGACCGGCATCTCCTCCAGCGGCTCCGGCCCGACCTCCTCGTGACGCAGGGGCTCTGCGACGTCTGCGCCGTCCCCGACCGGGATGCCCGCGACGTCGCGGCCGATCTCCCCGGCTGTCCCACGGTCGTGAGCCTCGCGCCGCGCACGCTGGCCGATGTCTTCGCGAACATCGCCGAGCTGGGGCACCTGACCGGCCGCGAGGCGGAGGCCTCCCGGCTCGTCGCATCACTCGAGGCCCGGACCGATCGGGTCCGGGAGCGGGCCGCGCTCGCGCCCCGGGTGCGCGTGACGCTGCTCGAGTGGCTCGATCCACTCTACGCCTGCGGGCACTGGACCCCGGAGCTGGTCGCCATCGCCGGGGGCAGGGAAGGGCACGCCGAGCCGGGCGTGGCGAGTCGGGTACTCGGCTGGGAGGAGGTTCTCGCGTGGCAACCGGAGGTGATGGTGATCGCCGGGTGTGGCCTCTCCGTCGAGGAGGTGGAGCGGCAGTTCGAGTCGGTGGCCCGGCGCCTGGGATTCGACGCCCTCCCGTGCAGCCGGAGCGGCCGGATCGCCGCCGTCGACGGGCAGGCCTATTTCAGTCGGCCGGGTCCCAGGCTGGTCGACAGTCTCGAGCTGCTGGCGCACCTGCTGCACCCCGACCGCTTTCCCCATGCCCCGGCTCCGTTCCTCGCGCTCGGCCGGCCGCGATCGGCCCGCCCGGCCTAGTCGCAGGGGGTGGGGCTCAACCATCTTTCATCCATGCGTCTCTCCCGATGGGTGGTCCTGCTCGGCGCCGCCACCGCGACCCTGGCCTGTGCGGAGGCCTCCGCGCCCCTGCCCGCGGCGGAGGAGGTCCTGCTGCTGGTGCATCGGACCACTGGGGCGCTGAGTCTCATCCGGATCAACACTCCCACCGTGGTCACGCCGATTCCCCTCGGCTCGGCCACCGCCACGCCGACCACGGTGAGCGCGCTGGACGGCCGGGCCATCGTTCCACTGGGAGACGACGACGCGGTTGCCGTCGTGAACCTCCGGAGCGCCACTGTCGAGCGGACGATTCCCCTGCCCGCGAGTTCGGGGGCCACCGGCGCGGCGATTGTGGACGATTCGATCGCCTACGTCGGCAATCCCAACCAGAATACCGTCACCCGTATCAACTACCTCACGGGGGACACGGCCAGCGTGGCGGTGGGCCAGACGCCGAGGGCCGTGGTCTTCACTCGGGGCAAGGTGTTCGTGGTGAACGCCAACCTGAACGGCTCCGGCGTCCCGAACGGCCCGAGCTGGGTCTCGGTGGTCGACCCGGTGACCAACCGGCTCGCCACGGGGATCGACTCGATCCTGCTCCCCGGGCCGGGCAACGCCAACGCCGCCGATGTGGCCTCCGACGGCGTGATCTACGTGATGAACGCCGGACCGGACGACAGCGCCACCGACTCCCGCCTCTCGCTGGTGGATCCGGTCGGCCGGAAGGAGCTGGGCAACTTCACCGGCTTCGGCAATGCCGCCGGCAGCGTGACCGACAACGGCGGGAGCCGGCTCTACGTGAGTTCGCTCACCCAGGGCCTGATGGTGTTCGACCTGCTCAATCGCCAGGTGCTGCGCGGGGCGGGTAACGGGATCGCGATTCCCGACAACAGCGGCGTGGCGGTGGACGCAGCCGGCCGGCCGTACGTGCTGGAATCCGGGCCTTGCACCACGGGCAGCACCGGGAAGCTCCATATCCTGCGCACCAACCTCACCGAGTCCCGCGCCGTGACGGTCCCCGAGTGCCCGGTCGCGGCGCTCGTCACGGAAATTCCGCCGGAATAGCGGACCGGGTCGTGAGTTCCGGGGGGGCATCGAACCCGGAACTCGGAACCCGGAACCCGGAACCCCGTGTCCCAGGTCTCCACCCCCGCCATCATCCTCGCCACGCTCCGGTACGGCGAGACCTCGAAGATCGTGCGACTCGCCACCCGGGATCACGGGGTGCAGAGCGCGATCGCCAAGGGCGCCCTTCGGCCGAAGAGCCGGTTCGGCGCGGCGTTGCAGGTGCTGAGTGGAGGGCAGGCCCAGCTGATCCTCCGTGACGGGCGCGACCTCCATCTCCTCACGGCCTTCGATTTCCCGACCGTGCCGGTGGCAATCGCGCGCGATGTCGGCCGCTACGCCACCGCAACCGTGCTGGCGGAGATCACGCTGCACTTCTCGCCCGCGGAGCCCCATCCCGAGAGCTTCGATATCCTGAGGGAGGGACTGGCCCGGCTGGAGCAGGCCGGCCGGGAGGAGCTGGCGGCGGCGAGCCTGCGGGAAGTCTGGCGCCTGGTGGGCGCGCTGGGCTTCGCGCCCGCGCTCGATGACTGCGTCCGCTGCGGCCGCCCCGTTCCGGGCGCCGGGGCACTTCCCTTCGGCGCCCCCGACGGCGGGGCCCTCTGCGGCGCCTGTGCCGGCGGCCCCGAGAGTACGCTGCTGCCGCCCGAGGCGCGCGCCGCGCTGGTCCGGCTCCTCGGCGGGGACGGGGAACTTCCCGCGCTCGATCCCCGCAACGCCGCGGCGCACCGCCGCCTCCTGGCCCGCTACATCCGCTATCACATGGGGGAAGGGGCGAAGCTCCCCGCGCTCGAGTTCTGGCTGACCCAGGCCTGGGGAACCGCATGATCATCGGGACCGCCGGGCACATCGACCATGGGAAGTCGGCGCTGGTGGAGGCGCTCACCGGCCAGCGCATGGATCCCCTCGCCGAGGAGCGGCGGCGCGGGATCACGATCGACCTCCACGTCGCGGCGCTCCCGCTGGAGGGGGACGCGACCGCGGGGGTGATCGATGTCCCCGGGCACGAGGACCTCATCCGTACCATGGTGGCGGGCGCCGCCGGGCTCGATCTCGTCCTTCTCATCGTGGCGGCCGACGAGGGGATCATGCCGCAGACCCGCGAGCATCTCGCGATCGTGGAGCAGCTCCGGGTGCCGGCGGGCATTCCGGTGCTTACCAAGTGCGACCTGGTGGACCCCGAATGGCGCTCGCTGGTGGAGGCGGAGGTCGCCGCCTGGCTCGCCCGGTCCCCGGTGCGCTTCGCGCCGCCGCTTGCCACCTCGGCGATCCGGGGCATCGGGATCGCCGAGCTCCGCGCGGCGATCGCGGCCCAGGCCTCGGCCATCGGTCACCGTGCGCCCGACGATCTCTTTCGCCTGCCGGTGGACCGGGCGTTGTCGCTCGCCGGCGTCGGCACCGTCCTCACCGGGACGGCCTGGTCGGGCAGTGTCGCGGTCGGCGATGCCGTCCGACTCCTCCCGGCGGGCGGCGAAGGGCGGGTGCGCTCGCTCGAGCATCACGGCGCCTCGGTCACCCGGAGCGGACCCGGCGCGCGGACCGCGGTCGGCGTCGCCGGGATCGAGCGCAGCACAGTCCATCGCGGGCAGGTGCTGGTACGCCGTGACGACCCCTGGCAGGACACCACCGCGATCGACGTCGTCCTCGAGCTCCTCCCCCAGGCCGCGCGACCCCTCGGGCACCACACCCGCGTGAGGCTCCACCTCGGGACCGACGAAGTCATGGCGCGCGTCTCGACCGCCGAGGTGATCGCGCCCGGCGCGGCCCGCCTGGCCCGCCTCTCGCTCGAGCGCCCGGTCCTGGCGCGGGGCGGCGACCGCTTCGTGCTCCGGAGCTACAGCCCGGTCACCACCATCGGTGGGGGATGGGTGGCGGACCCGTTGCCCCCGCGCGGGCGGCCCCGCTGGCCCGAGGCGCTCCGCGACACCGCTCCGGGGCCACGGCTCGGGGCCCTGGTCGAACGCCGCACCAGCGGTGTCGACCTGGGCCTCGTGCCGCTGCTGCTGGGGATCGCCCCGGACCAGCTCCCTGCCGTCGTGGAAGCAAGCGGCCTCCTGGTCGCGCATGGTACGCTGGTGCCGCCAGCCCGGGTCGCCGCCGCGGAGGAACAGGCATTGGAGGCGCTGCGGGCCTTCCACGACGCGCATGCCACTGAGCGGGGCATGCCGCTCGAGACGCTCCGGCAGGGCCTCTCCCGCTTCGATGCGGCGGGGACGCTGGCCCTCGATAACCTGGCCACAGCGGGGCGGGTGGTGATCGACGGGGGACTGATTCGGAGCGCCCGCTTCGCGCCCCGACCCCGGGAGAATCCCGACCTCGTCGCCCGCCTGGTGGAGCGCCTCGATCAGGCAGGACTCGCTCCTCCCTCGGTGGGCGAGCTCGAGGCCGAGTTCCAGCTGACGGGCGTGCGGCTGGCCCTGAAGGCGGCGGCGGAGACGGGGCGGATCATCGCGGTCGAGGGTGAGCGCTTTTTCAGTCGCGCGGCCCTGGACGGTTTTCGGGACCGGGTACTGGAAACAGGGCGGGCGGGAACCATCACCCTCCAGGCGTTGCGGGATGCGACGGGGCTTTCACGGAAGTTCCTGATCCCCCTCCTCGAATGGTCCGACCGGAGCGGCCTCACGATTCGTGACGGTGACGTCAGGCGCCTCACGCCGAAGGCCCGAGGGATCGCTTGCGCATGATCCGGCGGGAGACGATTATCACCCGATCGAGACCAGCTCAGGAGAGACCCTGCATGCCCGTTCCCCGCTGGGTCGGGTGCGCGCTCGTGCTCCTCGCCGGGGTTGCCGGGTCCGCATTCGCCCAGGAACGGCCACCACCGCGTGTCGACCTGCACGACAACTATCCCAACCCGTTCTTCCCGTCGACGACGATTCCGTTCGTCCTCAGTCCGGAACTCTGCGAGCGAGGTCATCAGCCCCTGGTCAGTCTGAAGATCTACAATGTGCTGGTGCAGGTCGTCGCCGTACCGATCCTGCTCAATTCCAATGGGGAGCGCCTCGATGGGCTCCGGCTCCGGTGCGGAGCGCACGAAGCCTTCTGGGACGGCAAGCTGCTGGAGGGCAACAACCGGGAACTGACCCAGGGGGTCTACTACGCGCAGCTGACGGTGGACGGCGAACGCTATACGCTCAAGATGATTGCCCGCCGCTAGGGGGCGGTCGTCGGTTCAGGAGACACGGGCCGGGGAATCACTCCCCGGCCCGTTCCCCTTTGCTGCCGGAGTGACGCGTGCACTCGTGCCGGACGGACTTCGCCGGCGGCCCCGGGTGGTCCTTCCCCTGCCAGGGAGGCAGATTTCCGGGGCCTGCCCCTTGCCGAGGAGACGGCCATGATTCGACCCGAACGATTGACCATCAAGGCCCAGGAGGCCTTTCGCGATGCCGCCGCGGAGGCGACCCGTCGCGGCAACCCGGTCGTGAACGACGCCCACCTCTTCGCCGCGCTGCTGGCGCAGGACGAGGGGGTGGTCCGCCCGCTGCTCCAGAAGGCGGGCCTCAACGTGACCGCCCTGGCCCAGGAGACCGCCCGCGAACTCGACCGGCTTCCCCGGCAGGAAGGGGGCGGCGAGCCGACGCTCGCGCGCGAGCTCCACAAGGTCTTCGACCGGGCCGAGGCGGAGGCGAAGACGATGGGCGATGCCTACGTCTCGACCGAGCACCTCCTCGTGGGCCTGGCGGAAGAGAAGGGGACCACCGCCCGCCAGCTGCTCACCGCGAGCGAGGTCGACGCCGCGGCCCTTCGTGCGGCGCTCGCCGACGTGCGCGGTGCCCATCGCGTGACCGACCAGTCGCCCGAGACCCAGTACCAGGCGCTGGAGCGCTTCACCCGCAACCTGACCGACCAGGCCCGCCAGGGAAAGCTGGACCCGGTGATCGGCCGGGACGAGGAAGTCCGCCGGGTGATGCAGGTGCTCTCCCGCCGGACCAAGAACAACCCGGTGCTCATCGGCGAGCCCGGGGTCGGCAAGACCGCGATCGTCGAGGGGCTGGCCCAGCGGATCGTCAACGGAGACGTGCCCGAGTCGCTCCGGAACAAGGAGATCGTGGCGCTCGACATCGGTCTCCTCCTGGCCGGGGCCAAGTACCGCGGGGAGTTCGAGGAGCGGCTCAAGTCGGTGGTGAAGGAGCTGACCCAGGCGGAGGGGCGCTACGTCGTCTTCATCGACGAGCTCCACACCCTGGTGGGCGCCGGCGCCGCCGAGGGCGCGGTGGACGCGAGCAACCTCCTCAAGCCCGCCCTCGCGCGCGGGGAGTTGCACGTCGTCGGCGCGACGACCCTGGACGAGTACCGCAAGCATGTCGAGAAGGACGCCGCCCTCGAGCGCCGGTTCCAGCCGGTGATGGTGGGGGAGCCGAGCGTCACCGACACGATCGCGATTCTCCGCGGGCTCAAGGAGAAGTACGAGGTGCACCACGGCATCCGGATCACCGACAATGCCCTGGTGGCCGCCGCGACCCTCTCCGACCGCTACATCGGCGACCGCTTCCTGCCCGACAAGGCCATCGACCTGATGGACGAGGCGGCGAGCCGGCTCCGCATGGAGATCGACAGCCTGCCGCAGGAGATCGACGAGGTGGAGCGGCGGATCCTGCAGCTCGAGATCGAGCGCCAGGCGCTGCTCAAGGAGAAGGACAAGGCCGGCCTCGAGCGCAAGGCCGCGGTCGAGCAGGAGATCGCCGGTCTGCGCGAGCAGGGATCCTCCATGAAGGCGCAGTGGCAGGCGGAGAAGCTCGCGATCCAGGAGATCCAGAACCGCAAGCAGGAGGTCGAAGGGCTCCGGACCGAGATGGAGCAGGCCACGCGGCGGGGCGACCTCCAGAAGGCGGCGGAGCTGCAGTACGGCCGGATTCCACAGCTGGAGCGCGAGATCGCGGACCAGGAGCAGCGGCTGGCCCAGATCCAGGCCAAGGCCAAGTACCTCAAGGAGGAGGTCGACGCCGAGGACATCGCCGAGGTAGTGGCGAAGTGGACCGGGGTGCCGGTGGCCAAGATGCTGGAGTCGGATCGCGAGCGGCTGACCCGGCTCGAGGCGGAGCTGGGTCGCCGGGTGATCGGCCAGGAGGTGGCGGTCACCGCGGTGTCGAACGCGGTGCGCCGGAGCCGGGCCGGTCTCGCCGATCCCAACCGGCCGACCGGGTCGTTCATCTTCCTCGGCCCCACCGGCGTGGGGAAGACCGAGACCGCGCGGGCGCTGGCCGAGTTCCTCTTCGACGACGAGCGCGCGATGGTGCGGCTCGACATGTCGGAATACATGGAGAAGCACTCCGTGGCCCGCATGATCGGGGCGCCGCCGGGCTACGTGGGCTACGACGAGGGCGGCCAGCTGACCGAGGCGGTCCGCCGCCGGCCCTACAGCGTGATCCTGTTCGACGAGATCGAGAAGGCGCACCCCGACGTCTTCAACGTCCTGCTTCAGATCCTGGACGACGGGCGGCTGACCGACAGCCAGGGGCGGGTGGTCGATTTCCGCAACACGGTCATCATCATGACCTCGAACATCGGCAGCCAGCTGATCCTCGAGGCGGGCGAGCAGACCGATGCGTCGTCATGGGCCCTGGTCGAGTCGAAGGTGCGGGACCAGCTCCGGCTCCACTTCCGCCCCGAGTTCCTGAACCGGGTGGACGAGGTCATCGTCTTCCGCCAGCTCTCGCGGGAGGATATCGGCAGGATCGTCGACCTGCAGCTCGCGGGGCTGACGGCGCTGCTGGCCGACCGGAAGATCCGGCTCCGGGTGATGCCGGACGCGCGCGCGCTGATCGCCGAGGAGGGCTACGATCCGGTGTTCGGCGCGCGGCCCCTCAAGCGGGTGATCCAGCGGCGGCTGCAGAACCCGATCGCGCTGGAGCTGCTCGAGGGCGCCTACCACGAGGGCGATATCATCCGGGTCGAGCGACAGGGACGCGACCTCCGGTTCGTTCGGGACGCGGCCGAGCCCGAGAGCGCGAGTGCCTGATACCCCGGTGAGCCCGGCGGATCTCGCCGGCATGCGGGCGGCCCTGGCGCTGGCGGAACAGGGGCAGGCCTCAGGGGAGATGCCGGTCGGCGCGGTGGTCATGGACGGGTCGCGGATCCTGGGCCAGGCGCACAACGAGACGGTGCGGCGGCACGACCCGACCGCCCACGCGGAACTCCTCGCCATCCAGGCGGCGATCCGGAGCCAGGGGGAGGACCGCCTCCCGATGGCCACGCTGTATGTCACGCTCGAGCCCTGCGCGCAATGTGCCGGCGCGATCGTGCTCGGCAAGCTCGGCCGGGTGGTCTTCGGCGCCTGGGACCCCAAGGCCGGCATGGCGGGATCCGTCGGCGATCTCCTGCGCCACCCGCGGCTCAATCACCGGGTCGAGACCGTCGGCGGCGTGCTGGGCGAGGAATGCGGGGCACTGCTGCGGGAGTTCTTCGCGGCACGTCGCTGAACGCTTGCGTGGGGTCGGCGCGGACGTTACTGTTCCGGCGTCGATGGACCACCGATGAGATCGGTGGTTGTCCTTGTCGGGCGAGGGAGTCGGACTCGCCAGATGAAGGCGCGGAGAGCCCTCTCGCTCACCGCGCCTTTTGTTTTTTCTGCCACGCGAGGAATGGACATGACCATGACAGAACAGGCCCCACCCCAGGTGGCGGTCACGCGCGTCGTCCTGGCGGATGATCACGCCCTCTTTCGGGACGGTCTGGCCACCCTGCTGGGCCGCGAGGAAGGCATCCAGATCGTGGGTGTCGCGGCGGAGGGACGGCAGGCGCTCGAGCTCTGCCGGGAGCTGCTGCCCGACGTGCTGCTCGTCGATCTGCAGATGCCGGGGATGGATGGACTCGATGTGCTCGATACCATGGCGCGCGAGCTGCCCGCGGTGAAGACCATCGTGCTCAGTGCCTTCGATGCGGACGAGGACGTGTATC